>JAEDNQ010000143.1 GCA_016302435.1 Bacteroidaceae bacterium
TTACCCAGGGTGTCGCTTCGCTTGCCCTGGGCTAAGCGCTCGTTGGGCTTTCAGCCCGTTGCACCTGATGGCTCCATTGTACCTGATTTTCACATCAAACTGGACACCTTAATAAAATGTATAACTTTTTAACATAGAAGATATGAGTTTATTGATTCACAACTTGAAGATTGCAGTACGCAATTTAATGAAGTACAAGCTGCAGACCGTAATATCGGTGCTGAGCATTGCCATCGGCATTGTCACGTTCGCGTTTGTCCACGGGGCAATCGAAAGAGTAAAGCTACCATCACTTTATTATCAGTCGTATTACGACAGGTCGTATCAGATATGGTTCGACTCGCTTAATCGTGCACCTGATGCTGATGCTAATTGGACACGAGTCAATAAGGAAATCGTTCGTGCATTAAAACGCGACGGTGGATTGAGATTTGCTGAGAAGTTAGCTGTGCCAAATGGTGTGACATACGGCAATAAAATGGAATTTCATTTTCCGGATTCCACTACGCAAAAGATGCAAGTCAACTATACCGTTATCGACCCGGAGTTGTTAGCATTTCATGGTTTCCGCTCTGCCATCACTGGTGAGAAGGTTAAGAAGCTTGGAGTTGGCGAAGCCGTTATATGTAAAAATATGGCTACAATCCTCTTTGGCGACAAGAGCCCCATAGGTGTGGTACAGACTTACACAAACGGTTCACTGCCCATACCATTTAAGATAGTGGATGTCTGTGAGGATTTCTCGGAGTTTGACAGCCCTCTCAATTCTCGTAACATGTATATCTCTTTTGGTGATGCGGAAGGTGACAAATGTGGCTCTGATTGTGATGACTATGCGACTTGGGTTCATGTTGTACTAAAGGAAGGATATACAGAGACTCAACTTCTGAATGAAATCAACTCACGTATAAAGCCATTAGGGCTTAAAGCCGACCTTAAAAGAGATGCAGACAAAGATGATGTAAAAAATTGCCTGCTGATCAATTTCCTTGTCTATCTTGTTGGTTCACTCATCCTCGTTGCCGCAGTCATCGGATTCCTACGTATGCAGATCCAACTATTCTGGAGCCGTCGCCGTGAGGTCTCGCTACGTATTGTGAATGGAGCCACACGCAGGGATCTATTCGGTCTCTTCATCACAGAAATACTGATTACTATCAGCATGGCAGTTTTCATGGCTATGCTTATGGGCAAATGGGTCGAGAATTTCCTATACACATATCTGAGCGAGATTGTAAATGAGGGAGGGTTTGCTTTTCACGACCTCAGTCTTTATTGCTTACAGACAGGTGTTCTTCTGTTGGTCATCTGCAGCATAATCATTTGGGGTGCCCTTGTGCATATCTGTAAGGCAGAGCAAGGACTTGCAGTCAACATGCAACGCAGTCGTACCCACATCTTCCGCAATATCACATTGGGTATTCAGATAGCCATAAGCATCCTGTTTGTCTGCGGCACATTCATTACTCTCAGCTGGGCAGACAAGATGCTATCGACCTTTCACCTACCTGATGACGAGAGTCTGTACAAGGAATGCATAGTCTTGAATATTGGCAGTAGCGAAAGCCCAAAGCAGATCATCAAGGACATAAAGCAATTGCCTGATGTGGACAGAGTGATATGCCACTCCATGGGTCACTTTGAGGTTATAAATGTAAGCGAAAGTCCCGATGCTATGGAAGCTCTGCAAGGCAGGAACTACATCCTATTCTTTTGCGCTACAGACACTTCATTGCTTTCCTTCTACAAAATACAGGCGCATTGGTTCAGCAAGAGTGTCAATACCAATGAGTGCGTGATATTGAATGAAAAACAGTACAATACGTTCAAAGAGTTAGGAATCATAGACAATGGGACTCTCACGATGCCTGTATGGCCTGGAGGTGAAAAGACCTTACCTATTGCAGGAACGATACCACACATTCCTTATACAAGTATGGATGTCTCATTATTTATCCATCCAGACAATGAAAGTACGGGGACAGAGTATGTAGCTGTTCCTAAGCCAGGGAAGTATTCTGCTCTCATGAAGGATGTAGAGGAAACGATAAATCGCATAGAGCCATCTATTACGGACAAGATGGCTAAGAATTTTGTAGAGGATAAGGTTGAGATTGGCGTGACGAAGATCATGAGGACTGTTGCCTTGATACTTGGTCTTGTAGCTATCATCATGTGCGCCATGAGCATCTACAGCACCATCGCCCTCGACACCCGCTCACGCAAGAAGGAGGTGGCAATACGCAAGGTACACGGAGCATTAAGTCGAGACATCTATCGCCTCTTCGGACGTATCTATATCATCCTTATCATCCTCTCACTCCTCATCGCCATTCCGGGCGCATTGCTCTTCAACAATATGATGAATGGGATATCGCCTGATTCCGTCAAAGGAACTCTCACACCAACAGTTCCGTGCATCCTTGGCTCACTCATAGTTATCATTCTCATCACCCTCATAGTCAGCTGGCACATCAGGAAAGTAATGAAAGTGGAATGCGAGGAGTTGATAGCGAAGGAATAGACAAAATAGAATTTACAAACGATAAAACATACAACATTATGATTAAGATTGAAAATATCAAGAAAGTTTTTCGTACTGAAGACGTAGAGACATGGGCTCTGCGTGAAGTTAGCCTCGAAGTCAAGGCAGGTGAATTTGTAGCCATCATGGGTCCTTCGGGATGTGGCAAGTCAACATTGCTCAATATCCTTGGCTTGCTCTCCTCACCATCGGAGGGCACATACATGCTCGACGGCAAGGACGTGAGCACGCTCAGCGAGAGCGACCGCATCAAGCTGCGCAAGGGAGCACTCGGTTTCGTATTCCAATCGTTCAACCTCATTGACGAACTGAATGTGAGCGAGAACATCGAACTTCCTCTACTCTATATGGGTGTGTCAGCCAAGGAACGCAAGGAGGCTGTCAAGGCGGTCATCGACCGTGTAGCCATGGGACATCGTGCCAAGCACTTCCCTTCCCAGCTCTCTGGCGGTCAGCAGCAGCGTGTGGCTATCGCCCGTGCCGTAATCTCGAACCCGAAACTCATCCTTGCCGATGAGCCTACAGGTAACCTCGACTCAAAGAACGGTCGTGAGGTTATGGAACTCCTAAAGGAATTGCACCGTGAAGGTACCACCATCGTCATGGTTACCCACTCGCAGCGAGATGCCAGCTATGCGGATAGAGTGGTCAATCTGTTTGACGGACAGATTGTCAACGAAGTGGAAATGTAAAGATGGTTTTGGCATGGTTTTTCATAACATCAAGATTGCATGGCGCAATCTCCTCAAGTACAAGTGGCAGACATCCGTCAGCATCCTCTCGCTGACGGTAGGCATGGTATGTTTCGCACTCTCGGCCCTGTGGCTGAGGTATGAAACACAGTATGACACATGGTGGCCAGAGCACGATGATGTGTTTCTGGTGCAGTATGCAGATGCTTCGGGGTACTATATGGAAACAGGATTGTCAAACCAACTGTCATATCCCGATGCGGGACGTCTGGCAGAAGCACATCCGCAGATAGAGTTGCTGTCGCGAATGATGCGGAGTGTAGGTGCCTTTAAGGTGTCGCCGGAGGCTGAGGACAGTTTCAATGGGAGCAGTTTGGAGATTGACAATAACGTGCAGGAGATGCTTGGCATCAAGGTGCTTGACGGACGGAAACAACTGAACCTCAAGTATGAAGAGGTGGCACTTACCCGTTCGATGGCAGAGAATCTCTTTCATGGCAAGAATGCTGTAGGGCAGAAAGTCTGGTTCGATTACTACGGCGAACAATACTATGTCACTGTTGTGGCTATCGTCGAAGATCCACAGAGGCCAACCTCCTTCCCCTATGACTTCTTGAAGGGTATTGACCTAAAACTATACGACACTACAGTTAATATCACCATGACCACCTTCGCCAGAGTGAAGCCCGAGAATGTGGCAGCGCTCAAGAAGGCACTGGAGCACGAAGAGGTAACAATGCGCCATGAGACGTACGACGCAGAGACAGGCGAGAAAATCGATATTACCTTTACAGAACAACACTCCTACAACCTCCTTCCACTCAGCCAGCTACGTGAGCACACAGACTTTGTACAGAAGGAGGTGGAGCAGAATCACTTGCAGTTGTTCTTCGTCCTGGGTATCATCGTCATCTGCTGTGCCCTGTTCAACTACTTCACGATGCTCGTCACTCGCATCCGCATCCGTCAGCGCGAACTGGCTCTGCGCTATGTGCATGGAGCCACGATGGGCAATCTCATCGCGCTCGTGGCTACAGAACCGATCATTATACTTACCATTTCCACACTTATCGCAACTGGTATCGTGAGTCTTACGATTGAGGACTTCAAGGATGTATGCTGCATTTTCGGCGAACCTGATTGGTTCTTCATCGCCTGGTTCCTTGTGTTTGCATTGGCGGCAGCCCTCGTATCGCTTCTTGCCACAGCACTGATAGTCTATGTTTGCTGTCGCAAGCAACTGCAGCAGGCACTCGACAAGCGCAAGCAACCTAACGGCAGAAGTCTGCTGGGCGGTGTGCGTGGAGGATTGATGATACTACAGCTGGCAGTAAGTCTCGCCACCGTGTTCTGCTCCGTCATGATGATGAACCAGATACAATTCCTCCTACATTCGCCCGACATGGGTTTCAACAAGCACAACCGAGGCTACATTGATTTTTTCAGACCTGTTGAAGATGGCGAAAACTCAGCGTATGTCAAACGATTGGAAGATGAACTGAAGCAATGGCCAGAACTGGAGCAGTTCCTCGTAGGCTACATCTATCCCATTTCCCGTGGTTTCCAGAATACATGTGAGATAGCTATGGAGGATGGTAAAACGCACAAGCTACTCTCCGTCCAAGCTGACGAACATTACTATCGCTTCATGGAAATGCAAATGGTGGACGGAGAGTTCATCAGCAGCAAGGATGACGAATCATTGGTTTGTATCAACGAGACGGCAGCAAAACTCCTGGGCGAGCAAGGCAAGGTGGGCGGACAGTATCGCTCAACTGACGAATACGACACGCATGTCTATACCATCAAGGGCATCGTGAAAGACTTGTCCTACATGTCGCCCACTACGCCTACCCAGTCCATGGAGTTCGTTCACACGTTAGAGCCTAACTTTGACTATTGGTTCGTTGTGGACTTCCCTATCCAATGGAAGGAAGGCACCGATGTAAGGAAACTGAAACAGAAATTAGAGGAGAAGACCAAGCAGAAGCTCTATGGGGATGATAAGAACATAAGTCTCATGTTAATCAACTCAGAATCCATATACGAGGAATACCTCAAGTCCGAGCAAACCCTCTGCCACCTCCTCATGCTCATCACCGCCGTATGCGTACTGATTGCCATCTTCGGCATGTTCAGCATCGTGAGTCTTGCCTGCGAGCGAAGGAGGAAAGAGGTCGCTCTGCGCAAGATACACGGTGCTGGCACATGGGACATCTACCGACTGTTCCTCCGCGAATACATGGGCATGCTCATCATCGGCGGCATCATCGCCTTCCCCGTTGGCTACTACCTCATGCACCAGTGGCAGATGCAGTACGTCCGGCAGGCACCCATACCCCTGTGGCTGTATCCTGCCATACTTGTGGCAATGGCTCTCCTCATCTTAGTCACCATATTCTGGCAGATAAGAAAGGTGGCAAAGGTGGAGGCAGAAGTGGTGCTGAAGGAGTAGAAGAATCAGGTACAATGGGG
>JAEDNQ010000144.1 GCA_016302435.1 Bacteroidaceae bacterium
GGAAAGATGAACAGGTTTTGGAGTAGAGGTTCTATGACTGCTATAGGTTCTATGATTTCTATAGCTTCTATAGCTTATTGGAGTTCTATAATATCTATGACTTCAGAGTTTTCCATTTCCTTTATCCTCCTTCAAAAAACATCGGCGGCAGAGCCTTATGCTCTGCCGCCGATGCTATATATTACAGCTCAGCGAGCTCTATGATCTTTGTCACGGCTGCCTGCAATCCGTCAGGGTCTTTGCCGCCTGCTGTGGCAAAGTGTGGCTGACCGCCGCCACCTCCCTTGATGAGTTTGCCGGCTTCCCTAACGAGGGCTCCTGCGTTCTTGCCTTCCTTGACGAGGTCGTCAGAGAGGGACACTGTGAGCGTTGGCTTGCCATTATCCACACTGCCGATGACGACAAGCAAGTGGTCTGCAAACTGGCCACGGAGCTGGAAGGCTATGTCTTTGGCGTTCTGAGCATCGAGAGGGAAGACTGATGACATGACCTTGACTCCATTGATGTCTCGGGCTTTCTCTATGAGAGCCTTCTTGTACTCCTGAGCCTTCTGAGCCTTGAAGCTATCGACTTGCGCCTGTAGTTCCTTGTTTTCTGAGATAGCCTTCTGGATGGTAGCCATGAGGTCAGGAGCATTGTTGAAGAGGGACTTGAGGTCGGCAACGAAATCTTGCATACCGTCAAGCATGTCTTCTACACCCTTGCCTGTGATGGCTTCTATACGGCGCACTCCTGCTGCAATAGAACTCTCGCTGATTATCTTCACCATGCCGAGACATCCTGTGCTGGAAGCGTGGCAACCACCACAGAACTCTACTGATGTGCCAAACTGCACTATGCGCACCCTGTCGCCATACTTCTCTCCGAAGAGGGCTATGGCTCCAAGTTTCTTGGCTTCTTCTATCGGGTAGTCGCGATACTCCTTAAGAGGAATGTCCTGACGTATCTTGGCATTGACGATATGCTCTACCTCGCGCAGCTGCTCTGCTGTGACCTTCTCGAAGTGTGAGAAGTCGAAACGGAGGCTGTCGGCTGTGACGAGTGAGCCCTTCTGCTCTACATGTGCGCCAAGGACTTGGCGGAGTGCTTCATCGAGGAGGTGGGTGCAAGTGTGGTTGGCCTCAATGGCTCGGCGACGCTCTACGTCAACACATGCCATGAACTCTGCCTCTGGCTGTGAGGGGAGTTTGTCAACGATATGGATAGCCACACCGTTTTCCTTCTTTGTGTCGAGGACCTTGATTTCCTCATTTTCGCTGACGAGGACACCAGAGTCTCCGACCTCACCACCCATCTCGCCATAGAATGGTGTCTTGTCGAGGATAACTTCATAGGCTGTGCGCTTCTTCTGCTGCACCTCTCTATATTTAATAATGTGTGTAGGATGTTCTGTGTAGTCGTAGCCGACAAATTCGCTTTCTGTTCCGTCCTCGCCTACATATACCCAGTCGCCCATCTTCACTTCAGCAGCATTGCGTGCGCGGTTCTTCTGTGCCTGCATGCACACATCGAAGCCTTTCTCGTCGACACTGAGTCCCTGCTCGCGGCAGATGAGTTCGGTGAGGTCGAGTGGGAAGCCGAATGTGTCGAAGAGGTTGAAGGCCTTGTCGCCTGCCACCTCTGTCTTGCCCTCAGCCTTGGTCTGGTCGATGACATCTTGGAGGAGTCGGATACCATTCTCAAGTGTGCGGAGGAAGGAGTTCTCTTCTTCCTGCATGACCTTCATGACGAGTTTCTGCTGTGCTGCTATCTCTGGGAAGGCTTCGCCCATCTCCTCGACGAGAGTGGGAACAAGCTTGTAGATGAAGGCTTCTTTCTGGCCGAGGAAGGTATAGCCGTAGCGTACTGCGCGGCGGAGGATGCGTCGGATGACATATCCTGCCTTTGCATTGGATGGAAGCTGTCCGTCGGCAATGGCGAAGGCAATGGCACGGAGGTGGTCAACGACGACGCGCATGGCTATGTCCTTCTTCTCGTCGTCGCCATACTTGCAGCCTGCCATGTCGCCCAGCACCTTGATGAGTGGCTGGAAAACGTCAGTGTCGTAGTTGGATGTCTTGCCCTGGAGTGTGCGCACGAGGCGTTCGAAGCCCATGCCTGTATCTATAACTTTGGCAGGAAGGCCTTCGAGGCTTCCGTCGGCCTTGCGGTTGAACTGCATGAAGACGAGGTTCCATATCTCGATGACCTGAGGATGGTCTTTGTTGACAAGTTCACGTCCTGGTGTCTGTGCCTTCTCTTCCTCTGAGCGAGAGTCTATGTGAATCTCTGAGCATGGGCCACAAGGGCCTGTATCGCCCATTTCCCAGAAGTTATCGTGCTTGTTGCCGTTGATGATATGGTCTTTGGGGAGGAACTGTTCCCAGATGGAAGCAGCCTCCTCATCTCGGCTGAGCCCTTCTTCGGGACTGCCCTCGAAGACTGTTGCATAGAGGTCCTTGGGGTCTATCTTCAGTACATCAACGATATATTCCCATGCCCAACTGATGGCTTCCTTCTTGAAGTAGTCGCCAAAGGACCAGTTGCCGAGCATCTCGAACATGGTGTGGTGGTAGGTGTCGTGGCCTACCTCTTCGAGGTCGTTGTGCTTGCCGCTGACGCGGAGGCACTTCTGGCTGTCGGCCTGACGGCGTGACTTGGGGGTTGCGTTACCAAGGATAATATCCTTAAACTGGTTCATGCCTGCATTGGTGAACATCAGTGTGGGGTCGTCCTTGACTACCATTGGAGCTGATGGCACAATGAGGTGCTGCTTGCTTTCAAAGAATTTTTTGAAAGACTCGCGTATTTCTTTAGCTGTCATATATTTGATTTTTATTATTCTCAATGTTTATGTCTGTAGTCAGGATATGAGCCTGACAAGGTTTTCAACTTGCAAAGTTAAGGATTTTATACGAATCAATACTTATCAGCATCTACTTTTTAGATATATATGCAAAGATTTTATCCCTAAGATGGGTGATTATTGCTGTCGAGAGGTCATATATATATGTTTTCGACCGACAGCCGGCACTGACGCTATTGACAAATGGAAGTTGGTGTATTACACATGAGTGATAAAAAAACACACGATAAGTTTGGCTGTTCGGAGAAGAAATGATAACTTTGCACTAAAATTATTATCAAACAACTTTAATATCAAGAACGAAATGAGTACTACAATCATCATCATCGCCATCATCGCTGGCGTAGTATTAATCGGAATCAGCATCTACAACAACCTTGTAAGACTGCGCAACAACCGTGAGAACGCATTTGCAGACATAGACGTGCAGCTCAAGCAG
Organism: Bacteroidaceae bacterium; assembly: GCA_016302435.1. Lineage (GTDB taxonomy): Bacteria > Bacteroidota > Bacteroidia > Bacteroidales > Bacteroidaceae > Minthosoma. The sequence continues at coordinate 3,285 of JAEDNQ010000144.1, forward strand.
AGATATGACCTTGTGCCTCAACTCGTGGCCACAGTCAAGGGATATGCGGCTCACGAGAAAGGGCTGCTCGAGTCTGTGACGGCTGCCCGTACAGCCGCCATGAGCGCCAAAAACATTGAGGACAAGATGGCAGCAGACCAAATGCTCACATCGGCTCTCGCCGGACTGAAGGTGTCTGTCGAGGCTTATCCCGACCTCAAGGCCAACCAAAACTTCATGCAACTCCAGCAAGAACTCAGCGACATAGAAAACAAGCTGGCAGCCGTGCGCCGTTTTTTCAACTCTGCCACACGCGAGCTCAACAATGCCGTGCAGACCTTCCCGGGCAATCTGCTTGCAGGCATGTTCGGTTTCCACACTGAAAAGATGTACGAGATAGAGGCTTCTCAGCGCGCAGCCATGGACAAGGCACCCGAAATCAGCTTCTAACAATCAAGCCCAATCCCCAAGAGGGGAGAACTACAAGCAACGACTTACACAAATATGCAATACGTAGGAATCCAGACACAGATAAACAGGAACAACAGGAACAGCATCTTTCTGATCCTGATGTTCCCTTGCATCATACTCTGCATGCTGTGGGTCTTCTGCATTATCTTTGGCTTGCAGACTCACGAGACGTACCAAGGGACTGAGACAAACGTAGACTGGACCATGGTCAACGAGACATGGATAGGCATGGCGCCCTGGGCTGTAGGCATCGTGGGTATATGGCTGCTCATAGCCTATACGTTCCACTCTCAGATGATACAGAGCGCTACGGGTTCGCGCCCACTGGAGCGAAGGGAGAATCCTCGCATATACAACATGGTGGAGAACCTCTGCATGAGCTGCGGAATGGACATGCCCAAAATCAATATCATCAACGACCCTCAGCTCAACGCTTTCGCTTCAGGCATCAATAAGAAGACCTATACGGTGACTCTCACCACTGGTATCATGGACGTGCTCTCCGATGAGGAGCTGGAAGGGGTGATAGCTCATGAGCTGACACACATACGCAACCGCGACACCAAGGTGCTCATCATCAGCATCGTCTTCGTTGGCATACTCTCCACAGTGCTTTCCATCATCTCGCAGACCGTACTCAGGACTTTTCTCTACGGAGGTGGCAACAGAAAGAACGAGAAGGGAGGAGGAGCCATCGTGTTGATTGGCATTGCAGCCGTCATCTGTTCAGCCATAGCTTATTTCCTTGTTTCGCTGACCCGCTTTGCCATTTCGAGGAAGAGGGAGTTCATGGCCGATGCTGGAGGGGCAGAGATGACTCGCAATCCGCGTGCCTTGGCTTCTGCTCTGAGGAAGATATCGGCTGACCCCGGCTTGCGCAACGTAGGGCGTGAGGACGTGGCCCAGCTCTTTATCATCCACCCAGGCAAGACGGCCAAAAACTTTATGGACATGCTCAACTCAATGTTCAGCACTCACCCCAGCACGGAAGAGAGGATACGCATCTTGGAACAGTTCTAATCTTCAACGTCACCTCTTTCTTTCCTGCCATGACAATAGACATTTTGATATGTACCATCGACAATGGTATAAAACGCATACCACACATGCTGATGCCTCCGCAAGACGGCATCAGCTATGTTGTTTCAATGGAATACACAGACAAAGCCTACCTCGACCTCATCCCCGATGTGCTGAAGGAGCGCAAGGATGTGAGACTGACGCTGCTCGAAGGAAAGGGGCTAAGCCGCAACCGCAATAACGCCATAGCGCATGCCGATGCGGACATCCTGGTCGTCGGTGACGACGACTGCAGGTATAAGCCTGAGTACATGGCTGCTATCAGAAAGGCGTATGAAATGCATCCAGAGGCTGACATCATTACCTTTCAAGCCTTGACTCTCGATGGCCGACCGCTCCACCCCTACCCTGCTCCCTACGTCTGCTCGGTGGAAATAACGTTCCGCCGTAGAGTGGAGACGCTTTTCAGCAACCGCTTCGGCTTAGGCAGTTCCCAGTTTTGTTCTGGAGAGGAACAGGTATGGCTGCATGACGCAGTGTGTGAGGGGCATCGACATATATATCTGGACATCCCCATAGTACAGACTCCGATGGAGACTACAGGCAGCCAAAGTCGATTTTCCACCAGTCCTGCCTTGCAGCAAAGCAAGGGTGCATGTTTCAACTACATCTACGGAACGGCGGAAGCAGCGTGGAGAAGTGTGAAGGAAGCTGGTTGGTATATGGTGCATAAGCATATCAACCCCCTGCCTATAGCATGGAACATGCTGAAGGGTATAGTAAAGGAAAGAGGAACAAGATAGGGTAAATCGTAAACCTGAGGGTTAGTTATCGTAAACCTGAGG
>JAEDNQ010000145.1 GCA_016302435.1 Bacteroidaceae bacterium
TAGTGGAGAAGTTATGTTGAGAGAAAAAACTGATAAGTAGGTGTGCAGAATTATAAGTAGGTGTGCAAAATTATTTATATAATCCTTGCACCGCCTACTGCGCATTATCAGCAAGTGACAACAGTCGAGTAGGAGTCACTACACTCCTTTATGTCACATACTGGTTATGCATCACTAATCAATACAATTATTATAAAAATAATTTTGCACACCTACTTACATATGGGGTGTTCTATAAATTAGTTTTCATGTTTCTATCAGGGTGTCTCTTTTGCTTGGCCGATTTTGGACTCTCATTTGCATCTGTCTCTTTTTCATTCAGTCACGATGCCCGCATCGCTCCTTCATTCATAAGAGACATCTGCTGCATGATAGCCTCAAAATCGCCTCAAGCTAATTTATAGAACACCCCATATAATCCTTGCACACCCCTTACCATATTCAATTCTGTCAGGACGCCTACTCTTGTAGGGAGTAGAGGTCCTGCGGGCTATGCCGTCTCAATGATGTTGAGCATCTTGATGGTGGCCTTGATGGCAGCTTCTGTTTGGTCGGCATCGAGGGCTCGAGTGCGGTATGCCTTGTCGTTGTATGTCCAGGAGATGCTGGTCTGCACGAGTGCGTCTGTGCGTCCGCCTGGCGGGATGCTGACTTGATAGTTGGTAAGCCAGGGAAAGGGACGGTTGAGCTTGTCGCGGTAGATGTGGCGCACGGCTCTGACGAAGGCATCGTACATACCGTCGCCCATGGCAGACTCCTCGAAGACCTGTCCGTTGACCTCGAGCTTGACTGACGCCATAGGCTTGAGACCATAGGCTGTGGAGACCATGTAGGAGATGAGTCGCACGCAGTCGTCGGGGGCGGAGTGTTTGAGTACGTCGGCAACGATATATGGGAGGTCCTCCTGTGTGACGAGTTGCTTCTTGTCTCCAAGTTCGATGATGCGGTCGGTGACGCGCCGTGTCTGCTCAGATGTGAGTTCGAGTCCGAGTTCTTCGAGATTTTTGAGTATGTTGGCCTTGCCAGAGTTTTTGCCAAGGGCATATTCGCGTTTGCGTCCGAAGCGTTCGGGTAGGAGATCGTTGCAGTAGAGGTTGTTTTTCTTGTCGCCGTCGGCATGGACTCCTGCCACCTGTGTGAAGACGCTGTCGCCCACTATGGGCTTGTTAGGCGGTATGGCTATGCCTGAGAGGCTCTCGACGAGCGATGCAGCCTTGCCAAGCTGTTCTTCCTTAATATGAGTATGTACGCGCGCATGGTCGTTGAGTATGGCCTGAACAGACGATATGGGAGCGTTGCCTGCTCGTTCGCCGAGTCCGTTGACGGCAGTGTGCACTCCGCAGCATCCTTCCATGACGGCGGCGAGGACATTGGCAGCAGCCAGATCGTAGTCGTTGTGGGCATGGAAGTCGAAGTGAAGGTCAGGATAGCGCGATGTCATCATGCGCATGAAGGTGGCTGTGAGAGACGGATTGAGTATGCCGAGTGTGTCGGGCAGCATGAATCGTCTGACGCCTTCGTCCTTGAGCGAGTCGATGAATGCCATGACGTAGTCGGGGCTGTCCTTCATTCCGTTCGACCAGTCTTCGAGGTAGATGTTGACATTGATGCCGAGTTGGCGTGCGTAGTCGAGGCTGCTCTTGATGTCGGCTATGTGTTCCTGTAGTGTCTTCTTAAGTTGGAAGCGGCAGTGTCGCTCGCTACCCTTGCAGAGGAGGTTGATGTTGCGGCATCCGCATTCGTGTATCCAGTCGAGCGAGGTGGTGCCGTCGACGAATCCGAGCACCTCTACCCTATCTATCATGCCTGCCTGGGCTGCCCATCGGCAGATGTTGGTGACAGCCTCTTTTTCTCCGTCGGAGACGCGTGCGCTCGCCACCTCTATGCGGTCTACGTTGAGGTCGAGCAGGAGGGTACGTGCTATCATGAGTTTCTCATGGGGCACGAAGCTGACTCCGTTGGTCTGTTCGCCGTCACGGAGTGTGGTGTCCATTATTTCTATGTATCTGTTCATGAGGTGCGTTGTGATGTTGTGCGTAGGGTTGATATTGTTGATGTGTGGAAGCCACTCGCATACGTGTACTCATTATTATATATAATGTAAGCGGAGTGGCGGATGTAGGCTGCAATGAGCCACGTTGGGTGTGTCCTAACAGCAATCTGGGTGCAAAGGTACGGATTTTTCTACACATATGAATAAAAAATGGTGAAACTTATTTCATAAAGTTATCAAAATACAGGGTTTAGATACAATTTTCTCAATAATATTAACATTCTTTTATCAATTTGTATCTTGTATGGGGAGTATTCACTATCTTTGCAAGGATTTTCACCTGTTATTCTTACAGTATGGCAGGGAAGGTCGTATAAGAACAACAAATCAGAATCTCAAACCATTGTTTCATCATTAAACACAAACAAAAACATTATGCTGTTCAGAAAAAAGTATGTGCTTGCGCTCTTGGCAAGCGGCATGGCGTGGTATGGCCTGCACGCTGAAGAGGACAAGGCCGTAGTCATCGACACGGAGTCTGCCAAGGTAGAGGCAGCACTGGATGCAGAAATTGCGGACATGGACAAGGCTGCGCCCACAGGCAGCGAAACCAATTCATCTGCCACTATTATATCGGCCATACAGAATGCCCCCGACTGGACAAAAGACCTTGCTAACCGCATAAAGTTGCATGGTTACGCCCAGGGCGGCTACACTTACATGTCGAAGGGAGCACAGGAGCACACCAACACATTTGACATAAAGCGTGTGCTCTTCTGGGCTAACGCTCAGATTACCGACCGCTGGTCATTCCTCTTCATGCACGACTTCTCAAGCGTAGTTCAGGAGTTTTATACCGACTACCGCCTCACAAACAACAAGGCTCTGACCGTGAGGTTTGGACAGTTTAAGAACGCCCTGTCATACGAGAACAAGCTGTCTCCTACAGGCCAGGAGGTCATCGATGTGTATGCAGACGGTGTGACATATCTGACAGGATGCGGTTCTGACCCTCTCTTCGGCGTGCAGTATGGACGCGACCTTGGTCTGGCTCTCTTTGGCGAGACCAACGATGGCAAGCTGCGCTACGAGGTGAACATCCTCAACGGTACGGGAGTGAATAAGAAAGACGGCAACCGTGAGAAAGACTTCATTGGCCGCCTCGACTTCAAGCCCGTGAAGGGACTGACGCTCGTAGCCTCAGGACAGATAGGCCGAGGACACGCCAAGGCGGCATCCCTCTATTGCCCCGACATACAGGTAGGCGAGGACTATAAGCGCAACCGCTGGACAGCAGGTTTCGACTATAACACAAAGCCGCTGCATATCCACGGCGAGTATCTCGAAGGAAAGGACAAAAACACCACAAGCCGCGGAGCATATCTGACAGGATGTGTGCCTATCATGGCAGACAAGCTTGACTTTGTGGGTTCGTATGACTTCTTCAACTTCAACACAGACCTGAAGATGGATCAGCACAAGGCTGTGGCAGGTCTGCAATATTGGTTCTACAAGAACTGCCGCTTCCAGGTGCAGTATGTCTACAAGAACACGTATGTGGAGAATGGTGTCTTCCGCCATGGTGCCAACCACGGTGTGATGTGCCAGATGCAGATAAGATTCAACTAACAAAACAACACAAATACTCATGTTAATAAAGATTATCATCACACTCATCTTCCTCGTCATGACTGTGGCTGTAGGCATCTACTCTCGCAAGCAAGCCAACAGTGTGGACGGATTCGTGCTTGGCGGACGCTCTGTGGGTCCATGGCTTTCGGCCTTTGCCTACGGCACAAGTTATTTCTCAGCAGTAGTCTTTGTGGGCTACGCAGGTCAGTTCGGATGGAAATACGGACTGGCAAGTTCGTGGATTGGCATTGGCAACGCCATCATCGGTTCGCTGTTGGCATGGCTCATTTTGGGCCACCGCACCAAACTGATGACCCAGCACCTGAACTCTCGCACCATGCCCGACTTCTTCGGCACGCGCTTCAGCAGCCAAGGCCTCAGAGTGGCAGCTTCCATCATTGCCTTCGTGTTTCTGATACCCTACACAGCAGGTGTGTACAGCGGCATATCCAAGCTCTTCGACATGGGATTCCACATCCCCTACGAGTACTGCATCGTCATCATGGCCCTGCTGACAGCCATCTATGTCATACTCGGAGGCTATAAGGCCACAGCCATCAACGACTTCATCCAGGGCATCGTCATGCTCTTCGGCATCACGGCCGTCATCTGCGTGGTCATCAACTCACAGGGAGGCTTTGCTGAGGCACTTGAAAAGCTGAAGGCAGCCGAACCAACGGCTCATGACCTGCAGAGTCCGCTCTACGATGGATTCCAGCCAGGCGACTTCGCTTCGTGGTTCGGTCCCAACGTGTTGAGCCTTATAGGTGTAGTGGTGCTCACGTCGCTCGGCACATGGGGTCTGCCCCAGATGGTGGGCAAGTTCTACTCCATAACTGACGAGAGTGCCATCAAGCGCGGCACCATCATCTCTACCCTCTTCGCCCTTGTGGTAGCAGGCGGCTGCTACTTCCTTGGCGGTTTTGGACGTCTCTTTGGCGAGCCAGCATGGAACGAGGCAAGACACAACTACAAGTTTGACGACATCATCCCCACAATGCTCAACACAGCTGTCGACTCCGACCTACTCATCGGACTGGTCATGGTGCTGGTGCTCTCAGCGTCCATGTCCACACTGGCATCTCTCGTCCTCACGTCTTCGTCTACAATGACGCTCGACCTCATCTACCGCGACAAGCGTTCGGAGCAGGAGGAGGTGAAGAGCGGTGAGATAGACGATGAGGTCGCCATCAAGGTGGAACGCCGCAAGGTAGTCGTCATGAGAGTGCTCATAGTCTTCTTCATCGTCATATCAGTGCTCATAGCCCTTAACCCTCCCACATTCATCGCCCAGCTCATGGGCATCAGCTGGGGAGCTCTGGCAGGAGCCTTCCTCGCCCCCTTCCTCCTCGGTCTCTACTGGAAGGGTGTGACCACAGCATCGGTATGGGCATGCTTCATCTGGGGTGTAGGCTTCACTGTGGTCAACATGCTCATGGGCAATGTCATCAACCCTATCGACTGCGGCGCCCTCGCCATGGTGGGTGGTTTCCCTGTAGTCATTCTCGTGAGCCTCTTGACCAAGAAGTTGCCACAGGCAAAGATAGACAGCGTGTGGAAATGCTACAAGAAGTAAGAGACCTGCAAGGATAAAGACGGAGAGAAATCTCAATATTGAATCTATACTACAAGCCATCGCTTGCATTCGGCACAAGGTCGCACAGTGTATGTGCAGGTGCTGAATGCAGGCGATTTTGTTGTTTTTAGGTTTCTGATGACATCTGATTGGAGAAAAAGCAGTATATTTGCAAGTTGAAAATGCTTCATCAAGCATTCGACAGACAAAGAAACACATAAAGACAGACCATAAGTAGGTGTGCTGAATTATCTATATAATCCTTGCACCGCCTACCCCAAAAAACCATTTGCACCCCCACTTACTTTCTCATGCTACAATCAAGACTTATACTTCCTTCTCCCTCCTTGCGTCCTTTCGT
>JAEDNQ010000146.1 GCA_016302435.1 Bacteroidaceae bacterium
CTCGTGACCCCATGCGTGACAGGCATGTATTCTAACCTACTGAACTAACGCACCAAATGTTTGTATTGTGTTCCTTTGCTCCTCTCTTGTGGCCTTGGAGCGTGCCTGTTGTTTTTGCGGTAGGCGGTGCGTACGAGACTCGAACTCGTGACCCCATGCGTGACAGGCATGTATTCTAACCTACTGAACTAACGCACCAGTTTTCCGTTGCTTTTAAAAAGACTTCCCTTTTAGCTTGTTTTGAAGCTCTGTGGGGTTGTTTCTCATTTGCGAGTGCAAAGGTACGACTTTTTGCGAAACTGACAAAGGGTTTTGAGTTTTTTTTTATCGTTGAGGTTAAAAATAGTATGATTTAATCCATGATGAAGGTGATTCGGCATAATTTTTGAGCTTAAACAATGGTTGGGGATAGAAATTTATATCAAAACTCGCTGTTGCAAAATGCAGACAAAAAGGCATCCCCAGGAGTAGGGATGCCTTTCTGCTGACGATGGGATTTTGTATATGTGCAGACGTTTATCTTCATGGCATGGCTCGATTGATTTCGGCTCTGCTTGCTTTGTTGGAAGAAAAACGTTTTTTTTACTTTATGCCCAGTTTCTTAGCGATATTCTTAGGAATGGCATTCTTGTGTATGAGGATGTTCATGGTCTTATAGGCTACGAATGCCTTTGAAGCGTACCATACACCCTTATACTTGAAGTCTGTGCCCCAAGAGTTCTTCACCATGAAATACTCTTTGCCGTTCTGATCCTTGGCTATACCATAGATGAGCATGCCGTGGTCGTCAGTAGTCTCCCAGTTGTCATAGGCCTCCTGGCGCATCTCCTGTGTCACCTCAATCTCAGGCATAGGACGAGAGGTGCTGGCTGTGCGTGCGTCCACCTTGGCTGACGGGCCAAACCAGTGAGCATAGTCTGAGCCATTCTCTTCCTTCAAGCGTTGAATGTCTGGGCAAACAGCTACGCCCTGGCGAGAGAAACCGTTCTCAGACACGTCAGCACCCCATGCGAAGGTGTAGCCATTCTGTACGGCACTGTACATTACATCCATAAACTCGTTGAGCGGAAGGTTGTATGAAGAAGCCCAGCGCCAGTTGTCCTGCACCTCGATGATGAAGCTCTCGTAGAATGGGTGGTGGGTGAAGGATGTGAGGCTAACATAGTCATCGGGGTTGATGCCAGTAGAGGCAAGGTATGACTGGGGTGTGTAGGTCTTACCTTTGTATGTGAACTCCTGAGGGCACTCACCGAGGTATGTGTCGATGGTGGAATTGATGGCCTTGAACCATACGGGAGAGAGTTTCTTCTGGGTGCCTTTTGCTACAGCCGCCACTTGGGGCTCGAGAATAGAGAAGAACTCAGTGAAGTTAGCGAGTGTGTCGCCATAGAGAGTGCCTGGCAGAGGCATGGCTTCCTCGGGAATGATACCGTAGTTCTTCATGCAGTATACGCAGTCGTAGAAAGAGCCGCCCTGGCTGAAGCTGATGTCGCCATGAGTACGAACGGCAGCCTTTGCTCGGTCTTCGTATGTCTTGTGAGCAAGAAACATCTCAGAGAAGTCATACTCGCCCTTGCCCATGCGGATAAGTTCTGCCTCAAAGAAGCCAAGAGAACTATATGCCCAGCATGTGCCTGAACGGTTCTGATTCTTTGTTGATGTCACTGGGTTTGCTTTCACCACTGTGAAGGTGAAACCGTCTTCCTGAGCGAAAAGTGGGGCCGACACTGCAAGGAGTGCTGCCAAAATTAGATTTTTCTTCATTGTGTATGGGGATTTTTATGGGTTTTTTATTGGGGAGTGAGGAACGTTGTTATCGTTGGGGACGAAAATTGCGTTCGTTACGTTATTTTTGTTATTTACGTTATTTACGTTATTTACGTTATTTTCGTTCTTTACGATGGTCTCTATCTATTATTGATAAACTCTTCGAGTTCGTCTATGTGGTATGGGATGATCTTGTCGCTGATAGTGCGGCAGCCGTCAGAGGTGATGATGATGTCGTCCTCAAGACGTACTCCGCCGAAGTTGCGGTAGGCATCGAGAGCGTCGTAGTTGATGAAGTCCTTGTGCATGCCCTGGCTCTTCCAGAGGTCGATGAGGTGAGGGATGAAGTAGATGCCAGGCTCTACAGTCATGACGAAGCCTTCCTGCATGCGGCGTCCGCAGCGGAGACAGTTGAGGCCAAACTGTGTGGATGGTTGCACTTCCTCGTCAAAACCTACGTAGTTCTGACCGAGGCCTTCCATGTCGTGGACATCCATACCCATCATGTGGCCCAGTCCGTGAGGCATGAACATGGCGTGCGCTCCAGCCTTCACAGCTTCGTCTGTGTCGCCCTTCATGAGTCCGATGGCTTTGAGGTGGTCGGTGATGATGCGGCAAGCTCCGAGGTGCATGTCGAGCCATTTTACTCCAGGCTTAGCATTCTCAATGACCCAGTCGTGCGCCTTCTCTACAGCGAGGTATATCTCTCGTTGCTGCTGAGTGAAGTGACCTGAGATAGGAGTGACACGCGTGTTGTCCGAGCAGTAGTTCTCGTTGCTCTCGGCTCCAGCGTCGCAGAGCATGAGTCGTCCTGCCTCCATGGGTGTGTGGCTTGGGTATCCGTGCTGTATCTCGCCGTGCATGGATAGGATAGACTGGAAAGAGTATCTGTCTCCGAGGCTCATGGCAATGCCTTCGATGACTCCAGCTATGTATTTCTCTGTCACGCCTGGGGCGCATAGCTTCTGTGCAGTAGTGTGCATCATGTATCCTATCTGTGCAGCCTTTTCCAGTTCCTCCACCTCCTCAGGCTTCTTCACGGCCCTCATGTCCACGATGGCCTTGATGAGCTTCACAGATGCCTTCTCCTTGCTCTGCAGAGGGTGTATGCCCACGAGGTCAGAGAGCTGTATCATCAGGTCGTGGCGACACTGAGGCACAAAGTGGATGGTCTGTCCCTTTGCCATGGCGCTGTCAATGAGAACTTTGAGCTGAGCCATAGGAGCAGACTGGGCCACACCTACCTGCTCAGCGAGGTCGCTGACTGAAGGCACATAGCCAAACCATATAATGTCGTCGATGTCGATGTCGTCACCGAAGATGTATTCCTTGTCGTTGTCAACATCTATGACACCCACCAATCCCTCTCTCTTTTGTCCGAAGAAATACAGGAAGCAGCTGTCTTGGCGGAAACGGTATGTGTTGCCTGGATAATTGTTGGGCGAATCATTGTTGCCGAATAGAAGGATAAGACCCTCTCCCATGCGCTGCTTGAGTTCAGCGCGGCGTTGGATGTAAATTTCTTTTGCAAACATATAGCTCTGTCTTTGTTAGGTTATGTTAGTCAATAATAAATGTGCCATTTTCTTTAACACGTGGCAAAGTTAGCTTATTTCTGCCGAATAAACAAGAGTAAAGCGTATTTTCTTTTAATATTTCGACAAAAATTACGATTCAGCACAAAACAATTAGGGGAACATCCCAATTGAGAAGTTCCCCTATGCGAAATATGTCTATCGGCTTTTGATGTCAGGAGATATTACTTCTCCATCTGAGCCTTGAGAGCTGCGAGAGCGTCGATGTCGCCGAGAGAAGTAGAAGCAGCCACGTTCTTTATAGTTGGAGTCTGCTCCTTCTGTGGGCGGTTAGCCTTCTTGGCTGCTGAATCAGCCTTCTTAGCGGCCTTAGCCTCTGCACGAGCTACATCTTCGAAGATGCGTGAGTGAGAAACGATGATGCGCTTAGCCTCCTTGTTGAACTCGATGACCTTGAACTCAAGAGTCTCGCCTAGCTGAGCCTGGCTGCCATCCTCCTTCACGAGGTGCTTAGGAGTAGCGAAGCCTTCTACGCCATCTTCGAGAGCCACAACAGCGCCCTTGTCGAGAATTTCAGTGATTTTGCCTGTGTGTACAGTGTCCTGAGCGAATGTTGTCTCGAAGTTGTCCCATGGGTTATCCTCGAGCTGTTTGTGGCCGAGAGAGAGACGGCGGTTGTCCTTGTCGATGTCGAGCACCTGAACGTCAATCATCTCGCCCACCTTAGTGAACTCTGATGGGTGCTTAACCTTCTTAGTCCAAGAGAGGTCAGAGATGTGGATGAGTCCGTCAACTCCTTCCTCTACCTCCACGAACACACCGAAGTTAGTGAAGTTACGCACCTTGGCAGTGTGCTTGCTGCCTACAGGGTACTTCTCTTCGATGTTCTCCCATGGGTCAGCCTTGAGCTGCTTGATGCCGAGAGACATCTTGCGCTCCTCGCGGTCGAGAGTGAGGATGACAGCGTCTACCTCGTCGCCCACCTTCATGAACTCCTGAGCTGAGTGGAGGTGTGCGCTCCATGACATCTCAGACACGTGGATGAGACCTTCAACACCTGGAGCTATCTCGATGAATGCTCCGTAGTCAGCCATAACGACAACCTTGCCGTGTACCTTGTCGCCCACCTTGAGGTCAGCAGAGAGAGCATCCCATGGGTGTGGAGTGAGCTGCTTGAGACCGAGAGCGATGCGCTTCTTCTCGTCGTCGAAGTCGAGGATAACGACATTGATCTTCTGGTCGAGCTCAACGATTTCCTTAGGATCGCTTACGCGGCCCCAAGAGAGGTCAGTGATGTGGATGAGACCGTCCACGCCGCCGAGGTCGATGAATACGCCGTAGTTAGTGATGTTCTTGACAGTACCCTCGAGAATCTGTCCCTTTTCGAGCTTAGAGATGATTTCCTTCTTCTGCTGCTCGAGCTCAGCCTCGATGAGAGCCTTGTGGCTGACAACAACGTTGCGGAACTCCTGATTGATCTTGACAATCTTGAACTCCATGTTCTTGCCAACGAATGTATCGTAGTCGCGGATAGGTTTAACGTCAATCTGTGAACCTGGGAGGAATGCCTCAGTGCCGAGCACGTCGACAATCATACCGCCCTTAGTGCGGCACTTAACGAAGCCTGTAACGACCTCATTGCTTTCGAGGGCAGCGTTGACACGCTCCCAAGAGCGGCTCTGGCGTGCCTTCTTGTGAGAGAGGATGAGCTGTCCCTTCTTGTCTTCCTGGTTCTCGATGTACACCTCTACAGTGTCTCCCACCTTGAGGTCTGGAGCGTAGCGGAACTCGCTGCGTGCGATGATGCCCTCGCTCTTGTAGCCAATGTTGACAACAACCTCACGGTCGTTGATGGCTGTAACAGTACCATCTACCACCTCGTTGTCGTTAACATTGTTGAGAGTGCCTTCGTAGGCTGCTTTCTGAGCGGCTTTGTCTGAAGCGCTCACGCCGTCGTTCTCGAATGCATCCCAATCGAAATCTACCAGCGGATTAATTTCTTTAATTGCCATAAATGATTTAAAAAAGTTGTTTGTTTGTTTAATTAATAAAGTTAGACATTATGTTGATAAAATCTAAAACTCTTGTTCGCCTGAGCCTGTAGCTCGCACAAAACGAGTGCAAAGTTAGTGGTTTTCCGACAATTGACAAAATATTATTGAAGATTTTTTGAGCAGAGATGCCTGTTTTGCCATGTTCAGTGCAGATTTTGCCATGTA
>JAEDNQ010000147.1 GCA_016302435.1 Bacteroidaceae bacterium
CACACCAAAGACTGCCGAGTTCTAAAGAAACTCACATCAAAGACTGCTGAGTTCTAAAGAAACGTATAGCAAATAGAAACATATTGCGCACAGAGGCACAACTGTCAATCAGACAAGTCTCTGTGCGCAATTATTGTTTTAGAACAATCGATGCTTGATGCGCTTGAACCTGTTACATGATGTGTCTCGCTTGTTACATAATGCCGCAATGATACATTTTCTGATATTCGTGCAACATTATCTTATATATGTTGTAAATTATTTTTTGTAACTTTGCCTCCGAAAACATAATCTTTTTTTTTAGAATTCTCAAAACATAAACCTAACAGACGTGAAACCAATACTTATAAACATGAAACGCATACTTATAATCATTGTGGTAATGTTCGTCCTCCTCATGGACGCACATGCCGACGGAACTCGATTCTGTATCTCAACCGAAAAGAAGGCTTCGGTGATAGTAGTAGACAAACGCGATTGGACAGGCGTCATACGCGCCTCTCGCGACTTAAGTGAAGATGTACGCAAGGTCACAGGCACACCATGCGCGGTAGCCTTCGCCCCAGCCACACCAGAAGGCAACATCTTGGTAGGCACTATAGGCAAGAGCAAGCTCATCGACCGACTCATCAAACAAAAGAAGCTCGATGTGAGCCAGGTCAAGGGGAAATGGGAAACTTTCGTTATCGACGTTGTCGAAGGCAATCTTGTCGTGGCAGGCAGCGACCGACGAGGCACTATCTATGGACTTTATGAGATAAGCCGCCGCATAGGCGTGTCTCCGTGGTACTGGTGGGCAGATGTGTCTGTGCCTCACAAGCCAGAGCTCTATTGGGACTGCGGACGATACGAGAGCCAAGAGCCTACTGTCCGATACCGAGGTGTCTTCATCAATGATGAAGATTGGGGACTCAAACCCTGGTCTTCACACAACTTCGAGAAGGAACTGGGAGACATAGGTCCAAAGACATACGCACGCGTTTGTGAACTTCTGCTCAGACTCCGCGCCAACATGTTGGCACCAGCCATGCATTCCTGCACAGGAGCTTTCTATTCCCATCCCGAAAGCAAGCAGGTAGCAGACTCCTTTGGCATCATCATCACCACCTCCCATTGCGAACCCCTTCTGCTCAACAATGCAGCACAGAGCGAATGGGACCAAAGCCGCGATGGCGACTGGAACTACAAGACAAACCGAGAGACCATATACGGCAAATGGAACAATAGACTGTCAGAGGCAGCCCAATACGAGAATATATACACCCTCGCCATGAGAGGTCTGCATGACGCAGGGCTAAGAGGCAACTTGCCAATGGACGAACGTGTGCAGCTTATCGGGCGCGTGTTTGAAGACCAGCGACAATTGCTCACCAGCCACATAAAGGCAAAGGTGGAGGACATACCGCAAATCTTCGTTCCCTACAAGGAGACAATGGACATATATGAGAACGGACTCAAGGTGCCCGACGATGTCACCCTCGTGTGGGTAGACGACAATTACGGCTACCTCAAGCGAGTGTCTTCGCCCGAGGAACAACGACGTGCAGGAGGGTCAGGCGTCTATTACCACTTATCCTACCTCGGAGCCCCCCACGACTATCTGTGGCTCAACACCACACCTCCCGTGCTCATGTACGAAGAACTCAAAAAAGCCTACGATGCAGGCGCCGACCGCTACTGGCTGCTCAACGTCGGAGACATCAAACCCATGGAGTTAGGCATACAGACATTTGTGGACATGGCATGGGACATCCACAGCTTTAACATTGACAATGTCAACCGCCACCAGCCTCAGATGCTCGCCGCCCTCTTTGGTCCAGAGCACGAAAAGACCTTCCAGTCCATGCTCGATGACTATTACCGTCTCGCATGGAGCAGAAAGCCAGAGTACATGGGCTGGGAATATGAATGGGATGATGCAGCCCACACTGGCTTGAAGTCCACAGAATACTCCTTCCAAAACTATTGCGACGCACAGCAGCGACTTCTCGACTACGAGCGTCTGTCCTCACTGGCCCAAAGCCTTGACGACGGTTCGCCAGCCTATTTCGAGATGGTCCGTTTCCCCATACAGGCAGCATACCAGATGAACCGCAAGTTCCTCATGGCGCAACTGAATCAGGAACTCGTGGCAAAAGGACAACATGCCCAAGCCAACTGGGCAGCCAAACAGATGGAAGCCGCCTTTGACAGCATCAATGCCCTCAACACCCAGTACAACAATCTGCTCGGCGGAAAGTGGGACGGCATGATGGCAGTACCTCCAGGCTTCTGCGCCCTCTACCATAACAAACCCGACGTGACATATACCCAAGGAGCAGGCGAGTCCCCCGTATGCCTCCTGCCCACACCCGAACCATTGGACAAATGCCATCTGGTCAATCTTTCTGACTACGAAAGCAAGAGTCAAGATGCCCGTTTGGTCAAGGGACTCGGATATGACTGGCAGGTCATGCAGCTCGGACAAGCCACTTACTCCTTTCCCGAAGTCACGAGCGACACCATTGAAGTGACCCTCTACATCTTACCCTTCTGGCCCCTTTATACAGGCAGAAGCAATGCGGTCAGCATCTCTGTCGATGGAGGAGTGCCACAGACTTTCGAGAATACATTCGTTGAATACTCACGCAGTTGGAAAGACCAAGTCATGCGCAACGGAGCAGTCTGCCGCCTGCAATTTGCCATTGACAAAACAAAGAAGCAGCACACCATCAGCCTTGCCGCCAAGGACTCATACCAGATGGTGCAGCGTGTCATCATCGACTGGGGAGGATTGAAACCATCCTATGTCGGACCCAGCAGCCTTTACAACCAGTGAGGAACATTGCTGACGCCCTAAATGGAAAAGCCCTGACACCCATAGCTACCTCCACCCTTTAGGTGAAAGTGCTCTGAGTGCCAGGGCTTGCCATGCCGCCTGCATCTTCAGAATGCCATCCCGTCCTCCTCCTTAGCCCTGGCAGATGCGCTCTATCTCCTTTATCATCTCCTCAGGCAGCGAGAAACGCTTGTCAGCCCTCTGCGACCTTATCGCCGTCAGGAAATGAGGCAGCTCCGTCTGGTACACCTGCTTCATGTGCGCATTCGACTCGTTCGTGTTCGAGCAGGAGTAAGATATGTTGGCCAGACGGTCAGCCAGCTTCAGCATAGGAGCATAAGGCGTCTCGCGGATGCCCTGATAATACTTGTCGTTAGCCCTCTCCGCCCTTGTGCGACCTTTCTCGTTGGTCAGCGCATATACCATCTCCGTAGCCTGCCGAGCCTGGTCCTCGTCCATCCATCGCTTGGCAGTGCGCATCACGTCGTTGTAGGTCTGCCTTGCATCCTCAATGCTGTCGTGGTAGAATGCGGCAAACAAGAACGGCACCACATCCGCCTCATTGTCACAGACAGCATAGCCATACTTGCGCACACCGTCAGCCACCATGTCAAGATGGAAGCCATAAGGGTGAATCTTGTCATATCTCTGATTCACATGCTCGTGAAGCGCATGCGCACTCTCACGTATCTGGTCAATGACCTCAGCGTGCTTCCTAAGCGATTCGTAATATTCCTTCTCAGTCATAGTTGTAAATGATATTTTTTTAGAGGTAATAATTATGCACACCCACTTAGGCGTCAGAATATGCCACATCCCTTCCTCTACGCCCACTCATAACCAATTATCGCCCCAGTCTCAGACGATATGATGATGCCTACCCTGTAGACCTTGCGTCCCTTCTCAGCGTATGGCAGACCATACCCCTTGTCCTCCAAATGCTTCAGGACACCAGAGGCTGTGTCGTCCATCTTGAAACCGAAGATGTATACATAGTCGGCACATTCGAGCACACAGTCCATGCGCCCTTGGCCCGCCAGCTTTTCCACGTAGGTGTTGTACTGGCTTAGAAGCTGCATGATGAGGTACATAGCATACAGGAAGTGGCGCTCATGCTTCTTGTCGTCCCCCTTGCGCTGAAAACGGTCAGACACGTGCCAGAGGATGGAGGTGAGCTGGATGCTGAACTTGAAGACATCGCCCGAGCGGAGTGTGCGGTTGGCATCTTCTGCCCATGCGCTGTAATATCCCTTTGGCACGAAATAGTCGTCGGCAAGAATTGACAGCAAGGCTGTCTTCAACGCCTCGTTGGGAAAGTCGAGACGATAGATGCTGAAGAAGGGACCATACCCCTTGATGGTCAGATACCCCTTCTGGTAGAACATGGGCAGAGGCTTCTGCTCGCAGGGCCTGTAGCTGGCAAACTCCGAAGGCTCGTGCCCCTTGTTCGTCAGTTCGTTGAAAAACATGTCGTTGTCTGACAGCAGCCCCATGAGGTAAGAGACCGTATCTTTCGAGAACCAGTAGTCCTTGAATTTCTTCTTCGCCAAAGATTTGAGTACAGCGTAAGTATTGAACACCTCAGTCAGGTTTTTGCTGAAGTGGTAGCTCGCGAACATCTGACAGAACTTGTCTTTTGCCACTTGCTCTTTCATCTCGTTTTTCCTTCCGAGCTCCCTCACTCGTCTCTTGAAGACAGTGAACAGCTCCCCCTTCGTTATGCCGCATATAGCCTCATATTGAGGGTTATAGCTGATGTCTGTCGGCTGTTTGAAACCGCGGAACACACAGTCGTACGCCAACGTCGTCTCGCCCGTGATAAATACAAACTGCAGGTGCTCGTCGTCCAGCTTCAAGAAGTTGTAGAAAGCCTTCAGTCTCTCACGGTTGTAGTCAGTCAGAGATTGAATATCCCCATCGACGACAGGAGCGGCAATGTCCCTGCCTATCACGTCAGCTAACGGTCTGTCATACCCGTCAATGAGCACCACGGCTCGTCTGCCCGTCTGCTCGTGAGCCGTTTTCAGCACCTCATGGAAGCGTGCGCCTAAAGGTGCGTCAGAGGACCTTATGCCATAAGCCTTCTCCGCACTCCCAATGTACTCGTCCATAGCTTCATCCAGCGCATTCGGCTCAGAGAAATCCATCTCGTCGAAGTCTATATGAAACACAGGATATACGTTCCACTCCGTCTCCAAGGAACTGACAGCGAGCTGGTCGAACAGTTCCTTCCTACCGAGGAAATAGTATTTGAGCGTAGACACGAGCACGCTCTTCCCGAATTGTCGAGGTCGGCAGAGGAAATAGCTCTTGCCCTTTTTTACAAGGTCATACATCAGAGCCGTCTTGTCTACATATACATATTCGCCTTCGCGGATCTTTTCGAAACAATGTGTTCCTGTGGGGTATTTCATATTCGAGTTGCGTTAGTGAGTGATACTTTGGGCAGAGTTACGAGATATCTGTGACATGGCATTAGGAGGGTTCTATAAAGGGGTGTTCTATAAATTAGCCAAGCAAAAGAGACACCATGATAGAAACATGAAAACTAATTTATAGAGCACCCCTTAATTCACTTTGATGTGATTTTGTTCTATCTTGCACTCATGCTGTTTCGTCTCCTTGTCATAGCTGATGCCGACGAGG
>JAEDNQ010000148.1 GCA_016302435.1 Bacteroidaceae bacterium
GGAGCTGGAAACGTATTGCTCCAAACTGAAAGACCCTGTGCAGCAGAGTGTTGCGCACGCTCTGCTGGCTTCGTCGTATGAGACAATGAGCACATCGTGGGTATACCGACGCAGTCAAGACATAACTGATGACTTCCGCATGAAGAGGGAGAGACATCTGTCGTGTGTGCTCGACGACTGTGAGGCGCTTGCCAATGCCAAGGCTAAGGACTTCTATCCGATGGTGGAGCACGGTGAAGACGCTGACCTCTATGACGGCGATATGCTCAGTGTCATGGTGGCTTATGTGGCTGCTGAGGCTGATAGGTCGGGTACAGGCAAAGAAGGGCATGTGACCCCATGCATGGCGTATGAGAAGGCATTACGTTTCTACAGGCTCAGAGGCAACATGAATGCGTACGGCTTGATGAAGAAGGAATGGATAGAGAGGAAGAGGGGACTTGCCAAAGCTGATGGCGGGTGGACGAAAGCTCAGGCGCAAGACAGCTTGCATTCTCTGCTCCTCGAAGTCAAGGACATGGAGGTGGGGGCTGGCGTGGCTTTGAACTATGCGCAAAATGTCGACGACCGCGACGAGAAGATTCTCTTCTTGCAGTGGGCTGTGGACAACCTCGCTAAGTCGCGGGGGCTGCCCAATGTGCAAAATATGCTGGCTGAGTTGCTTCGCCCTACTGTTCGTCTGAATGACCCGAGCGTCACGGCAGGGCTGCCTGTGGACTTCATCTGCAAGTTCTGGAATGAGGAAAAGGCTACGCTGACCATCCGCAAGTATGACGGATGTGATTATGTGAAGGCTGGAAAGAATGGCGGCTCTCATTTCAAGCCCCGTATGACGGGCGACGTTGTCACCACAAGGGAACTGGTCGTGGAAATGGATTCGGCTAATGTGGCACGTATTCAGAAAGGTCTTCCAATTGATGGCACGGGAAACACGTCCATCACTCTGCCAGCTGGCAAGTACGTGGCTGTCATATCTACCCCTATAGGGCAGGATGCCGCCACCTTTCATGTCTCCACGATGAGGATGGTCAGCAGCTACCGCAATGACTCCACAAGCCGATTTTTTGTCCTTGATGCTGTGACAGGACGGCCGCTGCATGGTGTGAAGGTGCAGTGCAGAAAAAATCTGCCACGCCAAGCCGACCGCACGGACGGATGGGAAAATCGTGGTGTGGCTTTCACGGCCATGACAGATGAGCAGGGTGGCGTCAATGTGCCTCGCAACTGGTTCGCTCGTGCCGTGGCTGCTGATGCTGACAACTATACTGGGTATGTGTCGGTGAATGGTTTTGTTTATAGATATAGGGATAACAGCAGCGGACTGCATCAGACGATATATACTGACCGCTCGATATACCGTCCTGGCCAGAAAGTCTTGGGCAATCTGCTCGTTTACGCTATGGATGGTGACAAGGCTTCTGCTGTCTCTGACTGTGAAGCTTATGTCAAGATATTTGCTGAAGGCAGTCAGATTGATTCTATTTCTTTGAAAACTAACAGATTCGGTACTGCATCCTTCTCTTATCTCATACCGAAGGACTGTCCCGTGGGCAGACTTAATTTCTATGTAGGCTATCAGAATGGAAAGAATGCAGGATGGATATCCTCTGTCGCTGTTGAGGAGTATAAGCGACCTACTTTTGAGGTCACTCTCAATGGTCCTGCCTCTGCCTCTTTCGACCAGTCGGTGGACGTCAAGGGAGAGGCAAGGATGTTTGCCGGTGCTCCTGTGCAGGGGGCAACAGTTAGCTATGAGGTCTCCTGTGCAGAACTGACTGTGTGGCGGTGGTGGCGACTTAATTGGCTTCATGTGGACGATGGCGAAGTGACCACCGACGATGAAGGCCGTTTTGCCATTCCTCTCCGCCTTACGGACGAGTTCAAGGCTGACGGAGTAGCTGCCATGCGCTTCAAGGTGAAGGCCTCTGTTACAGACGCCGCAGGCGAGACGCACGAGTGTGAGTGGACGGTGGATGCAGGTCAGCTGCAGTGCGCACTCACCTGTGAAGTGGAGCCGATAACTGACAAAAGGGAGGTGAAGATTCGTGCCTTGGACTCAAATGGCAAGAAGTTCAGCACTTGTGGCTCCTACACGCTGAAGGTTGGCGAGACGGTATGCTCAGAGGGAACGTTCTCTACAGACTCAGTGCTTGTTCTTCCCGATGTCCTCGTCTCCGGCATGGAATACACGCTGCTCCTTCAGGCTCCCGACACTCAGGGCAAGCCTATGGAGCATGAGGCGAAGTTCTGCTACGTGGATTTCGCAATGCCTGTGACTGATGTAACTTCGATGGATAAGAATTCGAAGGTGCGCAAGGAGGGTAGGCCTGCGGAGAAGGATCTCTTTGTTGCAGAACAAGATAAGAGAACGTACGTTGAGGGTGGATATGTCGACATGTATCTCTCTACCCAGGAAACAGACGCTTACGTCATGTTGCATGTGTTCGGCATCGACGGTCTCGTGGACAGCTGCGCCTTTGTCACCGACGGCACGATGAAGCGCCTTCGACTGCCGTATAGCCCGAAGTGGGGCGAGAGCATAAGAGTCGAGGCATCGTATGTGCGCAACGGACACGCCTTCTCTGACAACATAAGCTATACACTTGCCGAACCTGACAAGAAGCTCAAGCTCGAATGGAAGACCTTCCGCAATCGCCTGCAACCGGGGCAGAAGGAACAATGGAGCTTGACGGTGACTGACCAGAAGGGCAAGCGCGTCACTGACGCGGAGATGATGGCTGTGCTCTACGATGCGTCGCTCGACCGCATATTGCCTCACTCGTGGACGATGTCGCTGCCTTTTGGCCGTAGGACTGTACGCGGCAATGGATTGGTTGAGAATTATAACTGCATATTCCCACTTCTTTCTGTCAGCAGTGATGTGAGAAGGCTCAAGGAGCACTGGCTTTCTTTCGATGTTTTCAGAGGCTTCAGCCACGACCAGTTCAGGGGCATAAGAGTGGGTAGGTCGCCAGATAATGTGTTGTTCATGGAGGCCGCAGCGAGCAAACAGATGGTCCAAAGTAGTGATGAAAGCACGGACGGCGAAGCTGAACTGTATGGTGTCATCGGTAGTACGGACTGGGCGCAAGACGGCTCCAAGGAGGTGTCGCTCCGCTCTGACTTCGCCGAGACGGCATTCTTCCTCCCTCACCTGATGACAAAGGCTGACGGCGAGGTGGACATTGTCTTCAATCTGCCTGAGTCTCTGACTGAATGGAAGTTCATGGGACTCGTTCACACGGCTGCCATGGATTATGACACCATAACGGCATCGGCTTATGCGCAGAAGACTGTCATGCTGCGTCCTAACATGCCTCGTTTCCTGCGCCACGGCGACAAGGCTTCTATTGCTTCGTCTGTCATCAATCAGGGTGATGCTGACCTGCAGACTGTGGTGAGGATGAAGCTGGCAGATTCAGCTACGGGCTCTGTGGTCATGGAGGAGGAGAAGACTGTTGAAGTGCCTGCTGGCAAGACTGCTGCCGTAACGTTCGACTTCACTGTTGACAAATCATGGACAGACCTCGACTGTGAGATAGTGGCTTTGGCTGGCAATGTGGGCGATGGCGAGCGTAATGCTCTGCCTATCCTCCCTGCTAAGCAGGTTCTCACGGAGACGATACCTTTCTTCATCGAAGGCAAGGAGGGCGAGACTGCATCTACTGTCGTCGACCTCTCTTCGCTATATAACAACAACTCGCCTACGGCTGACTCTCGCTCTATGGCAGTGGAGTATATGGACAGTCCGGCATGGATGTGTGTGGAGGCTCTGCATGGTGTGGCTAATCCCGCGTCTGACAACGCCATCTCATGGGCATCGGCTCTCGCTGCCAATGCGTCTATGCTCTCGCTCCTCGGTGACTTCCCTGTCATGGAGAAATATGAGAATGCTGATACTCTCGCTGAGAGGGTGGGGAAGGCTGTGGCCAAACTGTCATCGCTTCAGAGGGAGAACGGCGGATGGAGCTGGTTTGAGGGGATGAATGCCAATCGCTACATATCTCTCTGCGTGTGTGAGTGTCTGGCTCAGTTGCCTTCGCTCGATGATGAGCAGGCGGATATGCTCAGAAGGGGCATGGAGTATCTCGACTCTGTCGAACTGGCGGAGTATAAGTATATACGCAAGCGCACGAAGTCAATAGTCCTCGGCAATGACCGCATGCGTTATCTCGGCCTCGTGTCGCAGGTGGACGCTCTTGGCCTTGACGGTTACCGTCCAGCTAAGGCTGTGCTCGATATGCGCAAATGGTATGTTGGCTTCCTCGGCAAGGAAGTGGACCGACTCACCATCTACGGCATGGCTCGCTCTGCTTGCATCCTTCGAGACAATGGTGAGGATAAGGCGGCTGACAAGCTCGTGGCTCGACTGCGCGACTATACAGTGGCTCGTCCAGGCCAGGGACGCTTCTATGCTACCGATGCAGCTTACTACTCATGGATGGATTATCGCCTGCCGACTCAGATGGCTGCTATGCGTGCGCTCATGCAGGCTGATAAGAGTGATCCTTATCTCAATGACATGCTCCTCTGGATTGTGGCTCAGAAGCAGGTGCAGAGGTGGGACAACCCGATGACGGCCGTTGGTGTGGCTCGACTGCTCCTCGACATAGACTCGGGGGCTAACCTTCATGCGGCTGAGCGTCCACAGATGATTCTTGACGGTGTGGCGCTCGACAGCATGCGTCCTGCCACTATGGCTACTCGCCGCGCTAAGTATGAGGGGCGTGAACCTGAGCTGCATCTCGAGGGATGTGTGCTCGCTGACGTGCCTGTGGGCATTAGTGCTCACGCTCCTCACTCTTTGACTGTGACGAAGACAAGCAAGGGCATGAGCTGGGGTGCGGTACACACGTCGTTTGTGGAAGACATGACGAACATCTCTCAGCATTCGTCTGGCCAGCTGACCGTAAAGCGTTCGCTCTATGTGCAGAGGGGCGGCAAGGGTTCATGGAGGGCTTGTGATGATGCCACAGTGCTCCATGTGGGCGACAAACTGCGCGTCCGCCACACTGTCCACGCTGATCGTGACATGGATTTCGTCTGCCTCAAGGCTAACCATCCAGCTAATGTCGAACCGCTGTCGCAGCTTTCGGGCTATCGTTACTTAGGCGGCAGAGGAGGCTTCCTTTCTCTTCACGACTCTTGTTTCGAACTTTTCTTCGACGAGTTCACCCGTGGTTCGTCTTCTGTAGACCTTGAATATAATATTGTACGCACGGGCGTGTATGCCTTTGGTGCAGCCTCTGTGGAGTGTACGTATGCCCCTCAGTTCAGCGGTCATTCGGCAGGCATGTCAATAAAGACGGAGTGATGGCATGGGGGAATCTCTCTCTCTCAGTGCTATTTTCTGCCCGTTTGGGTCTTTGTTTTGCTCGT
>JAEDNQ010000149.1 GCA_016302435.1 Bacteroidaceae bacterium
AGATGAGCCCATCCACACCTGCCTCAGATGAGCCTGCTATGCTCCACCTGCCTCAGATGCGCCTGATATGCTCCACCTGCCTCAGCTCTCACCTCCCATCCATAAGCAACACAAGTTATAACTCCAACCCATACACCCCCAGTTCTTTATGAAACGCCAGTCCCTTTTCCTTTTCTTGGTTGTCCTTTTCTTCTCGTTCCACCTCTCCGCCTCAGCCGCCAATCCCAAGCGAGAGTTTCGCGGAGCGTGGATTCAGTGTGTCAATGGCCAGTACATAGGCAAGACCCCATCACAGATACGCTCCATGCTGTCAGCCCAGCTTGACAGTCTGCAGCTATGTGGCATAAATGCCATCCTCTTCCAGGTGCGTGCAGAAGGCGATGCCCTCTACCGCTCCTCCTACGAGCCATGGTCGCGCTATCTCACAGGTACACAAGGAACTGCCCCTGCTGACGGATGGGATCCGTTGGCGTGGATGGTTGAGCAGTGCCACAACCGTCAGATGGAGTGCCATGCGTGGATAAACCCTTACAGAGCCAAGACCAAGTTCACCAAGGCACTGGCAATCAACCATGCAGCCGTGCGCCATCCCGAGCGCATCTTCGAGTATGACGGACTTTACATCTTCAATCCTGCCCTGCCCGAAAACCGCGTCTACACCTGCATGGTCGTAGAAGACATACTCAACCGCTACGATGTCGACGGCATCCACATCGACGACTATTTCTACCCCTATCCTGTTCCTGGAGTCGACATGCCTGACTGGGACTACTATCTTGCCGACCGTAGAGGCTTTGACAACATAGCCGATTGGCGACGCGACAATGTAAACCTCCTCATCCGCGACCTGCATCTCCTCATCCGTAGCGTCAAGCCATGGTGCAAGTTCGGTGTCTCACCCTTCGGCATCTATCGCAATTCGCCAGATGGGGTCAACAACAAGAAGGGTAGTGCTACATCAGGCACACAAAACTACGACGACCTCTATGCCGACATAGTCCTTTGGGTCGAAAAAGGGTGGGTTGACTACAACATTCCTCAAGTGTATTGGAACATAGGCACCAAGGCTGCGGACTACGAGGTTCTCGTCAAGTGGTGGAATGACTATTGCGGCAAGCGTCCGCTCTTCATTGGTCAAGATGTCGAGCGTACTGTCAAGGGCATTGACCCTCACAACCCCAATTCCCATCAGATGATGGCCAAATATAATCTTCAGCGCTCACTGCGCAATATCAAGGGTTCCTGCCAGTGGTATGCTGCTGCCGTCGTCAATAATCCTGGCAACTACCGCACAGTCCTTGCGCAGCATTACCATTCCACTCCTGCCCTCCAACCCCTCATGCCGTTCATCGACAGCAAGGCACCAGGCAAGGTGACCAAGCTCAAACTCAGAGGCCATACCACATTAGAGTGGCAAGCGCCCAAATACAAGAAAGAGATGGATCGCGCGCGTCAGTATGTCATCTACCGCTTTGCCAAGCACGAAAAGATAGACTTCTTGTCAGCCGAGCATATTATGACCATAACATCTGACACTGAGTACACTCTCGGCTCGTCTGCTCCAGATAAGCTGACACCTGCAAAAGACTATGTATACTTTGTCACTGCACTTGACCGCCTGCACAACGAGTCAAAACCTGTCAAGGTGAAAGTCAAGAGGTAATAATGAAGGCGGGCATAAAGTGAAAGACACTTTATGCCCGCCATATTTCTTTTTGGTGAGGACTTTCCGACTTTCCTGGCTTTTCCAGTCTATCTGGCTTTTCCAGTCTATCTGGCTTTTCCAGTCTATCCGGCTTTTCCAGTCTATCTGGCTTTTCCGGTCTATCCGGCTTTTCTGGACATTCCGGTTTTTCCGGTTTTTCCAGTCATACCATACTTTCCGGGCCTTCTCAGTCAATAAATCTCTTGGTTAGCCCTGCAAACTCCTCTATTCTTCTGTCTCTGAGGAAGGGCCACCAGCGCCGCACATTCTCACATCTCTTCATGTCGATGTCCACCACCTCCACGACCTCCTCGTCTTTTGGGGCTCTATAGAGAAACTCTCCCTGCGGACCAGCTATGAAGCTGCTGCCCCAAAAAGATATGCCGTTAGTCTGCCCCGATGGGTCTGGCTCGTGCCCCGTTCTGTTGACAGCGATGACAGGCAGTCCGTTGGCTACAGCATGCCCCCTCTGCACCGTTGTCCATGCCTCTCTTTGACGTTCCTGTTCCTCAGGCGTGTCAGACGACTCATATCCGATGGCTGTAGGGTATATCAACAGCTCGGCACCCTGAAGAGCCATGAGGCGCGCTCCCTCAGGATACCACTGATCCCAGCAGACCTGCACGCCAAGCCTGCCAACACTCGTGTCTATGGGACGGAAACCAATGTCGCCTGGCGTGAAATAAAACTTCTCGTAGTAAGCAGGGTCGTCGGGGATATGCATTTTCCTGTACTTGCCTGCTATGCTGCCGTCCTTCTCAAAAACCACAGCCGTATTGTGGTACAGCCCAGCGGCACGCCTTTCGAAGAGAGACGTGACGATGACCATAGACAGCTCTTTGGCCAGTCGGCCATATATCTCGGTCGAGGGTCCAGGGATGGGTTCAGCCAGGTCGAAGAGCGTCGTGTCCTCCGTCTGGCAGAAGTAAAGAGAGTTGTGGAGTTCCTGCAAGACCATCAGTTCAGCTCCCATAGAGGCCGCCTTTCTGATAGCTTGAGATATGTGCTCAATGTTCTTTGATGTGTCTTTTACACATGTGAGTTGTGCTATTCCTACTTTCATATTCTCAAATTTGCGGCAAAATTATAAAAAGTTTTTGATATAGATGCTAATTGACATAATAAATTGCTAACTTTGCATGAACAAATACAAACGATAACTACTATATCATATTAGATATGCCAAAAATATCAATTCGAGGAACCGAGATGCCAAGCTCTCCAATACGCAAATTGGCACCTCTCGCCGAGGATGCCAAAAAGAGAGGCATCAAGGTCTATCACCTAAATATCGGTCAGCCCGACCTGCCCACACCGCAGGTGGCAATTGACGCAATCAAGAACATCGACCGCAAGATTTTGGAGTATAGCCCATCGCAGGGCTATCGCAGTTACAGAGAAAAACTCGTCAACTACTACGCCAAGTATGACATTCGCCTGACAGCAGACGACATCATCATCACCAGTGGCGGTAGCGAAGCCGTGCTCTTCTCTTTCCTTGCCTGCCTCAATCCAGGCGATGAAATCATTGTGCCCGAACCAGCCTATGCCAACTACATGGCTTTTGCCATTTC
Organism: Bacteroidaceae bacterium; assembly: GCA_016302435.1. Lineage (GTDB taxonomy): Bacteria > Bacteroidota > Bacteroidia > Bacteroidales > Bacteroidaceae > Minthosoma. The sequence goes on from JAEDNQ010000149.1 coordinate 3,280, forward strand.
TGCAGGTGCCGTCATCCGCACCATAGCCACCACCATCGACGAGGGCTTCTCTTTGCCCAAAGTGGAAAAGTTTGAAGAACTCATCAATGAGCGCACACGAGCCATCCTCATCTGCAATCCCAACAACCCTACAGGCTATCTCTACACACGCAGAGAGATGAACCAGATACGTGACCTCGTGAAGAAATACGACCTCTACCTCTTCTCCGACGAGGTATACCGCGAGTTCATCTACACAGGTTCACCATACATCTCTGCTTGCCACCTTGAAGGCATCGAAGACAACGTTGTCCTCATCGACTCCGTCTCCAAGCGATACAGCGAGTGCGGCATCCGCATAGGAGCACTCATCACCAAAAACGAAGAGATACGCAAGGCCGTCATGAAGTTCTGTCAGGCACGCCTTTCGCCACCTCTCATCGGCCAGATAGCTGCAGAGGCCAGTCTCGACGCGCCAGAAGAATACAGCCGTGACATATACGATGAATACGTAGAGCGCAGAAAATGCCTCATAGACGGTCTCAACCGCATTCCCGGCGTCTATTCGCCCATCCCCATGGGAGCCTTCTACACTGTCGCCCGTTTGCCAGTCGACGACTGCGAGAAGTTCTGCGCATGGTGTCTTTCCGACTTCAACTACGAAGGCGAGACCGTCATGATGGCGCCAGCCTCCGGATTCTATACCACCCCTGGCGCAGGAAAGAATGAAGTGCGCATAGCCTATGTCCTCAAGAAAGAAGACCTCATACGCTCACTCTTCGTCCTCCGCAAGGCTCTCGAAGCCTATCCGGGAAGAGTAGAGCAGCAGTAAGCCACCTTCACGCCAGCATACGCAATGTCATTCAAGTCATTCATAGCGCACCGCATCTATGCTGATAAATCAGAGGACGGGGAACGTTTTTCCCGTCCTGCTGTTCGTATAGCCATGCTTGGAGTTATGATGGGAGTGGCTGTCATGCTCATCAGCCTCGCCGTTGTCTTAGGCTTCAAGGAACAGATAACATCCAAGGTCATGGGCTTCGGTTGCCATATACAGGCCGTCAGCCTTACACAAAACCAGTATCGTGAGATGTTGCCCCTCACAACCGACAAGGCCATGATAGAAAGCGTCAGGAGAGTCGAAGGCGTCAAGCATGTTCAACCGTTTGCCTATAAGCTCGGAGTCCTCAAGACGGAAGATGACTTTTGTGGCGTCAACTTCAAGGGAGTTGGCAGTAACTACGATATGAGCTTCCTCCAAAGTTGCCTCGTAGAAGGAGAGATACCCTCCTTCAAGTCGGACACTCCATCCAACGAGCTGCTCATCTCACGTCGGGTGGCAACAGACCTCGGCTTAGAGGTAGGCGACAAAGTCTTTGCTTACTTCATGGGAGAAGAAGCTATGCGAGCCAGGCGCTTCACTGTCGCTGGACTCTTCACCACCAATATGGACGACTACGATAAAAATACTGTCATCACTGACATCTACACCGTCCGCAAGCTCAACCATTGGGAATCCGACCAGTCTACAGGATTGGAGATATCTGTCAGCGATGTCGACGACATAGAGCGCACCACCGACCGCCTTCAGTTTCTCCATCGTCAGCCCCAGCCTGACGGCATTGTATGCGGAGTATTCAGCATCAAGGAACTGGCAGCCCACACCTTTGCTTGGCTCTCCGTCCTCGACATAAACGTTGTCATGATACTCATCCTCATGATACTCGTCAGTGCCTTCACCGTAGTCAGCGGACTCCTTATCATCATGCTCGAGCGCATAAACATGATAGGCACACTCAAGGTGCTTGGAGCCACCAACTCCATGGTCAGAGGCATCTTTGTCCATTTCTGCACCATGCTCGTCGGACGCGGCATCCTCTATGGCAACCTCTTGGGCTTCGCCATCTGCTTCCTCCAGAAGTATTGCCATGTCATCTCTCTCGACCCGTCAGTATACTATATTGACTCAGTACCCATAGCTTTTGACTGGGTGCTCATCGTGACCATCAACCTCATCACATTCCTCATCTCTCTCCTCGTCATCTGGGGCAGCTCCCACCTGATAGGACTCGGCAAACCAGCACAGACGATGAGATATGAGTGATGAACCGGTCTTTCC
>JAEDNQ010000150.1 GCA_016302435.1 Bacteroidaceae bacterium
GCCGCTTCGCTCAGCCCTGGGCTATGAGCAGGTTGCCCTTTCAGGTCGCACAAGAAACCCAAGAGATAGGTAAACATGGGATAGATAAACATGGGATAGACAATAAATCGGGGGTGATTCCATGATGGAACCACCCCCGATTGTCTTTCCCATTGCGCGCCACTCCGCATGGACTCTGTCCAGCCTCTCCCTTACCTGTTGGGATATACCACCTCGTTGCTCATGTCGCCCAGTCCACCGTAGAAGTTGGCGCAGCGGACAGAGAAGCAGGAGCCTTCGGGGGTGCCGCGCGGCACATTGTAGAAGGGCTCTGTGGTGAAGGCTATGACGTCGCGGTTGCGGCAGATGGCATAGAGGCATGCCTCGGGGATGTCTTCCCAGTAGATGTGGTTGCGGCCGCTTATCATGAGAGTGGGTGGGTCGACGAGACGGGAGCGGAGGTCGGGACGCCACTCGGGGAAGACGCGCTCTACGTCGTATTGGTCAGCTTCTTCGACAGGAAGGAGGGGAGTATAGCGTATGGCCTGCGGAATGTCGTTCTTGTCCTTGAAGGTTTTGCGGCGGGCGGCGGTGCTGAGGACTTGGAAGTCAGCGTCCATGCTCTCATATTCGGTGAAGAGGCGAGGCTGTGTGCCGTGCATCTCTGTCCAGCCTGTGGAGTCGGGCTGTAGCTCCATGACAGTGCCGAGGAAGACGGCCTGGGGCGCATTCTTCCACGGACGGCCGAGCATGTAGCGTCCGCTCTGGCTCTCGTGGCCGAAGATGCGGCAGCTGTTGAAGATGTAGCCGTGCTGGCGTGTGGCTTCGGTGGCAGGGGCGCAGATGATGTCTCGCTTGCCGGTGTTGCCGCGTGGGCGGAGCTGGATGTCGCAGCGGTTGAAGTATATGGTGCCGCCTCCGCAGATGAAGTCGACGGTGCCTTTGATGGTGCAGTCCTCGAGGTAGGTGGTGCCCCCGTCGTTGGTGTAGTATGTGTCTTGTGTGCTCATGAGCGAGACGTTCTTGAAGATGTTGCCTTGGCATTTCTTCTCGTTGAGGGCTACGGAGCGGTTGGCGAAGGCGTTCTCGTCGTTGCGGAAGTTGGACCAGAGTTCGATGTCTTGGATGTAGGTGCTGTCGGCTCCCTTGAGAAAGAGGGTGGAGGTGCAGCTTATGCCCTCGTGGAGTGGCATGGACTCTATCTGGGTATGTTTCCATCCTTCTCCGCAGATGCTCGTGTTGGGCGCGGTGAGAACGGTCATGGGCGATGGTATCTCTATCTGCTTGCCGTTTTCGGTGATGGTGATGGGGGTGCCGTCGCCCTTGATGCGGTACATGCTCGACTTAATGAAGATGCGGTAGCGCTTGCTCTTGTCGGGGCGGTTGTTGGCCGCATGGATGGCGTCGACGAAATTGCCGTTGGTAGGAACGACGAAGTCGTATTTGAAGCGTATGCGCCCAATGCTGTCGGGAGCCTGGGCATGGGATGGCAGCGCCAGGGCGAGGGCAAGGCATAGTATGGTCAGTAGTCTCAGCATGTGCATGGCTCGTTGTAGAACTTGGTGAATGCCTTGACGCAGTATTCGTAGTCGGCCACGCTGCCTGTCTCTCGGCAGCTGTGCATGGCGAGGATGGCATTGCCCATGTCGACTCCGCTCAGGGGGAGTGAGGAGGCGAGGATGTTGCCCAGTGTGCTGCCGCCTGCCACGTCGCTGTGGTTGACGAATCGCTGGCACGGCACGCCTGCCTCGCGGCATATCTCGGCGAAGACGGCTGCTGAGACGGCGTCGCTGGCATATTTCTGCGCTGCATTGAACTTGATGACGGGTCCGCCTCCGAGGACGGGATGATTGGTGGGGTCGTATTTCTCGCTGTAGTTGGGGTGCCAGGCGTGGGCATTGTCGGCCGATACCATGAAGGCTCGCTCCACGGCTTGGCAGAAGGATTCCTCGTTGCCGCCCTGGGCTGAGACGATGCGGCGCAGCATGGAGGCGAGGAAGGGACTTGCTGCTCCCTGTTTGGTCTGTGAGCCTGTCTCCTCGTTGTCGAAGATGGCGAGGACTTTTGTCACCTCGGGCTGGGCTGATGCCAGGAGTGCCTCCATGCCGGCATGGCACATCTCGAGGTCGTCGAGGCGGCCGGAGGAGATGAACTCGTCGTGGATGCCGAAGGTGCAGGCTGGTGTGGCGTCGGCGAGGTAGAGGTCGAAGTCGAGGATGTCGGAGGGCTGTATGTTGAGTTCGCTGCAGATGAGTCGGATGAGCATGTTGCCTTTCTCCAGTTCGTCGGTCACGATGGCGAGGATGGGCAGGGTGTCCTTTTGCTTGCTGAGCTTCACGCCGTCGTTGACTTGGCGGTTGAAGTGGATGGCGAGGTTGCTGATCTGCATGATGGGGCGCTGCACGTGGAGGAGGAGTGTCTGTGGTGTCATGGCGTTGGCTCCGCGCACGATGACGCGTCCGGCGATGGTGAGCGGGCGGTCGAACCATGTGGAGAGGATGGGTCCGCCGTAGACTTCGGTGTTGAGGCGCACGAGTCCGCCTTCGCTGAGCATCTCTGCGTTGGGCTTGATGCGGAAGGTAGGGGAGTCGCTGTGGGCGCATATCATCCTGAAGCCTGCCTGGCTGAGGGGGTGGGTGCCGATGTGGAAGGCATAGATGGACGAGTCGTTCTTGGTGACGTAGAAGCGGTCGCCGGGTGCTATCTGGCCAAGGGGAAGTCGTGGGTCGGCTTGGCGGTAGCCTGCTCGGGTGAGTATGTCGGCTATGTTTTTTACTGCCAGGAAGTTGACTGGCGAGTTGTCGAGGAATGTCAATAAGCGGGAATGCATGGGTACTTAAATTTAGTGATTATTGGAGGAGTATGTCGGTCAGTTCTGCCATTCCCTCGCTCGCTCCCTTCATGATGTGTCGGATGCCGAGTTGGGGGTTGTAGGCTACTGTCTTGGGGTCGATGAGGTAGATGCGGCAGTGGTCGCTGGTGTAGTTGAGGAGTCCTGCTGCAGGGTAGACATTGAGGGATGTGCCGATGACGACGAGGATGTCGGCCTGTGCCACCTCGTGGATGGCTGGCTCTATCATGGGCACGCTCTCGCCAAACCAGACGATGAAGGGACGGAGCTGGCTGCCGTCGGCTGCTTTGTCGCCCATGCGTATGTCGAGATGGTCGTCGGGGAGTGTGACGATGCAGTTGGGATCGTTGGGGCAGAGGGATGAGGTGGCCTTCATCAGTTCGCCGTGGAGGTGGATGACGTGGGTGCTGCCAGCTCTCTCGTGGAGGTTGTCCACGTTCTGTGTGACGACAGTCACATCGAAGTCTTTCTCCAAGGCGGCGACGAGCTCATGGCCACGGTTAGGCTGCGTGCGGAGCAGCTCGTGGCGGCGTGCGTTGTAGAAGTTCTGTACGAGCAGGGGGTCTCGTTGGTAGCCCTGTATGCTTGCCACCGCCTCTACGGGATATTTCTCCCAGAGGCCGTCGCTGTCGCGGAATGTGCTGATGCCGCTTTCGGCGGACATGCCTGCACCTGTCAGGAATACTATTTTTTTCATACGTGTGAGGTATCTGTATGTGGGAAGTCAGTGTGTAGGCGCGGCAGCAGATGTGTGGGCTGCTATGCCTGTAGCATTGTCATCGCAAAGTTATGTCTTTTTTGTAGCATAGCCAAGGATTTGAGCTTTTTTTTCGTTTTTATGGCGAGGAATGATGGTGGGTCGTGTGAAAATATGTAACTTTGTGGATGGATTAATAACCTTACACTATTTACTTCAACATTTTTTATCCGTACAAGATGTCATGAATACTATCTGGATTGTATTGCCCATCCTCACTCTGCTCATGTTTGAGCTCGGTCTCACTCTTGAGGTGAAGGATTTCAAACTGTTTCGCCAGCGTCCGTGGCCTGTATTGGCAGGGCTCATCGGACAGATTGTCCTCTTGCCGCTGATAGCCATATGCTGCGCTGTGCTGTTTGACCTCGAACCGCTGTTCTTCATCGGTGTGGTGCTCATTGCCTGCTGTCCCGGGGGAAGCTCGTCGAACATCTTCTCCATGCTGGCTAAGGGCGACGTGGCTCTCTCCGTGTCGTTGACGGCTCTGAGCAGCATCATCACGCTGTTCACTATTCCGCTCATCATGAAGGCTACGACATGGCTTGTGGCGGACGGTGCTGTGGATGTTCATCTGCCTGTGGGGAATCTCATCGGGCAGAATCTGGTGCTCATGCTGCTGCCCATCAGTATAGGCATTCTGGTGAGGAGGCGCTGGCCCTCAGCAGCGGCTAAGATAGACGGTGTGCTCTCGCGTGTGGCTTTTCCCGCGCTCATCTTGCTTGCTGCCATCTTCTTTGTGCAGCATCATGAGACGATAGCGTCGGAGTTTGGCCGTCTGGGCGCTTGCATCACTGTGCTCATACTGATGGCCATGGCTGGTGGCTTTGTGCTGGCGAGGCTGATGCGTCTGAGCGGTAAGGAGCAGCGCACTATCGTCATCGAGGTGGGCATGCAGAATGCAGCTCAGAGCATAGCTGTGGCGAGCAGTCCGCTGGTGTTCAACAATGACACCATAGCTATACCTGCCATCATCTATGCTCTGATGATGAATGTCATACTTCTCGTCTATGTGGGTTTCAGCCGCAGGAGCAGGAGGGATGCTTAGCCGTGAGTTTCTTCCTTCCGTGCGGCTTGCCTGTTAAGGTTTGGCAGCAAGGGAGGGAAGGACGCTGAGCAGTTCGGAGGGGTGGTCGATGATGCATGTCGCTCCGCACTGTTCTATCCACTCCCTGTCGCGGAAGCCCCAGCTGACTGCCACGCATGGCAGCTCTGCTGCTGCGGCGGTCTGCAGATCTACCTCGCTGTCGCCCACGTATAAGCAGTCGGCCTTTCGGGTCGGCTGTTTTGTTTTGGCGGAGAGGAGTTCTATGGCTTTGAGCACCATGTCGGGTGCGGGCTTGCGCTTGATGTCGGGGGTCTCTCCTATGGCCAGGTCGATGCTGTCGGCGAAGAAGCGGCGGTGGAGGTCTTTGACGGCTTCGTCGAGCTTGTTGCTCACGATGGCTGTGGTGATGCCTGCCTGCTTGCACTGGCGCAGCATGTCCATAACGCCGGGGTAGGGCGCGGTGGTGTCCATGGAGTGCTGGATATAGTGCTGGCGGAAGATGTGCAGGGCTTCTGCCTTGGTGGCCTCGTCGGCTGTGGGGCTGACATGGGCTACGCAGCTGTAGACGAGCTGTCGCACTCCGTTGCCGAGGTAGCGGCGAGTGGAGAGACGGTCTATGGGGGGAAGACCGAGGTGGCTGAGGGCGTGGCTTACGCTGGCGTGGAGGTCGTCGAGGGTGTTGAGCAGTGTGCCGTCGAGGTCGAAGATGATGGTGGATGGTGTCATGGATGGTGT
>JAEDNQ010000007.1 GCA_016302435.1 Bacteroidaceae bacterium
CCGCTCCTTTTCCACCCATCCTTTCCCACCGCTCCTTTTCCTCCGATTAATCTTCCAACTTCCCTTAAAACAACAAAAAAGGGCTACCATTACGGTGCCCTTTTTATGTTGAAGTATCTCTGATTACTTCTTCTTCATAACTGCCCAGCGGTTCATGAACTTGTCGACGCGACCTGCTGTGTCTACAAGCTTGGCCTTGCCTGTGTAGAATGGGTGAGAAGTAGAAGAAATTTCAATCTTGATTACTGGATACTCCTGGCCTTCGAAAACATCTGTCTCAGAAGACTTGGCAGTGGAACGTGAGAGGAACATATCGCCGTTTGACATATCCTTGAAGATAACGGTGCGGTAGTTCTCTGGGTGAATACCTTGTTTCATGTTGTTTAGTTATTGTTTTTTACAGTCAAAATTGTTTATTGCTGGTGACAATAAGTTATTTATCTCTATGCTTTCTGAAAAGCGATGCAAAGTTACGACTTTTTATAATACGGACAAAACAAATGAGCGTTTTTTTCCTAAACTTTATGAAAATGTAGGCCTGTCACTGCATTTTATGCCTTTTTCTTTATGCTTATATCGATTTTTTGAACTAACTTTGTATTCGAAATCGTCAGAGCACGATGAGAGACAAGGTATTTTACTCTTTTAATTAATAACACATATTTATATTATGGTAAGCTACAAAGAACTTGGTCTCGTGAACACTCGCGAGATGTTCAAGAGAGCTGTTGCAGGCGGCTACGCTATCCCAGCTTTCAACTTCAACACAATGGAACAGATGCAGGCTATCGTTATGGCCGCTGTAGAGACAAAGTCACCAGTCATCATGCAGGTTTCTAAGGGTGCACGCAACTATGCTAACGGCACTATCCTCCGCAACCTCGCTAAGGGTGCTGTTGAGTACGCTAAGGAACTCGGATGCGAGCATCCTGAAATCGTCCTCCACCTCGACCACGGAGACAGCTTCGAACTCTGCAAGGAGTGCATCGACAACGGTTTCTCTTCAGTCATGATTGACGGCTCACACCTCCCATACGAGGAGAACGTGGCTCTCGCCAAGAAGGTCGTTGACTACGCTCACCAGTTTGACGTAACAGTAGAGGCTGAGCTTGGTGTCCTCGCCGGTGTTGAGGATGAGGTTTCTGCTGCTGAGTCTCACTATACAAAGCCAGAAGAGGTTATCGACTTCGCTACACGCACTGGCTGCGACTCTCTCGCCATCTCTATCGGTACTTCTCACGGTGCTCACAAGTTCACTCCAGAACAGTGCACTCTCGTAAACGGTGTTCTCGTTCCACCACCACTCGCATTTGACATCCTCGCTGAGATCGAGAAGAAGCTTCCTGGATTCCCAATCGTACTCCATGGCTCTTCTTCAGTTCCAATGGACGAGGTCAACACTATCAACAAGTACGGTGGCAAGCTCGAGGCTGCTATCGGTATACCAGAGGAGCAGCTCCGTCAGGCTTCTAAGTCAGCTGTCTGCAAGATCAACATCGACTCTGACTCTCGTCTCGCCATGACTGCTGCTATCCGCAAGCACCTCGCTGAGCACCCTGGAGACTTCGACCCACGTCAGTACCTCAAGCCAGCTCGTGAGAACATGAAGAAGATGTACATCCACAAGATTGTGAATGTGCTCGGTTCTGACGGCAAGCTCGCTCAGTAATTCTTGATTAAGCCGAGACGCAAGTGAGGAAGACGCAGTCAACCTCATTGTTTGAAAAAACAAGTTTCGGCGGGAATTAATAGAATCCACCTTAACAAGTCAACCTTGAGCCTCTGGCTCAGGTTGACTTTCTTTTTCCATATCTATGAAATTCACCCACAATATCATTATAGCTGCAGTATTATTCTCCTGCAGCATGGATGTCAAGGCTCAGGTGCCAGACGAAGTGGTGGAGGAAGGCAAAGTGATGATGGTCGACAGCACGTTCTCCTTGCCCGAGTCATCCCTTTCGGACGAATATCTTGCCAGCCTCGACTCTGTCATGCAGGCCTATGAGCAGCAGAAGAAAATCAATGAGGCAGCTGAGGCTATCAGCAAGTTTCAGAAAATCAGACTCGAAAACGAGCAGAAGTTTCACCTCAAAGGTACTGTCCCTCTGCTGAGAGGACTCATGTTCTCTTGGACAGAGCACGATTTTGTCTCCCAGCCTTCAGTCTTTGAAAAAAAAGATAACTTCCACAAGTGGGGCGATTATGCTGTAGGAGGTCTGCCTTTAGCTGCCACGTGGGTGATGAAGGCTGCAGGTGTAAAGAGCCGTTCTAAGATGGAGCGTATGCTGATGGCTAATGCTATGTCGCTTGCCATCTCCTGTGGTACGTCTGAAATACTCAAGCAGACTGTCAAGGAGACTCGCCCCGATGCTACAGACGACCATGCGTTCCCATCTGGCCATACTACTCTTGCCTTTGCTTCTGCTTCTATCCTTAGCCGAGAATATGGTCATCTGTCCCCTTGGGTCACTATAGGAGCATTCTCCACAGCTACGGGCACACAGATGTTGCGCATGCAGCACAACAGACACTGGGTCAACGACCTGTATATGGGTGCTGGCATAGGTATGGTGGGAACAAGCTTGGGCTATTTCCTGACTGATCGCATCCTTGGAGAGAAGTATATCAACCAACCAGAGCTCAGGCTCAAGGACTTCAACCGTCTGCTGAAGTTTAATAGCCAACCTACAGGTGTTGCTTTCGTTGCTGGTACGGAGGTTGGCAAACGCACGGTGGATATGGGCGACGCTCGCATCAAGGTGGGAGCTGCCATATCGGTGGGTGCTGACCTCGCATGGCATGTGTCTGACTTCTGGTCGTTAGAACTGATGACGCGGGCTGTGGAGGGTCAGACAAAGGTGTTTGACTCTAACTGCTTGTATACTGGAGACAATCTTCGCATGGTGCATATCGACGCAGGAACTCGATGGAGTGTGCCTGTCAAACTGGGTGAACGAGTGGGTGTGAGAGCCTTTGCTGGCACTCGTCTGATGAACGAAGTGTCTATGCATGAGGTGGAGTGCATGAGGATAGCAGTCAGTGCATCGCCCTGTGCGGCAGTGTATAGCATTCCGTCAGAGACCAAACTGGAGTGCGGAGCCAGCTTGACATACGAATGTCTGGACACGGACAACTATGCTTGGGGCTTCTATTTTGACTATTACCACACTTTCTCTGATTTCTTTGCCAATAGATATAACGTATCTACGGTCTGGAAAATATTGTTCTGATAGTGCAAACCTATCTGCTGCCTATGAAGAGGAAGAGCATGGAGAGGAGAACGAGGACGAGGTCTATGACTTTGGCCTTGAGGTTCTTCTCATGGAAGGCGATGGCTCCGAAGAGGAAGCTGACGATAACGCTGCCTCGGCGCACCATGGAGACGATGGATATCATTGCGCCGTCGAGTGACAGGGCATAGAAGTAGACGAAGTCGGCTGCAGAGAGGAAGATGCTGATGAGTATGATGCTCCACTTCCACTGAAAGGGAGTGGTCTTGTGGCGTGTGGGCCACCAGAGCAGGAGGAGCATGGCGAGCATCATGAAGAACTGGTAGATGTTGTACCATGACTGCACAGCCATCTTGTCAAGTCCCACTCCATGGTTTTCGGGCGAAGCCATGAGGAACTTGTCGTATAGTCCTGAAATGGCGCCGAGGATATTGGCCAGAATGACAAAGATTATCCATTTGTTGTGCTTGAAGTCTATGCCTTCTTTTTTGCTGGAGCGAGAAAGCATGTAGAGTCCTACCATGGCAATAATGACACCTGTCCACTGCCAGATGTTTAGCTTTTCGGCAAAGAAGGTGAGGGCTCCGATGAGTACCATGACGGGACGGGTGGCATTGATAGGCCCTACGATGGTGAGAGGCAGGTGCTTGAGACCGAAGTAGGCGAAGAGCCAGCTGCTGAGGACGATGCACGACTTGAGGATGATGTATTTGTGCTCTTCCCATCCGTATGAGTGGGTGTAAAAGATGCTGTCTTCCCCTATGCTGCCTTGGGCTGAGAGAACTATGAACGGAATGAAGATGAGGGAGGAGAAGAGGGTGTTGAGCAGAAGCACAGGGATGACGGCATTGGCCTTCAGCGACTGCTTCTTGAAAACATCATAGAATCCCAGCAGACAGGCTGAGACGAATGCAAGTAGTAACCACATGATTGTATTGTTTTTGGGGGCTATAGCTTCTATAGCTCCTATAGCTTCTATAGCTTTTTGTTATTCTTTGATTATACTATTGTCATACTTTACATCGGCGAGGAATAGGGCATTGCCAGGTACGGATGTGCCTGCAGAGCATCTGTCTTTTTTCTCGATGATGGTTCTGAACTTGTCGATGGTGATGGCTCCCCGACCTACTTCTATGAGTGTGCCCACTATGGCGCGCACCATATTGCGCAGGAAGCGGTCGGCCGTGATGGTGAACTCCCATTTGATGGGGCTGACTTGTTGCCAGTGTGCAAGGGTTATCTTGCAGTTGTTGGTCTTCACGTCGGTATGGAGCTTGGAGAAGGAGGTGAAGTCGTTATATTGGTAGAGCAGCTCTGCCGCTTTGTTCATGAGGTTGAAGTCGAGGGGCTGGGGATAGCGGTAGGCATAGGGCTCGAAGGGAGATTTCTCCGTGATGACATAGTAGTGATATGTGCGTGAGATGGCAGAGAAGCGTGCGTGGGCATCGGGGGACACTTCCTCGATGCTGTGTATGGCTATGTCGGAGGGCAAGAACTTGTTGAGCTTGTAGTCGAGATTGGATGGGATTGGGGTCGCGGTGTCGAAATGCGCTACCATCATGCTGGCGTTTACTCCTGCATCGGTGCGGCCTGCACCTGTGACCTCTACGGGTTGGCGAAGGAGAGTGGAAAGTGACTTGTTCAGCACTTCCTGCACGCTTATGCCGTTGGGCTGTATCTGCCATCCGTGGTAGCGTGCTCCGTCGTAGGAGAGTGTGATGAAGTATCTCATGAGCAATGTGTGCGAGTTGGTGTAAATAGTTACTTGGCATCGTCTGCTGGAGGGGCAGGCGATGCCAAGTTTCTTATGGAGTGAGTCGGTTGTGGAAGAATGTGCGGAGAAGAGTACTCTTCATGCGGATGCGCGGTTTGCGTATCTTGTCCTTATTGTAGTAGAACTGCCAGAGGAGGACTGCCGCAAGGAGGGTGGATATGCCGTCTGCTGTGGTGATGCTTATCCATACTCCGTCTGTGCCCCAATAGTTGGGAAAGATGAGCAGGAAGGGACAGAGGAAGACGAGCTGGCGACTTACGGAGATGAAGATGCTCTTCTTGGCCATGCCGATGCTCTGGAAGAAGTTGGCTGTGACGATTTGGAATCCTACTACAGGAGACATGAGGACGATGATCTTCATGCCTCGGGCTGTCATATCTGCCAGTTGGGTATCATCGGTGAACATCATGATGGGGTATTGTGGGAAGAACTCACAGATGATGAAGGAGAAGCACATGGTGACGGTGGCAAAGAGTATGGCCTTGCGCAGCACTTCGTTGACTCTGTCGGGCTGCTGAGCTCCGAAGTTGTAGCCTGCTATGGGCTGCATGCCTTGGCAGATGCCCATGACGGCCATGATGAAGAGGAAGGTGATGCTGTTGACAATGCCGTAGGCTGCTATGGCTATGTCGCCTCCGTGTTTGGTCAGTCCCTTATTGATGAGGATGACGACGAGGCAGGCGCAGAGCTGCATGCAGAAGGGTGACATGCCTATGGACAGTATGTTCTTTACTATCTGTTTGCGCAGGCCGTATATGCCTCGGTGGAGATGGATGATGTCCTTGGGATTGGACATGACGAAGATGACATATATCAGTGTCAGAGCTTGGGCAAGCACTGTGGCGTAGGCTGCTCCCTTGATGCCGAGGCCGAGGTAGAAGATGAAGATGGGGTCGAGGATGGCATTGACCGTCACGCCGACAACTGTGGCTGACATGGCGCCGTAGGGATGTCCGGTGCTGCGCAAGGCGCTGTTGAGTCCGAGGTAGCTGTGGTTGATGACATTGCCCCAGAGGATGATGGTCATGTAGTCGCGCGCATAGCTGATGGTGTTGTCTGATGCTCCGAAGAAGATGAGCAGAGGGTCGATGAATGCCAGTCCGAGGAGACCTACGAGTGTGCCGATGATGATATTGAGCGTGACGAGGTTGCCAAGGACGCGCTCTGCCGACTTTTGGTCTTTCTGTCCGAGCTTGATGGATATCATGGTCGCTGCACCTACTCCCACCATGGCTCCGAAGGCTGCTCCGAGGTTGATGATGGGGAAGGTGACGGCGAGTCCACTGAGGGAGAGTGTGCCCACATCGGGTATACGTCCAATGAAGACACGGTCGATGATGTTATAGAGTGAGGTGGCTGTCATGGCTATGACAGCAGGGACGGCGTACTTCACGAGAAGTGAGCCGATGGGTCTTGTTCCTAATTCTTTTGTGCGATTTTCTTGCATATATATATTAACCTTGTGTTACTTCTTGAATTCGCTCCAAGCTGGTGGGTCGATGCCGAGAAGGTTTTTGACGAAGAAGTCGTAGCGCTTGTGTTCGCCGTATGTCTCTCCCATGGTGTGGTGTGCGCCAGGAAGGAGGATGAACTCAAAGTCTTTGTTGGCCTTGATGAGTGCGTTGACAACCTGATAGGACGATGAGGGGTCTACATTGTCGTCCATCTCGCCTACGACGAGCATGAGTTTGCCTTGGAGGTTTTTGGCATTCTCCACGTTGGAGCACTCTACATAGGAGCTGTCTACGGGGTAGCCCATCCACTGTTCGTTCCACCATATCTTGTCCATGCGGTTGTCGTGGCAGCCGCAAGCTGCATAGCCAGCCTTGTAGAAGTCGGGATGGAAGAGCAGGGCTCCGAGAGCCTCTTGGCCTCCTGCGGAACATCCGTAAATGCCCACGCGCTCAATGTCCATATAGGGATATTTGGCGGCTGCGGCTTTTATCCATGCTATGCGGTCGGGGAAGCCGGCATCCTTGAGATTTTTGTAGCATACCTGTTCGAAGTCGAGAGAGCGGAAGGATGTGGTCATGGCGTCGAGCTGCACGACGATGAAGCCGAGTTCGGCAAGGTCGGCGAGATTCCAAAGCCAGGGTGTGAAGGACTTGGGCACATATTGGTCGCCAGGTCCTGAGTATATGTACTCAATGACGGGATATTTCTTGTTGGGGTCGAAGTTGCGTGGGCGCTGGATGATGCCCCACATGTCGGTCTTGCCGTCGCGTCCAGGTGCCACGAAGACTTCGGGCGCTTGCCATCCTGTGGCCTGGAGTTTGCTGATGTCGGCTGTCTCAAGGGTAGAGATGGCTTTGCCGTTTGTGGCTGAGCGCAGCAGGGTAGTCGGTGGGGTGTCGACGGTAGAGTAGGTGTCGATGAGCACTTTGTGCTCACGGTCGAAGGTGGCCTTGTGGTTGCCTCTCTCGGGGGTGAGGGCCACGAGGTTTTTGCCGTTGAGGTCAATGCGGTAGTAGTGGATGTTGTAGGGGTCTTCTTCGGCAATGGTGCCGTCGAGGCTGGATGTTGGTGCGCCCATGTTTTTGCAGTTCATGCCGTTGGCTGAGAAGATGACGTAGCCTTTTCCCTTTGCGTCTATCTCGCTATGCTGAACGTCGCGTACCCAGTAGTCGCCCTTGGTGAGTTGTGTGAGTCTGTCTCTCTTGCGGTCGTAGAGGTAGAGGTGGGCATGGCCATCGCGGTCGCTCTTCCAGAGGATGTGGTTGGCATCGAGGTTGCGGCGTAGATTGCGTGAATAGGCTACGTACTTATCGTTGCGCTCTTCGATGAGTGTGCGCACGTTGCCGTTGAGGTCCATCTCAAGGATGCGGTAGGTCTTGTGGCCTCGTTCGTTGAACTCAAATGTGAGAGTCTGTCCGCCCTCGTCCCATTCTGGCGCTGTGACGAAGTACTGGCTGCGGAAGAGTTCGTTAGACTTGGGATAAATGGTCTTCTTGTTAACTACGTCGACGACGACGGGTATGCGGTAGTTGAGTGTGTCTCCTGGCTTGGCATACTCTTGCTGTGAGTAGATGGGCTGCACCTGTGTGGTGGGTGAGGAGAGGGTGTAGGTCACGAATCGCTTTGGGGCAGGCTTGATGAGGACGGTGGCATAGTACTTGCCGTCTTTTGACCATTGTCCCCAAGAGGAGTAGTAGCATGTGTCTGTGCCGTCGGTTGTGATGGCTGTGGCTGCATCGTCAGCTCCGTTGGATGAAAGGTAGAGGTTGTTGGCACGATGTATGATGGCGAGTGACTTGTCTACAGGACTTTCTGCTCTGCCGTCCTTTTCGTCGCGTACGACCATCCAGTGGTATTGCTCGCCTGCTGGGCGGTGTTGGTCGCGTCTCTTTACGTTAGGGTCGGCGATGCGTGTCTTGGCGCCTGATTTGATGTCTACCTCATACCATATAGTGCTGTCTCCATCGTAGACGGAGTATTGCATCTTGGAGTCAGGTGTCTGATATGGTGGACGTACGGACACATTGCCGTGGGTCATCTTGTAGGCGTATTTCTGACGTGTGGCGAAGGCGTTGTTGTAGTCTTCGACAGTGCCCTGGGCCGAGAGGGAGAGTGTGGCGAGGGCGAGGATGGAAGAAGTAAGTAGTCTTTTCATTTTTGCGGGGAATAATAGCTAAGTTGTAAATTATTGTTTGTTTTGCTGTTCGTTGATTCTTTTCTAATTATGCACACCTACTTATCAATAGAAGTTGATGGCGGGAGAGAAGTAATAGTACCACCAGTAGGTCGTGCCGTAGTATGGACGGAGGCGCTGGCCTATGTCTTCTTCTGGTATGCCGAGTTCGCGCATGTGGCGGTATTCGGCCACAAACTGGTTGAACTTGTCTGCCACGAGTTGGTCGAATCGGAAACCGTCGAGAGTGATGGGCGATTCCTCTGATGTGCCGAGCAGTATCGCGCCCTCTTGGTAGAGCTGTGGGATGGCAGCTTCGGGATTGTCGTTGACGTAGTCGTAGAAGTGGACGCAGAAGGAGTATACATCGAGGTTCCAGAGTGACATGCAGATGGCGAGGTCTTCTGTGGCTTTTGACTTGTCGAAGAGTGTGGAGAAGGTGTCCATGAGGTACTGATGGCAGACTCCCTCATCATTGTCGAGGTTGGATGGCAGGATGGCTGCGAGTGGTGCTACTTGCTGATATTCCTGGCTTTGCATCCAAATAGTGCTGTTGGTGAGGTATGCCAACCTCTGCTCTGCCCATTGGCGGTGGAAGATGCTGGCGCGGAGTATGGTGAGGTATTTGAAGGCAAGGTCGAACTCCTGGTTGATGAGAGCGCAACGTGCCATCATCTTGATGCTGCGGAAGTTTTGTCCATACTGCACATTGTTCTCCATGGCTCTGCGGTAGGCGAAGAGTGTGTGGCCGTGGAGGTAGTAGATGAGTGGTGCGCCGAGTCGTGAGATGGTTAGTCGGGGCAGGTTCTCTCCTTCTGGTTTGATGCCTATATTGCCTGTGGTGAACATGTCGGTGAGTTTGCCTGTATGGAGGAGTGCCGTGTTTTTGAAGAGTACCATGAGGTTGGTCGGTGTCTCCTTGGCTGTCTTGTATTCGTTGATGACGTCATTGAAGCGCATCTCGTCGAGAGAGCGGTACATGCTCAGTTCGTGGCGGAAGTTGTTGTCGCTAAGGGTGGTGAGGATGGAGCATCGGTGGTTGTTGAGTTTCCATTGGCCTACCAAGGTGGTGAGAGCGGCACTGCAGCAGAGCAGAACGATGTCAGTGGCAATGTGTGTCGCCCATTTGAACTTTATGGCTTGAAGTATTTGGCGAAGTGTGCAGGCTGCGAGGACGGCGAAGAGGGTGAGCAGTGTGGGCTGGAAAGCGAAGCCCGGGCTCTTGGCGTAGTATATCCAGTAGCCGTAGTCAAGGATGTTGAAGAGTAGAGCTGAGGGGACGAGCAGCAGCAGAGCTTTCCAGTAGCCACGGGATTGGAAGTACCATACGCAGGAGAGGTAGATGAAGGACCATAGCAGGATGAGTATGGTGGAGCCTAACCAGGGGTGGTACATGAACTGTGTGAGGTAGCACGCCAACCAAGTGGTCACACCGCCGTAGTGGTTGACCATATCGTTCATGAAGGTCTTGCCATTGATGAAGATGCCATTGTCCTGAATGGTGTAGAGGTAGTCTGCGTTGAGGACTGGCAAGAGGATGTAGGCAAGGATGATGAATGCTGATAGATATATGTATGTGGTCTTTTGTTTCATTGTGTGACGTTGTTTCCTCCTATGTTACAGAGTGCTTTCGCATTTGACACAGTGTGCTTTCGCATTTGACACAGTGTGCTTTCACATTTGACACAGTGTGCTTTCGCATTTGACACAGTGTGCTTTCACATTTGTTACAGTGTGCTTTTTTCACTCTTATATATATAATATGTGTCACGTGTTATTGTAGGGAGCGTTGTCGGCCAAGGTGTGGTTTATTTCGCGTATTTTGCAGGTATGGCGTCTTCCTTAGCTTTCTTTGCGAACTCTTGTGGGGTTACTTTGACAGGCTCCACCATAAACTCTGGGCGGTTGAAGCATCGGAGGTAGAAAGTGTAGAAGTTGGGGTCTTTCTGAGGAAGGACAAATGCTTTGTGCACTTTGCCTTGTCTGTCGTAGTACGCGATGTAGGGTCGGGTGTAGTTGCCGTCCTGACGGCGTGAGTCCACCATGATCCATCGTCCGTTGCTTGACCATGTTGGGTAGCTTTCGGAGCGGTCTGAGTTGACATTTTTGACAGGTTCGGCCTTGAGTGTTTTGAGGTCGAGCATGTATATGTCAGCGTCGTTGTGCCAGACGTGGAAGCATCCGTATTCAGCTTGGGCAAAGAGGAGGTGGCGTCCGTCGGGGCTGACACGTGGGAGAGTGGCGCTCTTGCCGAGGGAGTCTGCTGCGTTGTAGATGACGTGCATGTTGCTGAATTCCTTGGTGTCGGGGTTGAAGTCAGCGGCATAGATATTGTACTTCACCTCCTTGTATCGCTGTATCATTTCTGTCTCCTTTGCGATGCTGTCGTTCTTGTATTCAAACTTGGCGGAGCAGAAGTATAGAGTCTTGCCGTCTGGGCTCCATGTGGGGAACACTTCAAGTTCGTCCTCCAGTTCGGAGATGATGCTGACTTCGTTTTTGTCCACGTCGTAGAGAATGAGGTCGCTTTCAGTGTCTTGTACCTCTATTTTATTGAGGTCTTTAGTGTGGAAGGACTGTCCTGTCTTGTTGGTGGAGAAGGCTATGAGATTGCGAGTGGGATGCCATGCGGGGTACACTCCTGCGCTTATTGTCTCTTCTGTCTTGAGGTCAATCTTTTTGAGAGTGCCATTGTTTACTATCATGGTGCCTCCGTATGCCTGTCTCATGTGGAAGAGCATGTTGTCGGTTTTGAAGTTTTGGTATGAATGGCAGTTGATGCATTGTCCCTTGTCTTCGGTGCTGACGGACATGTTGTTGTAT
This sequence comes from Bacteroidaceae bacterium, assembly GCA_016302435.1. Classification (GTDB taxonomy): domain Bacteria; phylum Bacteroidota; class Bacteroidia; order Bacteroidales; family Bacteroidaceae; genus Minthosoma. The sequence continues at coordinate 11,456 of JAEDNQ010000007.1, forward strand.
ATCTCTCGCTCGTCGAAGTTGGTGATGTTGCGCTCGTTGATGCTCAGTTTCTCGTATGCGACATAAGATGGCTGTATGACACGGTAGGAGATGTATGAGTCGATGGTGTCGGGAGCAATGTATATGTTGAAGGGAGAGAAGGCTTTCCACGTGCCGTTGACTTTGGCATAGACTTCTACCTTGAGGTTTTTGCCTTCGGCCTTGCTAAGCATTTCTTTCCAGTCGTTCTCTTCTATGATGACTTTAGTGCCGCTGCCGAAGGTCTGTGAGCCTCCTGGATAGGATACGTGCGCTACTACGTCTGTGGCTCCTTCCTGCACGGCAAAGTTGAGGGGGCAGATGTTGGAGGGGACTGTGACTTCTGTAAAGTCAGGAGTGATGACAGGCAGTCTGTCTTCTTTTTGTGCGTTGGTGGGTACGGTGGGGTGGTCGCAAGCTGAGAGTAGTGCTGCGAGGAGAAGTGATGGTATTATGTTTCTGAGTTTCATGTGTGCTGTTATTTTGTTGTTGGAAGATTGTATGTTCTGTTTGTCAAGATGTTTTCATGCTAAGTAGGTATGTGTGCATTTTGCTCTTAGTATGAGTGGATGTCTCGGCAGAAGAAATAGAACCAGTAGAAGGTGTCGCCGTATGTGCTCTTCATGTTTTCTCCGACCGTCTTGGCGTCCATGCCTTGGGCGAGGAGAGACTGTGAGAGTCGTTGGAAGCCTTCGTATCTATCTACGACATTTTTGTCGAATGGCATGCCGTTGATGTTGACATTCTGTGGTTCGAGGTGGCCATAGAGGTAGGCCGCTTCCTGATAGTGTGTGGGCATGTTTTCGCCTGCATGGAGGTGGGCATACTGGAAGAATCGTGGCCAGAAGAGTTGTATGTCTTTCTGCACCATGGCATAGTTGAGCGTGAGTTCCTGGAGGAGTTTGCTGTCTTTGTTCATGGTGTTGCTGAAGTAGTTGAGCAGGTACATCTCGCACAGTCCGTTGTCGCCGTCGAGGGTTGTGCCCATGTGGCTCCACAGTTCGCGCACATTGTCGAACTCTGGATATTCCTTTATGAGTTCGGGATTGGAGGTGATGGGCAGGAGCTTGTTAGCCCAGTCTTTGTAGAATGTGCTGGTAGCGAGTATGTCGAGGTATTTGCGTGCGAGGTCCATCTCTCCGTTGATGAGGGCACATCGTGCTTGCAGCTTGATGTTGTCAAAGCTTGGGCCGAACTCCACGCTGTTCTCAATGCACCATCGTGAGGCGAAGTTTGTCTTGCCGTGGTAGTAGTAGATGAGGGGTGCTCCCACCTGCACCATGTGTACGTGGAGGGTGTCGAAGCCGTTTTTCGGATTGTCGCCGTTGTTGTTGTACCTGTACATCTTTGTGCCCATCTCTCCCTTGTTGAGGAGAGCCACATTTTTTAGCAGAACCATCTCGCGAGATGCGTCGCCTGGCAGTGCGCTCATCTCTTCCAGCACCTTATCCCAGTCTTGTGCTTCGGCAGCGCAGTACATGCGCATCTCGGCATGGTAGTTGTAGTTTTGGAAGTCGCTCTCTTTTGCCCAGAAGAAAGATGCTGCCAAGATGGCTATGGTGAGTGGTATGGTAATGGCTGGTTTGTTGGCTTTAGCCTGTTTAGTTCGTGGAAGGAAGGAGAAGGTTAGCGGTATGATGGCGAGCATGATGAGTGGCAGCTGGGGATAGAAGCTGTCGAGTGCATCGCTTTGGAAGAAGGTGAGTCCAGATGTCCAGATCTGTTCGGGACGCAGTTCGGGGTAGTAGGGCTGGAAGACAAGCGGGATGGCTATGGCGGCTGCTATAGGCAGTGAGATGATGGATATTCTTGTTTTCTTGCCATATTTCTTGTGCGGACGGAAGGTGAGCATGGCGGCAGTATAAAGCAGTGCCAGCAGAGAATACCAGCCCATGAAGGGGTAGGAGAGGGCTGTGATGACGGTCAGTATGACGCTGTCCACCCACTTGCGTGTGTAGCTTTGCAGGCAGACCATGAGAGTGGCGAAGAAGTAGCCTAATGTGGCGCAGAACCAGTAGCCTGTGTGTTTCAAGTAGAAGAGCCAGTAGCCTGTGTCTATCATGCTGACGAGGATGCATACGAGAGGCAGTGATAGTACTGCCATCCATGAGCCAGACACTCTGTATGCCACTTTGCTCAGCCAGAGGGAGGCTGCCCAGAAGGCAATCATGATGGTAGACCCGAGTGCTGGATAATAGAAGAACTGGTTGAAGAATGATGCGGCCCAGTTGATGAAACCTCCGGGACGTTTCATGCACTCGCGGAGAAAAGTCTCGTCGGTTGTGAAGAAACTCTTGTTCTGAGCCATGAATAGTGTGTCGCTGTTCTGAACCACGAGGAAGTAATACCCCATGGCTATGATGGATGCTGTCACTAAGAGCGCAATGGATATGTTAGTGGAGCGTCTTTTCTGTGTGTTGTCTGTTGCTTTGTCTGAAGCCTTTGGTGTGTCCATCGCAGGTGATTTTGGGGATGTTGGCTGTATGGCAGGCGACTTTGGCGCTTTGCCTGCTGTGCCGTGTTTTGTGGTGTTGCTGTTCATGTTTACGTTAGGTGTGTATTGCGTTGATTAAGGTTTGGTTTAAGATTGGGTCTGAGGTGGGGCCTGTTAATGTTCCACCAGAATTGATTTGTTGTACTCACCTTATCTGTCGATGGACTTCAGCAGTCCTCGACATCCGTCGGTGCAGTCTCTCCACGTGGCGTCGAAGTTGTCTGTGTACCATGGGTCTGCCACGTCTCCAGGCCTGTCGGTGTAGTCGAGCATCATGTGTATCTTGCCCTCGGGGTCACCGCCCAGCATGCGGTGGAGGTTGCGCACATTGTAGCTGTCCATGGCGATGATGAGGTCGTAGTAGGTGTAGTCATGCCGTGTCACCTGTCGCGCTCTGTGTCCCTTGCAGGAGATGCCGTGCTGTGCCAGTTTCTGTCTGGCGGGCGGATATACGGGGTTGCCAAGTTCTTCTGTGCTGGTGGCTGCAGAGGCTATCTCGAAGTCGTCTTCGAGATGTGAGTCTTTGACCATCTGCTTCATTATGTATTCTGCCATTGGGCTGCGGCATATATTACCGTGGCAGACGAATAGTATGCGTGTCATTATTGATGTTTTATTTATGGATTCTTATGCAAAGTTACGGACAATTTTGCTAAGTAGCAAGTTTGAAGCATGATTTCTTTGAATAAACTGTCATTCTTCGACCAAATATGCGTCAAAAAACTCACTATCTTGCATGTTTCCTTGTCTGTCTCGTGTCATATTTGTAATTTTGCATAAAATTCGATTACGGCATATTATGTCACAGACGTTCGTCTGAGACTGTTTGTCATTGTCGGTTGTCCAGTGGAACTAATCAATAATACCAATAATACAGCGAACACAATGAAAAAGACTCTTACCTTTCTCCTGTTCTTGTCTGCGCTGATGCTTCAAGCGCAGACTGCACGCAAGTTTACCATCAATCTCACAGATGACGGCAAAGCCAATGTTGAGGCATTCTTGCCTGCTTCACCGTCAGGCAGGGCCATCGTTGGTGTGCCAGGCGGAGGTTACTCCGTACTTTCCAATGGTCACGAGGGGCGTGACTGGCACGAGTGGCTCAACCAGCGAGGCATAGCTTTCTTCATGGTCAATTATCGCTTGCCCGCGGGCGACAAGAGTCTGCCAATAGGCGATGTGGAACATGCCATCCGCATGGTGCGCGACTCAGCTTCTGTGTGGAACGTCAATCCTCGCGACGTGGGCATCATGGGTTTCTCGGCTGGTGGACACCTGTCTTCTGTCATCTCTACCATGTCAGATTATGACGTGCGCCCAAACTTCACCATCTTGTTCTATCCAGTCATATCAATGGAACAGAAGGTGTCGCATAAGTATTCGTGCCTCAACTTCTTGGGTGAAGACGGTGCAAAAGACCCTGCCATGGTGAAGAAGTATTCGACTCAGAATGCTGTACGCCGCCACCTCACTCCACCAGCCATCATCATCTCTGCAAGCGATGACCGCCTTGTGCCGCTTGTCACCAATGGAGTGGCCTACTATTCGGCTATGCGCAACGCTGGCAATGAGTGTGCGATGCATGTTTATCCTACAGGAGACCACGGATTTGGCATAGGACCTTGGTTCAAGTATCACGAACAGATGCTCTCTGACTTGGGCAACTGGCTTGACAACCATAAGGCTCCACGTCAAGATGCTGTCAAGGTGGCATGCATCGGCAACAGCATCACCGACGGACATGGCATAGACATGGCATCGGCTTATGCCTATCCTGCTATGCTTCAGCAGATGCTTGGCGACGGCTATTGGGTCAAGAACTTCGGTCGCAGCGGACGAACCATGCTTGACAAGGGAGACCAGCCATATATGAACGAGATGGCATGGAAGGACGCTCAGGCCTTCAAGCCAGATGTCGTCATCATAAAACTGGGCACTAACGACTCTAAGCCGCAGAACTGGCAACACGGCAGTGAGTTTAAACACGACCTTCAGAAGATGATTGCAGCTCTCCGTCCTGACCTGGCGCAGATGCAGACAGGAAAGAAGGGCAAGAAGCCATCCGTGGGCAAGAAACAGTCAAAGGGCGGCAAGGCGTCTAAAGGTAAGAAAGGCGAGGAGGAAGCGAAGCCCCTCATCTTCCTGTGCACACCCATAAAGGCTGTGAAGGACTCTTGGCGCATCAACGATTCCGTCATCGTCAACGGTGTCATACCTGTGCAGACGGAGGTAGCTCGGGAGTATGGTCTGGAAGTCATAGACCTCCACACTCTCTTTGATGCATCGTCGGACAACATGCTCAGTGATGGCATCCATCCTAATGGCAATGGAGCAAAGCGCATGGCCGAGATTATCTATGAGGCGTTGACAGCCCGAATGGGAGAAAAGAAGTGAGAGGCGCAAAAGAGAAGCCTTATGAATGAGTTTTTTGACTGCATAGGCTGGCTATGTCGTGAGAAATGACTAACTTTGCACGTTGAAAAAGAAGACGCTATGGGTTGCAAGTAGCGTATAGATAACATGCACATAACAACTATCATATAAATAATGAGCAGAAACAAGAAGAAGCAACTTCCTGTATTGGAAAAAATTACCATCACTTCATGTGCAGCTGAGGGCAAGTCTCTCGCAAGAGTCGATGAGAAGGTGGTCTTTGTGCCATTTGTTGTGCCAGGAGACGTGGTGGACCTTCAAGTGAAGAAAAAGAAAAGTTCATATATGGAGGCCGTGGCAGTACGCTTCCATGACTATTCTCCCCTGCGCACAGAACCAGTGTGCAAGCATTATGGCGTGTGTGGCGGATGTAAATGGCAATGTCTCAAATATGAAGAGCAGCTGAAGGCCAAGCAGCAGCAAGTAGAGGACAACCTCGTCAGAATCGGTAAGATAGAGTTGCCAGAGATAATGCCGATACTCGGCAGCAAACATGTATATGGCTACCGCAACAAACTGGAGTTTGGCTTTTCCAACAAGCGATGGTTGACAGAGGAAGAAGTAAGGACCGATGTCAAATACGACGTGATGGACGCTGTGGGCTTTCATATCACGGGAGCTTTCGACAAGATACTTGACATAGAGGAGTGCCACCTGATGGACAACATCAACAATGCTATCCGCAATGACATCAGGCAGTATGCCCTCAGCCATGGCTTGGAGTTTTACGACCTTCGTCTTAACAAAGGCTTGTTGCGCTCGCTCATGATACGCACCAGCAATACTGGCGAACTGATGTTTCTTGTGCAGTTCCGCATCGAAAGCCCAGAGCAGCAGGCTCAGGCAGATGCGCTCATGAATCATCTGGCTGAGACCTTCCCTCAGATTACGTCCCTGCTTTATGTCGACAACCACAAGGCCAATGACACCTTTGGCGATCAGGAGGTTCATGTGGTCAAGGGAAAGGACTTTATCTATGAAGAAATGGAAGACCTGAAGTTCAAGGTGGGACCAAAGTCGTTCTATCAGACTAACACAGAACAGGCCTACGAACTCTACAAGGTGGCACGCTCCTTTGCAGGGTTGACAGGAGACGAACTTGTATATGACCTCTATACAGGTACGGGCACCATTGCCAACTTTGTGGCTCATCAGGCACGCAAGGTCATCGGCATAGAGTATGTGCCCGAAGCCATAGAGGACGCAAAAGTCAACTCTGCCATCAATAATATCAGCAACACGCTATTCTTTGCAGGCGACATGAAGGACATCCTCAACAAGGACTTCATAGAGGAGCATGGCCGTCCGGATGTCATCATCACAGACCCTCCAAGAGCAGGCATGCATCAGGATGTCATCGACACCATCTTGTTTGCCGCCCCCGAACGCATCGTGTATGTAAGCTGCAATCCTGCCACTCAAGCCCGCGACCTCCAGTTGCTCGACGCGGCTTATAAAGTCGTGCAGGTGCAGCCTGTCGACATGTTCCCTCACACTCAGCATGTGGAAAATGTCGTTCTTCTGGAGAAAAGGCATTGACAAAGTCTATGTACGGTATATCTAAGCACGCCTGTAGACAATAATTTATCTCACCCGCAATAATTAACCCTTTTGACGGTGGGAATTTTAGAACCCATCTATATACATATTTATATTATATACATTCAATGGCATCATCATTTGACTTACGAGCCGCAAACACATATACCAACTATCCTGTAAAGCAGTCTGGCGAACTGATGAAGTTCCTCATGGAAAACGTAGCTGGAGCTTCGCGCACACGCATCAAGGAACTGCTCTCGCAGCGCATGGTGTATGTTGACAAAGAGATAACTACACAGTACAACTATCCCATTCGCCCTGGACAGCTGGTGCAGGTGGCCAAAAACCGCCACAAGCACGCTTTCACCAGCAAGTGGGTCAGAATTGTTTACGAAGATGCCTTCATCATTGTCGTTGAGAAGAAGGAAGGCATATTGACTAACGTGGCTCCAGGCCTGAGAAAGGAAAATGTAAAAGGTATACTTGACGAATATGTCAAGCGCACCAACCGTACCTTCTCTGTATGCACCGTTCACCGCCTCGACCGTGGTACGTCAGGACTCCTCGTCTTCGCAAAACGGCGTGACATACAAAAGATTTTCACTGACAATTGGCAGAATATTGTCACAGACAGACGTTATGTGGCTGTTGTGCAGGGAGAAATGGAAAAGGACAGTGGCACAGTGTCTTCGTGGCTATCCGAAAATCGCCTCTTCATCACTTACTCCAGCGTATATGACAATGGCGGCAAGTATGCTGTCACCAACTATCGCACACTGAAGCGCAAGAACGGCTATTCGCTCGTCGAACTCAAACTCGACACCGGACGCAAGAATCAGATACGCGTGCACATGCAGGATCTGCAGCATCCCGTCGTAGGCGACTTTAAGTATGGCAGTGACTTTGAGCACTATGGAGACAGGCATGATCCTGTGGGCCGACTCTGCCTTCATGCCTACCGTCTTGCCTTCCGTCATCCTATCACGGGAGAGGAGATGAAGTTTGAGACACCCTATCCTGAGGAGTTCACTCTACTGCTCAAGTGAGATTGGAATCCGGGAGACTTGAATCTGTGATTAACAATAGTCAGATAAGGTGGGACCTATTCATTCCCATCATAATCGAAAATCGAACACATTAGCCATGAGAAGGATACTGTTATTCATCGTACTGCTTGTCTCCGTGCTGCATCTGTCGGCTCAACCAGCAGAGGAAGGCACAGGAATCAATGAACAGACAACAGCCAGCAGCTATGCCAGCATCGTCCGTTACTTGCAGAATGCCATGAAATTCAATGTGGCAGTGCCGCAGGAGAAGGTTTACCTCCATTTTGACAACACGGGCTACTTCGCCAACGAGACGATGTGGTTCAAGGCCTATGTCGTACGTACGGACAAAAGCGCACCTACCGATATTAGCCGAGTGCTCTATGTCGAGCTGCTCAATCCCAGCGGAGACGTCATTAAGACTCAGAAACTGTACATAGACGACAAGGGGCAAGCTCATGGTGACATCAAGCTCGACACACTCTTTGGCTCAGGATTCTATGAAGTCAGGGCCTACACACGTTATATGACCAACTGGGGCACCAATGCCGTCTTCTCACGTGTATTCCCCATTTTTGAGACTCCGTCGGAGGAGGGTGCCTATGACTCTCCTGTCATTGAGCCGAAGACTTATAGGCGAAGAGACCCCAACAATCGTCAGGCTCAGGACGAAGCATATACCAATGCTGTCAAAGAGGGAGTGCATGGAGCATCGTCGGCAGGGAAAGTCAATGTCAGCTTCTACCCTGAAGGTGGGGACATGGTAAAAGGAAAGAAAAGCCGAGTGGCCTTGTTGGCTGTCCGCGACAATGGCATGCCCTTTGAGGGGAAGGGAAAGGTGGCAACGGCCGACGGCACGGTTGTGGCTGATGTGGCGACAGATAGTCTCGGAAGAGGCTGGTTCTATGTCACTCCAGACGGCGGCAAGATGGTTCTTGACATGGACAATGATGGCAAGACACATTCTTTTGACCTCCCGTCTGCACGCGATGAAGGCTGCACCATAGCTCTCGATGCTGTCAGCGATGACATGCTGCTCACTGTCCAGTGCTCGCCCAAACTGTGCGGAAGGCTCATGGGCTACTTCATCATGAACAACGGCAACATAACCTTTTGTGACACACTCTGCGCTGAGCCAAAGATAGAGATTGAACTCGACAGGTCAAAGATGAGGGAAGGAGTCAACCAACTCACGTTCATATCCAATAGAGGACAGATATTGGCCGAACGTCTCTTCTTCATCACTCCAAAACCGTCGCTGGAAGACAGCATATTTTTCTCTACTTCTCTCACGAACCTCAAGCCCTGTTGCAAGATAGGTGTAGACGTGAAGGCTCGTCCCAACACCACCTTCTCCTTCTCTGCCATCGACATGAAGACGATGAACAATGGCAAACAGGGCAACATGAAGACATGGATGCTGCTCTCTTCCGATGTCAGAGGATATATCCATAATGTTGACTACTATTTTGAAGCCGATGACAAAGAGCACAGGCAAGCGGCCGACATGCTCATGCTCACACAGGGATGGCGACGCTATGACTGGAATATCATGGCTGGCCTGAGCACTTTTGACAATCCGCAGCCGATAGAGGACAAGTTCTACATATTCGGACAGTTGGGCGAATACCGCAAGCGCAATCCCGTGGCCAATGTGGAGATGGAGGTTTTCCTCTACAATCAGAATGGCGAGAGCCTTAATGGCAAGACCGTAACAGACTCACTTGGCAACTATGCCTTCGAACTTCCCTTCGTTGATGGAGAGTGGAATATGCAGATATTCACCCGTTTAGATGACAAGCGCAAAACCTATAGAGTGCGCATAGACAGGCAGTTTTCGCCAGCCCCACGTTATGTCACTCCTCTCGAGTCTTCTGCCTATCCTTGCGACAGCATAAGGTTGGCGCCATCAGTAGCCAACAAAAAAGGAGAAGAGGAAGAAGAACCTTTTGTTCCCATCACAAAGAAGAACATCTTGCTCGAAAATGTCACCATCAAGGCAAAGAAACGTTATTTCACCAACGACAACTGGCAGTACAAGAATGAATCCTACGGCAGCAAATACGCCAGCCTCTTCTATGATATAGACAAAGAACTGGACAGGATTTACGACCTTGGGGAGGAACAGCCGACACTGTTTGAGTTCCTCTGCAAGAAAAACGCACTCTTCGACAACCCGGAGATGCGTGACCTCCCCTCACCTCCACGCAACATCGATTCTGACTGCATGTGGCAAGGAAGCATGTCATATGCGGGCCAACCTATCAAGTGGATAGTCGACAACGGACAGAGGCAGGTAATCCTCCCCTTAGACAGTGCCACACTGTTTGCGGCCAAACGCATCCTTGGGGCAGAAGTGGATACTACTGATTTAGACACGGACGAGATGTACGGCATGGTCTCAAGCAAGGTTGGAGCTACGGGCGACGACATGTTCCCTATATGGATGGAGGATTACAAGTCACTATATATCGTGCCCCTCAGTCCCAAGGAAAGACAGGCGTGTGTGCGCATATATCTCTATAGTCACATCAAACTTTCCACGGCCAGCAACAAAGGCTTGCGCCACACCTATTTCGAAGGATTTAACACCCCTTCCACCTTCGAAATGGAAGACTACAGCGTTATACCTCCCATGGCCGACTTCCGCCGCACCATCTATTGGGCGCCAGACGTGACCACAGATGCACAAGGCAAGGCGCACATAACCTTCTTCAACAATTCCACTACTGACGCTATTTATTTCAGTGCAGAAGGAATGGACACGGACGGGCGAATAGCCGTAAGCAAATAGTGCAGGTGGGAATTGATATAACCAACCTACACATGTTTGGAAGAAAAACGCCAAATGCAGGTCATACAGCAGCTGCATTTGGCTTTTTCATGCCCGTTTTGGATTTTTTAGCGAATTATGAGTCGCTGATTCAATAAAAAGACGTATCTTTGCACGAATTTTGCAAAATTTCTATGAGACAATTAAAAATCACAAAGTCAATCACGAACCGTGAGAGTGCTTCGTTAGACAAGTACTTGCAAGAGATCGGTCGTGAAGAGTTAATCACAGTTGAAGAAGAAGTTGAACTTGCTGCGAAGATACGCAAAGGTGGCAAGGAGGGTCGTCATGCTCTTGAGAAACTCACCAGAGCCAACCTCCGCTTTGTCGTTTCTGTAGCTAAGCAGTATCAGAATCAGGGACTCAGTTTGCCTGACCTCATCAATGAGGGCAACCTTGGTCTTATCAAGGCTGCTGAGAAATTCGATGAGACCCGTGGTTTCAAGTTCATCAGTTATGCGGTATGGTGGATACGTCAGAGCATCCTTCAAGCTCTGGCCGAACAGAGCCGTATAGTACGTCTGCCGCTCAATCAGGTTGGCTCGCTCAATAAGATAGGCAAGGCTTTCTCCAAGTTTGAGCAGGAGAACGAGCGCCGTCCTTCGCCAGAGGAACTGGCCAAGCAGCTTGACCTGCCTGTTGACAAGGTGGCAGATACAATGAAGGTCAGCGGACGCCATATCAGTGTTGACGCTCCTTTCGTCGAGGGCGAGGACAACAGCCTCCTCGACATCCTCTCCAATCCCGATGCTCCGTCTGCCGACAAGACATTGGTGACTGAGTCACTGCAGAGAGAGATAGAGCGAGCTCTCGACACGCTCACGCTCCGCGAAAAGGAAATCGTCAAGATGTTCTTCGGACTCGGTGAACCAGAAAAGACTCTCGAAGAAATAGGCGAACGTTTCAACCTCACTCGCGAACGTGTGAGACAAATAAAAGAGAAGGCCATACGCCGTCTCCGTTCACAGTCGAAGAGCAAGCTGCTCAAGACCTATCTCGGATAAATCTCTTTGCCTGAAGGCTTAGCCTTTGGGCGAAAGAGGCAATTTCAGATTCTGACAATGAAGACATTATTATTCATATCCGCATTTATTGCCTCCATGGTTGCCTTTGCCCAAGACTCGGATGCTGGAAAAGAAGTCTCCTACAAAGGCAAGGGCAAGGTGTATCTGTTCGGCGTGAGCCACCAGCTCACCGACTCAGTCATATACATCACCAGCATCAACGAGGTGGATAGCGTTGACCTTGATAAAAAGACCAAGTTCCTGCCCAACCGCACGTCTTACAGCTATCAGCTGGAGAACTATATGAAAACACAACTCGGTCAATCCAATCAGACAGCCTGCGTATTTTTCTCTACCAAGAAGCAGAAGATGTCGAAGAAGTTCTATAAGATAAAAAAACGCTATCTCGACAATCCCAACACCAAGATAGTTATCCTCGATGAGAATAAGTTCCGTTTTGTTCACCCATTAGATGTTGAATGATATGGAAATGACTCATTATCATAAAAAACTATACGATATCGTTGCAGCATTGCTCCTTTGCTTTGCTGCAACGTGCTTGTTTGCTGCATGTTCATCTGATTCGGACGAGGATGACGACAAGGATAAGACTGAACATCCTGGTGAAGGCACCGACGAAAGCGTCAGTCGTACAGTCCTCGTTTACATGGTGGCAGAAAACACCCTTGCCTCTGTAGCACAGCAAGACATCACGGAGATGGTCGTGGGTTATGCTAACGGAAGCTATGGCAAGCGTTGCCGTATGGTCATCTATGTAGACGACCTCAAGCTGCCGCGCATTTATGTTCTGGACGAGAATACTCATGCGATGTCTTATGCAGACCTCGTCCCTGTCGTGACATACGACCAAGATGTTAACTCAGCGTCCGTAGAAGTTTTGGGTGACTTCATCGACTATGTCCACGCACATTATCCTGCCGACAGCTATGGCCTTGTGCTCTGGTCACATGCCACAGGATGGATACCATCCTTCTTTTCAGGCGACAAAGAGAAGGCAAGCCGTGCTTTCGGTGTAGACAATGGGGGTAACCGCTACTATGACAATGGCAATCAGATGGAGATAGCCGATCTGGCTGCAATGCTTGAAGCGAAGGGTGGGGTAGACTACATCCTCTTTGACGCTTGCTTCATGCAGTCGGTAGAGATAGCTGTCGAACTGACCAATGCCACCAATGCCATCATAGCCTCACCTGCTGAGGTACCAAGCCCTGGAGCCAACTATCAGACACTCGTCAACGCTCTATTTGCTGACGGCGAGTGCGCTGACTCTATATGCAAGACGTATTATGAAGAATACTCCCGACCTTATTCAGACTACGGTGTGGTTGTGTCAAGGGTCAAAACCTCTGCCATACCAGCCTTCGTAGACTACATGCGCACTGTCCTTCATGGCAGACAAGAACAATTGGTCAATATGAATATTAGCGACCGACTTAACTATTTCCGTTTCAGCACACAATATATCTATCCCGACATCTGCGACATGCAGGGCATCATGGCTAAGCTGCTCGAAGAAGAGGCATATAACCAATGGTTAGAAGAAGTGCAGAAAGTTGTGCTGTGCTATTCGACAGACACATGGTGCAGCTTTAATGGCGGATACAGGGAAGTCATTAAGGACCAGTGTTCTGGCATGTCCATGTTCGTACCTCTGAAACAATATGACAAATATACCAATACGTTCAATCGCGACTTCCTCGCTACCAAGTGGGCGCAGGCCGTATGGGGCGACTAAAACAATATTGTACACCTACTTATGACACACGTAAACATAGAACCCTCATGGGCAGAAGCTCTGAAAGAAGAGTTTGAAAAGCCATATTTCAGCAGTCTTGTGCAGTTTGTCAGAGAGGAATACTCCAAAGGCACTTGCTATCCTCCAGGAGCGCTAATATTCAATGCCTTCAATCTCTGTCCGCTTGATAAGGTGAAGGTGGTGCTCATAGGGCAAGACCCCTACCACGAACCAGGGCAGGCACACGGTCTTTGCTTCTCTGTCAATGATGGTGTCCCCTTTCCCCCGTCCCTTCGCAACATCTTTGCGGAGATACAGAGCGACACGGGTTCTCCCGTACCACCGACTGGCAATCTGACTCGTTGGGCTCAACAAGGAGTATTGCTTCTCAATGCTACCTTGACTGTAAGGGCTCATGCAGCTGGTAGCCACCAGAAGCGTGGATGGGAAGAGTTCACAGATGCTGTCATTCGCAAGGTCAGTGAAACCAAAGACCACGTTGTCTTCATCCTCTGGGGCAGCTACGCCCAAAGCAAGATGCAGCTTATAGACACATCGCGCCATTGCGTTCTCCGCTCAGCTCACCCCTCTCCGCTCTCTGCCTACCGAGGTTTCTTTGGCAACCACCATTTCAGCCTCTGCAACCAATATCTGCAGCAACATGGAGAAGAAACAATAAATTGGTAAACATCACTCATTTGTGACCTTAATCCTCTTACACCTTACAATATATATAATATGTGTATAATTAAAAAGATATTCTTCGCATTTGTCGTATGCGCTCTCTCAGTCTTCACACTTTTTGCCCAACACAAGAGTGGCAAGTCTGTAGCAATCTTTGGAGACAGCTACTCCACCTTCGAGGGTTTCATCACACCTTCGATAAATGAGACATGGTATTTCCTCGATCGCCGTCAGGGCGACAATGATGTTGTTGCCGTGGAGCAGACATGGTGGCATCAGCTCATCAAGCGCAACGGCTGGAAATTGGCCATCAACAACTCCTACAGCGGTTCAACCATATCCTCCTCAGGTTATAGAGGTGAAGACTACACGCCTCGCTCCTTTGTGACCCGTGCGTCCAATCTTGGCAATCCTGACATCATTTTTGTCTTTGGTGCCACCAATGACTCATGGGTGCCCTCACCTATAGGTGAGTACAAGTATTCTGGGTGGACGAAAGAAGACCTCAAGTCCTTCCGTCCCTCTTTAGCTCGCTTGCTCGACTATATGACCAAGCGCTATTTAGGAGTAGACATATATTTCATACTCAACAGCGAATTGTCCGATGCCATCGACTCCTCTGTCCTCGCTATATGCCGCCATTACGGTGTGCCCGTCATCGAACTCCACGACATAGACAAAAAGGCAGGGCACCCCTCTATTGCTGGCATGGAGGCCATAGCAGACCAAGTGGACGCTTTTGTCAAGAACTACAAGAAATAAGGTGAGAAACAATCTTTCAGATGAGACATATACAGACAATAATATTCCTGTGCCTGATGCTCGCGGCTTCAATGCAGTCCTTGGCTCGAAATCATGACATGGCAGTAGCTCCTTGCACCGACACTGTTGAATGTCACAACGGTGGTGATGACAGCGTTACCTCCGACTCTCTTATGGCACATCACCTTCGCAGCCGTGGCATAGCGACGACAGATGGCAACTCTGTGCATCTCCTTAAATCTGGCCATGACAAGTTTGTGGATCTTTTCGAGTCGGTAGGCAAAGCCAAAAAGTTCATCCATCTCGAATATTTCAACTTCCGCAACGACTCCATAGCAGGTCTCCTCTTCCATCTCCTTGCCCAAAAGGCAGCGGAGGGCGTGGAGGTGAGAGCTCTTTATGATGCCTTTGGCAACGCATCAAACAATAAGCCGATAAACAAGCACATGCACGACTCTATATGTTCTCTTGGCATCAAGCTCGTGAAGTTCGACCCCTTGCGCTTCCCCTGGCTCAACCACATCATCCCTCGCGACCATCGCAAGATAGTGGTCATAGATGGCGAGGTGGCATATACGGGCGGCATGAATGTGGCAGATTACTACATCGAGGGCATTCCCGGCATAGGAGATTGGCACGACATGCACATGCGTATCTCTGGACCGGCCGTCAACGACCTCCACAAGATATTTTGCGTCATGTGGCATAAGGCAACAGGCGAGTTGCTCGTAGGTGGCAAGTATTTCCCACCTGCTCAGCACCAGCCGTCTAACTATCGTCTCGCAATAGTAGACCGACATACGCGCCACACTCCCGATGCCATTCGTGACCTCTTTGCTGAGATGCTCAACAAGGCTCAGCGCAAGGTGCTCATCATCAATCCCTATTTCGTCCCGACACATAGAGTGCGCAAGGCTCTCAAACGGGCCATTGACCGAGGTGTCGATGTGCAGATACTGCTGTCGGCCAAGAGTGACATTCCGCTGACTCCCGAAGCTTCACATTATGTGGGTAACAACCTTGCTAAACGAGGAGCAAAGGTGTATCTCTACCATGGCGGCTTCCACCACACAAAGATAATGATGGTCGACGATATTTATTGCACTGTAGGTTCGAGCAACATGGACGCGCGTTCCCTTCGTTGCGACTACGAGGTCAACACCGTCATCTTCAGCAGGGAAGTGACAGCTGAGCTCACACGCCTCTTCGAAGAGCAGCTCAAGTCCTCTACACAGATACACAAAGGCTACTGGGGCACTCGTAGCGCAGGCAAGAAGTTCCAAGGATGGTTCGGCAATCTGCTCACCCCCGTGCTGTAGATGAGGCTGCCATGCCACCCCTGCATTAGATGAGCCCATCCACACCTGCC
>JAEDNQ010000008.1 GCA_016302435.1 Bacteroidaceae bacterium
TAATGATAGGTCACCCACAAAGGGTAGGAGCAGGCATCTCTTGCACAACGCAGGCATATCGAATAAGTTTCACTGTCTATATTTTTCTCCCTGCATATATCATCAACTGCTATTATGTCTAAGTCTGTTTTGAAGTAAGGTAGCATGACTGTATTAAAGAAAGTCATTGCTGCCAATAACCTGCCAGCACCAAGATCCAGATGAGCGCCGTCACGAGTCAGCTCATGTCCGCACGTGATGTTTGTCATCCTCATGTTCTGAACAGCAGTGCCTACAGGAATTATGTTGTACACACCAAACTCTGAAGCCATACGGGCAACAGCTCCACATATCTGTTCATATCCATATAATCCTGAAGGTTTAGTGCCTGAGTCGGACGGATAGCTCCATGTCTGATGCCAATAAATTGACAAGTTAGGATTTGGACAAATTTCGGTTATATGCAGAAGGAGATAGGGAAGATAAGGAGTGAAGGAGGAGAAATACGAAGATAGTGTCGAGCGCTGCTGAAGAACTATGACATCCCATGGCAACGACAGTAAATCGGAGATGCTGCTATAACTTGCACTTTCAATAGTTTCAATAGAAATGCCACCCATGTTATAGATAACAAAGCCTTCGTCGCCCTGCCCCTGTTTGCGCAAAGCAGCATTCTTAGCGCACAAGGAGGCATAGTCGCTGAGTGTTGCTCCCGATTTGGCTACCATATAGAGAGAGTAGCTATGGGAAGGAATTTTTGCAGAAGCCGCCAACATTGGGACATCTGAAAGCATATCCATAGAGAAGCTGTTGCCAAGAGACAAGATTCTCAATGTATCACCATCAGTAGTCAGCATGTTGTTGCGAAACACAGCCCCATGCTGATTTATATAGTCCATGTAATACTCATTCATTTCGTCATCATGAGTGGAACATGAGACTTCAGACAGAACGAGCAAGAAGCACATGCAGATACAGAAACTCCCACCGACAGGCCTTCTGATAAGAACCCGTAATTTGTCAAACAAACTCTCTAACATAACGACTTAATACTATGTTCATGATAAATAGTCCAAAAGCAAAAACACTCAACACTGTCTTCATCAACCATGAAGGTTTAACCAGATACACCATGCAGGGAATGGCCACTACATCTATCACTGCAAATACCTCACTGCCACGGATAGCAAGAGCGGGAAGGAAGGACAGGCCTACATAGCAACATATGGAGACACAATATATCTTTAGATAAAGGGTTACTTCTTTGCATCTTTCATACACCACATCATACATAAACAAAAGGGTGTAGTACACAAGCAATCTGAACATAGCCAACATATTGAATATATTTATCTCATCGCCAGCCAGACCTTTATCACGGAGATTCTCATAAGCATCCACCTTTTCTTGGAAGGCACCAAGAGGGAGAAGCTGAACAAGGTTCACTCCTTTAAAGTACATTGCATAGAAGACCAGAGGAACAGCAATCAAAAACACTCTCCACAAAACATTCATCTTTTTCACTCCTAAAAAAGCTAATGGCAGCAATACCAAAGCTGAATAGTGGAAGAAGACTGCAACAAGACATAAGAGCAGATATTTCTTTTTCTTTCCTTCTATGAGATCAAAAAGAGCATAAAGAAAGATGGCAGTGGCAACAGCAACACGAATTTGTGTCATATCCTGAAGAAGGAAAAAATGTGCCACCCATATCATCAGCGATAACATCTTGAAATGGGACAGACGAAAGATGGAGTAAGCCTTTAAGGGAATAGCCAGCAGCGCATAAACCAAAAAGAGCACCTGTACATCATCAAAAAACTTCGCTATGGAACATATTAATGCAAAAGACGGTTCCATAAGTTCTGATTTATCAGAGCCCATAGTGTAATACACTCCTATATATTGCAACGAGTCAGCATCAACTCCTGGTGTGCGAAAACCGACCAACATGACAGCTATCACAACAAATACAACATATACCAACATCTCCATCTGGTTGTGACCAGATGATAACGACTGACTCGATGGGTCTAAAACTTCCCTCTCTCTTTCAAGGAAAACGAAAGCTGCAGTCAGAAGCAAAAAAATTGCGAGTGATATTGTTATCATTATTTATTATTTCATTAATGGAGGGTTCTATCAGTAGTTTCTATACTCTATGTTACGCTGATACATACGTGGCTCAAAGTCATAAGTGCTATCTCCTGATGGTCTTAATGACTCGAGCAGGATTGCCCACAGCCACACTGTAAGGAGGTATGTCGTGAGTGACTACCGAACCTCCTCCAATCTGAGAATGCTCGCCAATTGTGACCCCTGGCATGATGATGCAGTTTTCGCCAATAGCCACACAGTCTCCGATTATTATTGGTCCTCTACTGACAAGTTTCCGCTCTCTGGGTGGAAGTTGTGTTTCCTGCAGAGAAGTGTCACCATGGTGGTGATCTATGACAAGTGTTCGTTCGGCAATTGTAACAAATCGCCCTATTTCTACACGATTGATGCACCCAATATGGCATAAGGTCTGAACTACAGCGTGATCACCAATTGTCAGCACTGGAGAAAAAGACTGGCCATGATAGTTGGATGTTGTCTCAAGCCTACAGTCTTTGCCCAGCGTTACTGATTTTCCCAGATGTATGTTCTGTCCACCTCTTATCATTACAGGTTTTCCCAGCACGCACAAATCCTTTGCAGAGGCAAAACGATGGCTGATCAATGCTGCGTAGCACTGATTGACTAACAAGTTCCATCTGAAGTACAAACCACCGCATGAGGTCACCTTTCCTGGCAAGTACATAAGTAGGCGTATAACAAACAAAATAAAATGTTTCATATAGATGTTTTCTTCTTTAATACTTTTTCCAATAATATCTGACGCTCGCGAGACTTCAAGCCAATGAAAAAGGTCGCTATACTTGTAGAGATAATAGATGATAGGATGACTATCCACGACGTACATGCATTGTGGTCGAGGACAAAGTGCAGAACAGTCGGGAACAAAGCTCCTATTACAGCCACTACTGCTATGCGCCAAACGACCTCATTGAGATAGAACCTCAAGTTAAGTCTGAACAGATATCTACACATTAACAGGCGAACCACTTGTGCAAGACAGACGAACGTTACTTGAACACCAAATATGAGACAAGGATTCTTGTCAACCATCATCATTAGGCTGGCAGCAGGAAGCACAAGTAGTAAAATACCACCTATCAACAGATGATACTTCTTAATCTGTCCAGTTGCAGAAACAGCGATGGTGAGCGGATTTGCAATGGCATCAAGAACCGATACAACTATCAAGAATCTGGTAAAAAGTACCGCATATTCTGGCAATGAGCGATTGAGCCAAAGGTCTAATATATAAGGTGTTTCGAGCAAGAGCGGCAAAGCAACAACAAACACAAGCATAAAAGATATGCGCGAACTTGCCATTACTAATTCGTTCATACCGACTGTATCGCCAGTCGCATAGTGCTTAGTGATGCGCGGATTCATAGCAGTCTGAAAACTGGAGACAAAAGCCGTTATCGCAGTCTGCACATTAAACGCTATTACTCTTGCCGCATTGAGCAACGGACCACCTATAAAATTGAGCAACAAATTGATGCCTTGGGTATTGCATACAACCGAAAGATTGCCAAAGACACTCCATCCACTAAACTTTAGCATATTGAAGAACAATATCCTATCGCTTGTCAATTCAGTTTCATCCTGCATTCCCTTATCAAGGCGATGAAGATGCAGCATCTTATAGCCCAATGCGAAAGATTTGTGGCAATAAATGATATAGGCCGCTCTTACTACTATCATTTCCACCAATAGCAGGAAGGCATACATCCTCAACCTGTCAAACGAGACATCTTTCAAAGACATTATGATAAATAGTTTCAAGAACACATCAACTATGCTGATAACAGCGAAGGCTGTCATCTTCTCAAAAGCAATAACCATAGCGTTGAAAGGCACAGTGGCTATCATCACAGCAGAAGAAGCGAGGGCGCAATGATACACAATAAGTGCGGCGCTATACCTCTCGGCTGGAACAACCACGTTCTCACATAAATACCACAACCCTACTGTTTCACCTACAATAACGAGAAGCAAAGCTATAAGTATATGGATGAACAGGGATGTGGAAAAAACACGGTTGAAGTAAGACTTATCACCATAACCAATGGCGTATGTGAGATACCTTTGCGAACAAACAGTCATGGCATTGTTTAAGAAAGCCATGACGAGAACTATGCCGCCCACAACATCAAAGATGCCCCAGTCCACGACACCTAAGACATTGGCTATCACTCGCGAAGTATACAAGTATACTACCATCTGCACCATCATTCTCGCGTACAGCACAGCAGTATTCTTTGCTAAACTCGCCTTCTTTTCTTCTACCATTGCATTTACTGTTTGATAAACCATTTTTCGCCTTTGACTACTCTTCAGCAAGGTCAATGCTATGTCGTTGAATCTTTTCCTTCATTGCGTCCTTCGAATACTTGTACAGAGCATGACCTAACATTCCCAAAACAAAGAAAGCTAACATTGTTATCAACCTTTTCGGCTTTGTGGGTTTCTCTGGCACAACAGGATTCTTTATGACCGTAAAAGAAGGTGTTCGTTCTTGCACCTTACCTTTTAGCAACTGTACTTGCTGTGCTAATTGAGTATAGTTCGTTACGCAAACAGAGAGTTCGGTTTCTAATCTGTCACGTTCAGAAATGTCTTTCTGAAGAACACTATTTCGATGCGTATCGCAGAAGTCGGCATATTGACTTTGTGCTTCATCCAAGGCGGTCTTAGAGTCGTCCATCAAGTTCTCCATATAAGCAAGATCACCTCTAACCTTCTTTGTTCTATAAGCTATAATATAATCCTGAAGCTTTTCTACTACCGCTTGTGCCATGGTCATGGACACTAGAGGATCCTGAGACCAAAAAGTCAACGTTATGACACTTGTCTTTTTGTCCACACCGCACACTATGCTATTATCCAAGGACTTACAAACCACATCTTCTTCATATGTGAGCCAATTCGGATTTGGTTTACCATCATCAGACGAAGCAGGTTGCATAGTTTTCTTCTTGAACAATCGTTTAACAGTCAGAATGGCCTTGCCCCACCATGTGCCTTTTTGATGCTTCAAGTAGTAATCATAAACGTTGCACGAAAGTTCTTTGTCGATGCTTTCAACTTGAACGTCAAACATGCTTGTGAGAAACTGAGTGGAAGACAGTATATCTGGATATATCTCTGGATAGATTGCATCCTCTCCTCCAGAGTTGCCAATATTAATTCCTACCATTGAAGCTAAAGAACCAATATTACCTGCTATTGAACTAGAGTTTGAAAACTCTGGTGCCAACACAACTGTTGCCTCATACTCTCTGGGAATGCTGTAGACAATGACTGCAGACACAACCATAGTGATTAGTCCCGTAAGGGCCATTCGTTTTATATTCTTCTTGACAAAAGTAAGAATCAAAAAGAAATCTACAGGGTTATGTTCGCTGATTTTTTTCTCCATAGTTCATTATAGGTGGGTTCATGAATCTCCACCAAAAATTGTTTTAAATTTACAGGTTTTCGTTTTGTCAGTTCTTGACTTGCACTAATCCTCACATCTTCTCCACCATCTCTATTGCGCTCATTATGACCTTGTCCATGTCATAGTACTTGTACTCTGCCAAGCGTCCGCCGAATATGACTTTTGTCTGCTGGTCGGCAAGCTCCTTGTACTGAGCGTAGAGAGCCGAATTCTTGTCGTCATTGACAGGATAGTACGGCTCGTCACCAGGCTGCCACTCCTTGCTGTACTCGCGAGAGATGACGGTGTCTGGCTGGGTGCCGAACTCAAAGTGCTTGTGCTCTATGATGCGAGTGTAAGGCACTTCAGCCTCTGTGTAGTTGACGACAGCATTTCCCTGGTAGTTGGCCACACCCTCGAGCAGCTCTGTCTCGAACGAAACGGTGCGGTACTGGAGATGGCCATACTGGTAGCTGAAGAAGCGGTCTATCTCTCCTGTGTAGATGACCCTGTCAGCCATGGCATCGTATGACTCACGGTCTGACAGGTAGTCTACGCCGAGGCGCACATCACAGCCTTCTATCATCTTCTCTATGAGAGCTGTATAGCCACCTTCGGGGATGCCCTGATAGCGGTCGTTGAAATAGTTGTTGTCAAAAGTGAAGCGCAAAGGCAGCCGCTTGATGATGAAGGCTGGAAGGTCTGTGCACGCCCTGCCCCACTGCTTCTGTGTGTATCCCTTTATGAGAGCCTCATAGATATCCTTGCCTATGAGGCTGATGGCCTGCTCCTCCAGATTGCGAGGTTCGTCGATATGGTACTGCGCCTTCTGCTCCTCTATCTTGGCTTGCGCCTCTGCTGGTGTCTTCACGCCCCACATCTGATAGAAGGTGTTCATGTTGAAGGGCAAGTTGTAGAGACGTCCCTTGTAGTTGGCTACAGGAGAGTTGGTATAGCGGTTGAACTCCACGAAACTGTTGACATAGTCCCACACACGCTTGTTGTTAGTATGGAAGATGTGAGCCCCGTACTTATGTACATTGATGCCTTTGACAGACTCTGTATACACATTGCCACCAATGTGGTCTCGCTTGTCTATCATCATTATTGTACGACCCTGAGCCTTGAGAAGGTCAGCGCATACTGCGCCGAAGAGACCTGTGCCTACAATGAGGTAGTCATATTTCTTTGCCATATCGTTATCTTTTTTCTTGGTTCTGTTATTGTATTCAACTATCGAAACTGCACTTATCATCCATTATTTCAAGATGTTGGCTATTGTAACCATCATAGTGGCGATGGAGGCGGCAGATGTGCCCATTGCCGCATACTCTGCTGTTGTCATCTTGTTCTTCTTGCTCTTTGACGGCACAACGATGGTACACCCAGGCTGAACAGCCTTCTTGCTGCTGTGGCTCAGAAGCTCTACCGAACCGTTCATGTAGATGGCATACACACGACTCTTGCGAGCGTTGTCGCCAAAACCACCGGCATGCTTGATATAGTATTTGAGCGACTCACCATTCTTATAGTTCATTGATATAGGGTGCATCACATCGCCCGAGATCTTCACTGTGGATGAGTACTGCGGCACTACGAGCCTGTCACCCTCACGAAGGACGATGTCTTCTATGGACCCTGGCTCTGCCATGGCTGCTTCGAGATCGATGGCCACGGGGAAGGTGGTGCCGACATCGAGTTTCATCTGAAGGAGCGAGTCAGCGCGCTGCAGGTCGAAGTTCTTTCCATCGCTCTGCATGGCTTCTTCGTAGAGAGCTATCTGTGCTGCTCGGAGAGAGGACTCCTGCTGCTGGCGCTCCTCTTCTGTCATGCGGCGTTCGAGACGCGCACCCTTGGCATAGCCGAGTGAGCTGATGCCTCCAGCTGCCTTGATGAGGTCAGAGAGACGGAAGTTCTTGCTGGTCATAGCGTATGCGCCAGAGAAGTTGACAGCACCGGTGACAGTGACGTTCTGCTGTTCGGTGTAAGACGGAGACTTACGCACAACAACCTGATCGTATGGACGCAACACGAAACCTTGTTCGCCATCAATGACAAATCCATCCTTGAGGGCAAAAGAGAAGGTCTCTGTCAATCGCTCATCGTCTTCAAGCGAGTGAGCGTTATTGATGCGTCGGTAAACATCCACCTTGACAGACGATGCCGCCTCGGTCAGTCCTCCTGCCTGAAGCACGAGGTCTTCGAGAGTAGTATTATCTGCATAGACATAGAGTCCTGGGTACATCACTTCTCCTGTGATGTTGAAGGTGCGTTCTCCTTCCATGTCCTTCTTGCTTGGTATGAAGAGCACATCGTTTTTGCGCAGAGGTATGTCCGGCTGTGTGCCGTCCATGATAGCCTTGATATTGACAGGCAGCACTTCGAGGGTAAGGTCATCCTTCTCACGGTGCATGACAGCACGTGCGGTAAAGGCGTCTTCACGCAGTCCCTCAGCAGCCTTGACAAGTTCGCGCACAGTGTTGATGTTGCCGTCCATCTGGTACATGCCAGAGTGGAACACAGCTCCACGCACCTCCACCATGTTGGAGTAGCGAGGGATGACGCTGTCGACATAGACCGAGTCACCATCCGTCATGGTAAAGCCGCTCCAGTCAAACTCGCCTACGGTGTGAATAGAATATTCCATACCATTCTTGCGTGTGACACGGAGGTTTTTCTTATATGCGTCGCCTGTGAATCCTCCTGAATAGTTAAGTACGGTAGACAGGCTCTCATTCTTCTTCATCTCATAAAACATCGGTCGCTTGACCTTTCCCCTTATCTCCACGAGAGCGTCGTATGGTCCGACAACGATGATATCATTGTCGGAAAGGAGGATGTTGCCCTTGGAGTTACCCTTGAGCAGAAGGTCATATACGTCTATAGACGCAACGTTCTTTCCGTCGCGATAGACCTTGATGTCACGAAGTGTACCTATGTCGCTGATGCCGCCGGCAGCATAGAGGGCATTGAAGGCTGTAGACAGAGAACTGAGGGTATATGTTCCAGGCACATTGACCTCTCCCATCACCTGCACCTGTATGCTGCGTGTCGTGCCGACAGAAAGCTGAATGCTGCATCCTGAGTAGAACTTTCCGAGTCGTGAACGCAGATAAGTCGTGGCCTCGTTCACACTCATGCCACCAATCTGACATGGGCCTACACCTTCGATGACGACCACTCCATCTGGAGAGATGGTCTCCGTGAAAGTTTGTTGCGAAGCTCCCCACACGTCGATGAAGACCTCATCGCCTGCTCCAAGAGAGTAGTTGGACGGCGTAGCAATGTTCATGTTTGGCTGGAAGGTGAGCATCTGATTGTTGAAGATGTTGCGTCCGAAGACCTGTGTCTCATCCTTGAAATAGTTTTGGTAATAGATGAGCGAGTCAATGTCCATAAAACCAATCTCGTCGTTGAGAGCCTGAGTGCGCTCATCCTTTGTGCCATAGTTTCTGTTGGTCACTCTGTACTGAGGCTGAATCATATACTGATTCTGCATCTGATACTGCTCACCCTTCTCCTGCTGCTCCTGGCGGCGGCGGGTGGGAGTCTTCTTGCTGTCCTTGCCCGTGAGGTCAGCAGCGCCAAGGTTGTCCTTTTCCGACTCATACTTCTTGCGTATTCGCCTTAGCTGGTCGGGGGTGACACCCCTCTTGAGAAGATTAGACACTATCTGCTGCTGTGTTTGTCCCTTGGCCTGTCCCTTACGCACGTAGTCAATGACCTGATCATCTGTCATTGACTGAGAAAACGCAGGAAGGCAGGCTACAACCATGCCAAGGACGAGTAAATATTTCTTGAGTGAAGAAATCCACATAAAAAAATGATTTTATCTATAATAATTATGAATAATAAGCGTATACAAAGAATATGCCTTTTGCTATCATGAAGCCTCAGCACATCGGCGCATATATCTAAAGCTATCGAATCAGATATTCAAGACGGTCATTATCACTATCTTGGCATCCAACCACAAGCTGCGATGGCGGAGATAATCAAGATCCATGTCAAGCCGCTTGAGCATCTTCTCCATCGTATCAGTATAACCATTCTTTATTGTAGCCAAAGATGTCACTCCTGGCTGTGTGTGAAAGAGCAAGGCATAGTCGGGATTGCGCTGCATTATCTGTTCGATGAAATATCGGCGTTCCGGACGGTACCCAACAAAAGACATGTCGCCTCTCAGCACATTCCATATCTGCGGTAGTTCGTCGAGATGGCGTCTGCGAAGCATCTTGCCGAAGGGAGTCAGCCGCGGGTCGTCAGTCTGCTCGAGCACGGGACACCCGTCTTTCTCGGCTTCCACCACCATAGTACGAAACTTATATATCATGAACGGTCTTCCGCCCTGCCCTATTCGTTCCTGGCTATATATAGCAGGTCCCTCGGATGTGATTTTTTGAACCACATATATATATAAAAAGACAGGTGAGAGAACGACTAACAACACCAATGCGACTATCACATCGCATGTCCGTTTCATGGCTCTCTCCACACTATTCATTGCATCAATATTTTTCGATTCCATTATTCTAATTGCACAAGTATAATTGTTTATCATGCAGCATATCGCATTTATTAGGTTAGCCCCGCCACACCTTCTTCGGTGTTTTGGCGATGACAGAGATATTGTTGGGTTCTTTTAATTACAATTCTATTTTGGAGGGTTAGTTTAGCAGTCTCGGAGACACTCAACCGTATTCTAAATAACGATTATGCTGTACTTTTATTTCGTCTACAATCAAATTTTTGACAAAGGTAACGTTTTTTTCTGAATAAACTACACCGATATGGAATAAATTATGTAATTTCGCATCGAACAAGACTTATACGGCGGCAACAAGGGGCAATTTTCAAACGCGCTTTGCACAAATACGCCATTTGGCACATGCAACATGTCACATGCCACATGTCACTCGCCACTGTCACATGCCACATGTCACTTGCAACCGTTGTCGAACAATCTATACAAACGAAAGATAACCCAAAACAAGATACAAGCAAATGAACAAGAACTTACTTACCATGGCATTGCTGAGCTGCTCAGCAATGATGTCAGCACAGAGCCTCACGTCCGAACTTGTGGAGCGATTTGCAAAAGAAAACAAGATTGATGGAACAGAGCGAGTCATACGCAATGCTCTCGCCGCCGGTCCTGTGTCCAACATAGCCCTCAATCAGGACAACCAGACAGAGAAGGACACATACTTCTCTCACTCCGTCCCTTCCAAAGGCATCACTGACCAGCAGTCATCAGGCAGATGCTGGCTCTTCACAGGCCTCAATGTCATGCGCTCCAAAATGATACGCGAACAGGAACTGGCCACAGGCATGGAGTTCTCACAAAACTACCTCTTCTTCTACGACCAGTTGGAAAAAGCCAACCTCTTCCTCCAAGCCATCATCGACACCAGAAAGCAACCCATGGACGACCGCACCGTCAACTGGCTATTCACAAATCCGCTCTCTGACGGAGGCACATTCACTGGCGTAGCCGACCTTGTGGCAAAATACGGCATTGTGCCAAAAGGTGTCATGCCAGAGACATACGCATCAAACAACACGAGCCAGTTCACCACCTTCCTCAAGCGAAAGCTGCGCGAAGACGCTCTAATCCTCCGAGCCAATGCCAAGATGAGCGAGAAGCAGCTGCAGGAACTGAAAGAGAAACAGCTGTCAGAGATATACAAGATGCTCTGCCTCGGACTCGGTCAACCAGTCAAGGAATTCACTTGGGCACCAAAAGACAATAAAGGCAAAAACATCGGCACACCAAAGACATACACGCCTCAGTCATTCTATCAGGAGTTCATCGGCCTCGACCTGCAAAACGACTACATCATGCTCATGAACGACCCCTCACGTGAATATTGGAAGACATACGAGATAGAATATGACCGTCATACCTACGACGGCCACAACTGGAAGTATGTCAACGTGCCCATGGACGACATCAAACAAGCAGCAGTAGCATCTATCAAAGACAGCACCATGATGTACTTCTCATGCGATGTAAGCAAATACCTTGACCGCAAACGTGGCATAGCAGACTTGAGCAACTACAACTTCGACGAAATATTTGGGGTAACTTTCGGCATGGACAAAGCACAGAGAGTCAAGACATACGACTCAGGATCCACACATGCCATGACACTCATGGCTGTAGACATCGACGATGAAGGTAAGACAAAAAAATGGATGGTAGAGAACTCATGGGGCGCATCACACGGACACAACGGCCACATCATCATGACAGACGAATGGTTTGACAATTATATGTTCCGCCTCGTGATAGACAAGAAGTACGCATCTGAGCAAATCATCAAAGCCAATCAGCAGAAGCCTATCATGCTCCCCTGCTGGGATCCAATGTTTGCCGCGGAAGAATAGAACCATAAAAGCAAAAAAATCATATTCCATGACGATTACAGAAAGATTCCTCCACTATGTCTCCTACGACACGCAGTCGTCAGAAGACAGTGGGACAACCCCATCCACCAGCAAGCAGAAGGACTTCGCCCAAGTCCTTAAACAGGAACTCATAGATGAAGGACTGCAAGACGTCGTCCTCGATGATCTCGGCTACCTCTACGCCACCCTTCCTGCCAACACAACAAAGACTGTGCCTACCATCGGATTCATCGCACACCTCGACACCAGTCCTGACGCTTCAGGCAAAAACGTGCGTCCGCGCATCATCAAAAACTATGACGGAGGCGACATCACCCTCGACAGCGGCCTTGTCACTTCCCCAGCGGTTTTCCCCGAACTCCTCAGCCACAAAGGAGAAGACCTAATCGTGACAGATGGCACCACCCTCCTCGGAGCAGACGACAAGGCTGGCATAGCAGAGATAGTACAAGCCATGGTATACCTGCAGCAACATCCTGACATAAAGCACGGCACCATCCGCATAGCCTTCAACCCCGACGAGGAGATAGGAATGGGTGCCCACCACTTCGACGTGGAGCACTTCGGATGCGAGTTCGCCTACACCATGGACGGCAGCGAGGTTGGCGAGATAGAATATGAAAATTTCAACGCCGCCTCAGCAAAGATTACCATCGCAGGATGCTCTGTCCACCCTGGTTATGCCAAAGGCAAGATGATAAACGCAGGACGTGTGGCAACAGAACTGGTAAGCATGCTTCCCGAAGATGAGACTCCAGAGACGACAGAAGGCTACGAAGGTTTCTTCCATCTCACCAGTATCAGCGGAGGATGCGAAAAGGCTCAACTATCCTTCATCATCCGCGACCATGACCGCGAATATTTCGAGAGCCGAAAGACCGAGATGCTCGACGTGGTGCAGGCCATCAATGACAAGTATGGCAAGATAGCGGAGATAGACATCCGCGACCAATATTACAACATGCGAGAGATGGTCGAACCAAAGATGTACATAATCGACATAGCCCATGAAGCGATACAACAGGCCGGCATGACACCCAAGGTCAAAGCCATCCGTGGCGGCACCGACGGGGCACAGCTATCATTCCGTGGCCTACCCTGTCCCAACATCTTCGCTGGCGGCATCAACTTCCATGGTCCCCATGAGTTCGTCCCCATCCAAAGCATGGAGAAAGCAATGATGACAGTCGTCAACATCTGCCGCATCACCGCAGAAAAACTCGGGAAATAGACACACGAAATATAGGCAAAAACATGAAGATACCTTCATAGGCCAACGAAAGTATCTTCACAAGCCAACGAAGGTATCTTCATAGCTCGATGAAGATACCTTCGTATTTAACAGACGTTTTCTCGCAAAAAGCGCATTGCCCAAGCGAGCTTGGCTCTGCTCATCTGGCTTAACGAAAACGTTCATATAATTCTATGTCACAAGGTGGGAAACACACTACTCATCGTATTCCTCCTCCTCATCCTCGTCATCGAAGTCGAAGTCAAAGTCACCGAAGAAAGCAGGCTGAATGAAGCCGTCGAGTTCGCGACGTTCCTTCTTCGTAGGTCGTCCTGTGCCTCTCGCCCTTCCGACGAATCCGCTGATGCGATTCATCTCCAGAAGCTCGAGTTGCTCCTTCGCCGTCACATTCTCCAGAACCTCAGGCACCAGTTTGGCTCCCACACGGTTTTGGATAGCTTGCAACACCTTGAAGGAATAGGTTATGGGAGGCTTGCGCACCTCTATTACGTCACCCACCTTCACCATCTTCGATGCCTTCTGCTTCACTCCCCCAATGCTGATGCGCCCATTCTTGCAGGCATCAGCAGCAATACTGCGCGTCTTGAAGATGCGCGCTGCCCAAAGCCATTTGTCGAGTCTTGCTTCCATTGTCATTTCTTATTAAACTGATTCATTGTCCTGTCCAATCCTTGCAGACAGAAACTCTTTATCATCTCACCCACATAGTCGAGTTTTTCCTCAATGAGCTTATTTTCCTCATCAGAGAATGTGCCGAGTACAAAGTCTATCTGCGCCCCTTTAGGGAAATCATTGCCAATGCCAAACTTGATGCGGGCATAGTTGGCAGTCATCATGCACGACTCTATGTTCTTGAGTCCATTGTGTCCGCCAGCACTACCATTGCCCCTCATTCGTATCTTGCCCACCGGCAAACTGAGGTCATCGACCAGCACAAGTATATTTTCCACTGGAATCTTCTCATGCTGAGCCCAATAGCGCACAGCCTGTCCAGAGAGATTCATGTACGTTGAAGGTTTGAGCAAGAGCATCTCAGCATTTTTCACTCTTGTGGTCGCCACAGCCCCATACCGCTTATCCATCCACACTGCCTTCTGTTTTTCAGCAAAGGCATCTATGATACGAAAACCGATATTGTGTCTTGTGCCCACATATTCATTGCCAATATTGCCTAACCCAACTATAAGATATTTCATACTGTCTTCTTCTGATGTCAATAGGTGTTTCGACCGAAACAAATCTAATAACCACATAACATAATATATATATAATGTTTTGAGGGAAAAACAGGAAAGGCCGGAGAAGCCGGAATGACCGGGAGAGACCGCTCCTTTACGCCATGCCCCCATAAACAATTACGAGGGTGCATCTCCAGTCGACAGACTCTCGATGCATCCTCGTATTCGTTTGTTCTATGCCCAAGATTACTTCTTAGAAGCCTCAGCCTGTGCAGCGCGAGCAGCACGAGTCATACGAACGGCGCAGACAACGACTTCCTTAGAAGTGATGATCTCAAGACCTTCGTATGAGAGGGTGCCTACCTTCATAGACTTGCCGAGTCCGAGGTTAGTAACATCGATGTCGAGCACGTCTGGGAACTGAGTGTAGCAAGCCTTCACAGCGAGCTTGCGCACGTTGAGCGCGAGCTTACCACCGGCGCGAACACCTTCAGCGAGTCCGTTGAGCTTAACAGGAATCTCGAATACTACAGGCTTGTCCTCTGTCACCTGATAGAAGTCAACGTGAACTGGACGGTCTGTAACGAAGTCGCACTGGAGATCCTTGAGGATAGCCTTGACAGGAGTGCCATCAACAACGAGGTTTACGATGTAAACGTTTGGTGTGTAGAGGAGCTTAGCGAGTTCCTTCTCTGAAATCTTGATTGACTTAGATACTGGAAGTCCGTTCTCGTCCTTCTCTACTCCATAGAATACAGCAGGAACCATTCCTGCGCGGCGAAGCTCACGGCTTGCCTTCTTGCCGAACTCAGCACGAGTCTGGGCATTGAGTGTGATTTCTTTCATTTGTTTTTTGTGTTACTATAAATTAAGATTTTTCGCTTAATTCGCCATCACACATTAACCTGCAGCCGAGTGCAGGCATTAGTGCTGCATAAAAAGCGGTGCAAAGGTACTACTTTTGCGGCAACCCACAAAAGTTTATCGTACTTTTTTTGATGCGCCGCCATATTTTTCTCATCATGCCTGCACCCATCACACCCTGAAGCCACCTTCGGATAGCATCAGAAGATATCCTTCACCTTGTCCAGGAAGCTCTTCTTCTCCGGTTTAGCCGCCTTGTCTGCTTCCTCAGCAGATGCCGCCGCCGAAGCAGGAGTCCCTGCCGTAGGCTCATTCACCTCAGCAGCCATCATCGGAGCAGGAGCGCCCCCATCGACTGCACCATCCATCTCCTTAGCCTTAGCCAAAGTCAGGTTGAGAGCATCCATGAACTTCTCATAGTCCTCCTTGTAGAGGAATATCTTGTGCTTCTCAAAGACGAAACGCGGATTTTCCGCCGTGCCCTCGTTGATTTTCTTACTCTCCGTGATAGCAATGTACCTATCACCATTCCTGCTCTGCTTTATATCAAAATAGTAGATGCGCTTACCTGCCTTGACACTTTCAGAGAAGATTAATTCTTTGTCTGTTTCAGCCATAATTGTATAGTTTAAGTTGTAAAATCTAATTTGACTACAAAATTGTCAAAAATTTTTGTTTCTTGCAAGAAAAACCCGATTTTTTTGTGTTTTCATATAATCATTTATAAAAAATAGCTCGTTTTTCAAAGAAAAGCACTAAATTTGCACTCAAATTAAAAATTTCAGACACATTCATCTCAAACTGGTGTTTTTATCCAACACACCCCAAACAGAAGAATACAAAAATAGAGTTTTTTGATATATGATAAACAGAACGCTTATACGCATCAAGACAACGCAGCTGCTCTTTGCGTACTATCTCAACATTGGCAGAAACGACGAAGGCACAGACTACAGTTTCCAAGATGAGCGCGAGAAATACATCCTCGCCGAAAAAGAATTGAAGTTTAGCCTCTCCAAAGCTTATGAACTCTACAACTACATGCTTTGGCTCATAGTCAGCGTGACACGCTTAGCCATTCAGGAAGTGGAAAACGAAGAGCGCCTGAATGCCGTTGCACGCATAGACAAACCAGTAAGCCACCGATTCATCGACAACGAGTTTGCCTCACAGCTTGAAATCAACACAACCCTCACCGACTATGTGAGCGACCATAAGATTTCATGGAGCAATGAGATAGCATACATCAAAAAGCTCTACAACGACATCGTCCAGAGCAAATACTATCAGGAATACATGGAAAAGGAAGAAGTCAACTACGAAGACGACAAAGACTTCTGGCGCACCATCTACAAACACATAATCATGAAGGACGAGCGCATCGACGACATACTCGAAGACCACAGCCTATACTGGAACGATGACCGCACCGTCATCGACACCTTCGTCCTCAAGACCATCAAGAAGTTTGAAGCCAAGAATGGAGCCAAACAAGAGCTCCTGCCAAAATTCAAGGACGAGCAAGACGAGATATTCGCCACCAAACTCTTCAAGACAGCCATCCAGAACGGCGACCACTACCGCAACCTCATCAGCAACCACGTGCGCAACTGGGAGTTCAACCGTCTGGCCTACACCGACATTATCATCATGCAGCTTGCCATAGCCGAGTTCCTCTGCTTCCAGCAGATACCAACCAGCGTGACCATCAACGAATACGTCGAGATAGCCAAATGGTACAGCACACCCAAAAGCACATCCTACGTCAACGGTGTCCTCGACTCTCTCGCCCGCGCCCTTAAAGCCGAGCACAAGATAATGAAAGATTAATAACCAACAATAAAGAAAAAGACTATGTTCAATTTGATTGAAGCAGCAAACGCTGCAAAAGGTGGATTCGACTGGAGCATGATTATCATGCTCGTCGCTATGTTCGCAATCGTATACTTCTTCATGATCAGACCTCAGAAGAAACGCCAGAAGGAGATAGAAAACTTCCGCAAGAACCTCACCATCGGCAGCAAAGTCATCACAGCCAGCGGAGTATACGGCACAGTCAAGTCACTCAACGAGGGCGAGCCTTACCTCACCATCGAAATATCAAAAGGAGTGACAATCCAAATAGACCGCAACTACGTATACGCAGAAGGCAACATGCAGCAGCAGGGACAGTAAGCTCCCCACACCGCCGAGCAGCAGCTGCACGACACTCCCTGCCAGCCCCCACACCATGAGGCTCGCAGGGCAGGCACACGCATGCGCGCGCATACATTAGTATACACGTATACAAAAAACATACCGTATGTTGACAGACCTCTCAAAACTGATAATGCGAAAATTGCGGTTGGTAAAAATCAACCGCAATTTTCTTGTGTTCCTTGTCTTCCTCGCCGTCTCCATATCCTTCTGGTTCATGCAGAGCATCAAAGAGACCACCGAGGTCAATATCGCATACAAGTTGCGCATAGTAGAGCTGCCCAAAAATGTCATCCTCACATCAGACATCCCACAAGACATCACAGTCACCTACTCCAGCAAGGGGTGGAACGCATTCTACTACAAGTTCATGAGAGAAGCAGAAGACGAACTGACCATCAACTTCAAGGAGGTAGACAACAATGCAGGCAAAGTCATCATAGATGTGAACAATGTGAGAAAAGCTGTGCAGAAATTCAAGACCGAAGGCATGGCCTTCAAGTCATCAGTCCCAGGCAAGATAGAAGCCTTCTACTCCAACGGACAGCACAAGCGAGTGCCGGTGATATTCAACGGACACGTCTCCACCACAGCCGGACGCTACCTCTGCGGCATCAACCTCTCCCCCGACTCCGTCGACATCTACGCTCCCGAACACCTCTTCAAGAACATCAAGAGCGTGAAGACAGAAAACACCACATACAAGGACGTAGAAGACAGCATCACAACCAAGATTTCCCTTCTCTCCCCCAAGGGAGTCAAAGTGCTGCCAGAAGAGATAGAAGCTGAAATATGCGTCGACATCTTCACCGACAAGACCATCGAAGTGCCCATATACAGCGTCAACGTGCCCAACAGCAAGTACATGCGCACTTTCCCCCTCAAAGCCACAGTTACCTTCCTTGTCAGCGCCACCCTCTTCAACGAGATAACAGCCGACAACTTCCTCATCGTGGCTGACTACAACGACACCAAGAGCAACTCTCGCCGATGCAAACTCTACGTGCGCCAGCAGCCAGAGAACATACGCCATCTGCGCCTCTCGCCCGAAAATGTAGAATACGTCATAGAAGAAGCCACAGAATGAAAAAGATAGGCATCACAGGCGGTATAGGCAGCGGCAAGTCATACGTCTGCCGCAAGATAGCCCAGCGAGGCATCCCCATCTACAGCACAGACGACCATGCCAAGCTCCTCATGACCCAAGACCCACAGATCATCGAAGGTCTCAAACAGCTGATAGGTCCAGACACATACATCGGCGGACAACTCAACCGTTCCCTCATAGCCCAATACCTCTTCAGCGACCCGACCCATGCAGCCCAGGTCAATGCCATAGTGCACCCAGCCGTCAAGCGCGACTTCTGCTCATGGGCATCAAGACAGACATCCGACATCGTAGTGCAGGAGTGCGCCATACTCTTCGAGTCAGGCTTTGCCACCACCGTCGACATCACCGTCGAAGTATACGCACCACGAGACATACGCATCCAGCGAGCATGCCAGCGCGACCATGCCACACCAGCCCAAATAGAAGCGCGCATGAAGCACCAGATGGACGAGGAAGACAAACGCCGACTCGCCGACATCTGCATACTCAATGACGGCACCACCGACATAGACAAACAGATAGACATGCTGCTGAAGCAAATAAGCAACAGGTAAAAGCTATAAAAACTATAGAAGCTATAAAAGCTAAAAAACTATAGAAGCTATAAAAGCTAAGAAAACTATAGAAGCTATAGAAACAACAAAAACTATCAAAACCATAAACAATACGAACAATAAACCACAATAACAAAAAACAAATCTAAGCAATATGATCAGACAGATTTTAGCCATTGCAGGCAAACCAGGACTCTACAAACTCGTATCACGAGGCAACAGAAACCTTATCGTAGAGACAGTAGACGCTCAGAAGAAGCGCATGCCAGCCTTCGGCACAGACCAGGTAGTATCACTCGGGGACATCTCGATATACACCAACGATGACAAAGAAGTGAGTCTCGCATCAGTATTCGAGTCAATCAAGACAAACTACGAAGGCAAGGAAATACCACTCTCAGCCAAGAAAGCAAGCCAGGAAGAAATAATCGCCTTCTTCGAGAAAGTGCTCCCCAACTACGACACAGACCGCGTGCGCGTATCAGACATGCGCAAGGTGCTCTCATGGTACAACATCCTCATCTCCAACGGCATCGATGAATTTGAGCCAAAGAAGGAAGAAGAGACAGAGACAGACAGCCAGTCAGAGACAGAGACAACAGAAGCATAAAGCGGTGGTAGCCACCCCACTTGCAGACACACAAAAAAAAGAATGCCACCTGAAAGATTCACCTTCAGATGGCATTCTTTGTTATTTGCGAGGTACATAAGTCGGAGTGCACACCTACTTACGGTTACACCGCAAAAAAGCCCATCAACGTGTCATGCTCACTTCTTCTTGAGCTCCATGACGATCTTGCCATTCTTGTCCAAGACGGAAGCAGATTTCTTATTCACCTTAATAGTGACCGACTCGCCAAGAGCCTTGACAACAGCATCTTCTATATCCATGCTGGGGCCCATCATCCGTGTCATGCCCACATTGCCCAACTTGAGTGTGTCGCCCTTGAGTTCATATCCACCAAAGAAAGAATTGACAGACGCATTTCCATTCATCTTGCCATCAGGAGCAAACTTGATGAACGCCTGTTTTTCTCCACCTTCTGTGCTGAGACCCATAGCCTTCTCTATTATCCACTCACCATAGAGGTCTGCTGTGTTGCCCTCTACCTTCTTCTGCGAACCGCAGCTGCACATCAAGGCGCAGATAGCTGAAAGAATAAAAAATTTCTTCATCATTGTTTGTTGTTGTTTATTGATTGAATTTGTTATAATATTTCATCGTCAGCACCCCCATTCGGCTGTACATAACGATATCTGAAATGTTTTTCGTGTGCAAAGTTACACATACTGCACGACACAGACATACGGACTTTCCCTATATCAGATGGGGAAAATCCCGAGGAATGCCTTTGAAACTCTTGAGAAACACCTCTTAACACCCGAGGAACGACACATTCGCCAAAGGAGGTGCCCTTACACAACAGGCAGCTTATGCTCTACGTTGTCTACAGGATGAGTAAAGACGAAGCGGGCACCGCCCGTATACTCCGTGTCCACCCATATCTTTCCGCCAAGGTTCTCCACTATAGAGCGGCACACACTCAGTCCGAGCCCCGTTCCTTGTCTGAACTCACTGAGCTTGACAAACCTCTCAAAGACCACCTCAGCCTTATCCTTCGGAATGCCGCATCCTGTGTCTGTCACACTTATCCACAGCATGTCTCGATGTGTCTCGCGGTCGATGAAGGCATCGCCTACAGTGATGGTGATAGTGCCCTCATCCGTACATTTCTTCGCATTGTTGATAAGGTTAGTCAACACCTGAAGCACACGGTCACGGTCTGTATGAATGATATATTTATCCTTCGACGACACGAACTTTATCTTCACTCCCTCCTTCAGATCCGACATCGCCGATTCGCCAGCCATGCGGCACAGAGAGACGATATCAATGTCGCGCATGCTGAACGTTATGCGTCCTGCATCAAACTTAGAGATGTCTAAGATGTCATTGACCAGACTGAGAAGCAGCTCGCTGTTCATCTTGATGAGCTGCCCGAACTCCATTTTCTCTTCCTTCGACAGCCCCATGTCGTCAGACGACAGCAACTGCGAGAAGCCCACGACCGCATTCATCGGAGTGCGAATCTCATGACTCATGTTGGCAATGAAGTTCGACTTCATCACACTCGCCTCCTCAGCCTTCTTCTTTGCCTTCTCTAACTGCACACTATGCTGGCGCAGTTCCTCACTCAGCCTTCTGCTCTTGCGCAGATAGTGGAGGGAAACAAAAAGACAGAGCGTCAGGACAATGATGATGGTTATGACAGTGACTATGACATCTCCATGCTCATCCCATACGGACTCAGGCTTATTGAGCAGTTCATAGTCGTGCTCAAAGCCATCGAGCGTCAAGAATTTCTCCTCCAGTTTATTATTATCAAAGATATACTCATTGGGGCAGAGATGCAGACCGTTAGCCCGGCCTGTCTTGAGATACTTTATCAAGTCGTCGGCCATCTCACCGCCTATGACATGATATTGGGGCATATAGCCGCCTATGCACCAGTGGCCAAGTCCGATGTACGCTATGGTGAAGGCAGGCAGACGTTCGTTGCTGAAGGCCAACGTATGGGTGGTATTCTTCACCACATACTGGTTTGACTTGTCCATTCGCCACGTGCCCGTTATGAGCACCTTGCCCTTTGCCACTCTTGCCAACCTGTCGTTGACCTCCATGAACGACAGCTGACGACCGTCTATCGACTCCACGCTGTATTCAGGGAAGTCCTTCATGGCATCGTAGAACATAGCCTTCATCGTCAGTCCACCAAACGAATTGTCGGTTAGGAGAACCAGCGATCTGCAGTCGGGGTAGAAGAAATTGATGAGGTCGATACTACGCTTGACATCGTAGTCATATATTGTACCACCAACAATATTGTAGTCGGGGAAGTCACTCGTGAGCTCTAATGTGTGCGGCATCCATGTAGACAAGTCGATAGTAGTGTCGTTGGGCAATTTGATGATGTCATCCCCTCTCATGCCAATGAGCACAGGCGTGCGGCGCAATTCCAGCCTGTCGACAGAGAAATATGCGCTGCTGGCCTCGTTGCCAAGAAGAACGATGGCAGTAGGAGCATTGCCGTCGACATAGTACTGGCTCAGCATATCCCATAGCTTGTCCTTCCACTCCAGACACTCGTCCAAGTCCTGAGTGTTGAGATTTTCCACTATGACACTGACATTCATCCCGCTTTCCGTCATTTTCTGAGAGAAAGCCTGAATGTTGTCGCTGACATTACGCACATCAGGGCTATACGATGTCACAATGACGACAGGATTCTTGTCTCCATCGTCCTGCGCCATCGTCCATAAGCCTGATGCCAGTGCAATGATTAGTGTCAATATCTTCTTTACGTTATCCATATTCTATGGTTATTTCTCTTAGCCTTCTCAGCTAAGAAATGTTAGACTAATTCTGTTGTATCAAAATTCTAAGTCTTGCTTCCCTTGGCAGCTACATCACATAGCCATCACGGCACACTGAGGCTGAAGGGTAACCACATGCAAATAGCAGAGCAATGTTCTATAGGGCAGGCTTCAGCGACCCATCTACATAGGCAAACTTCCCCTTGCCTTCTACTGCATACGCTATGGTGTAAGCCACGTTAGATGCGTCGTGCACCGTGAAGTTGATGGTATAGACCACATCAAGTCCATCAACAGGCATAGCATCTGGATAGAGAGCTGAGAGAGCCTTAGCAAAAGTGAATATGAGATGTTCTCGCAACGTTTCCCCCACCTCGTCATCGCTCATCGACTCATAGGCAGAAGGATTCTGCTGACGGGCGGCAGCCACCGACCAGTCGACATAGCAGCTGTATGCGCTGGCACCCGAGTAGCTCTCAGTGTCCCCATACTTGGAGACATAGCCCTTGCCCTTGTCCACACCCGAGGGGAGGTCAATATTCGCCCACACCCAGTCGGTCACAGCCTGATAGAAGGCCACGCTCGACGGATTCTTCTTCACCGCAGGCAGTTCGATGGTCACACTCGGGTCATATTTCCACTCTCTACCAGAGAGGACATAGGGAGCAGCCACGATATTGATGTCCACCTTGCCCGACTCTCCTATCTTCACCCACTTGGCTTCAGAATAGACATACTCAACCACGCCCACATCCTTATACTTGTTGTAATAGTACACCACAGCCACTCTGTCACCATCCTTGGCATAAGGATGAGTCTGGCGCAGATAGACAGGCATAACGGCAGCTGCATCTTCGACAAAGGCAACGCCGAGATGGTTGTATACAGACGGGGGCAACACCTCAACAGCTGTCAGGCTGCTTGTGTATACCGACCATCTGCCCTGACCACTCTCTCCCTCGTAGACATAGAGCTCAGACCTGTTGTAGTCCACTATCGA
This sequence comes from Bacteroidaceae bacterium, assembly GCA_016302435.1. Lineage (GTDB taxonomy): Bacteria > Bacteroidota > Bacteroidia > Bacteroidales > Bacteroidaceae > Minthosoma. The sequence continues at coordinate 23,457 of JAEDNQ010000008.1, forward strand.
CCTGTCATCGCTCAGGGGCATCACCTGCAGAGGCATGTCCACCAGCGTGTAATGCACCATGACAACATCGCTGTCATCAGCATCGACAAAGAGGGACGACAGAAGCTGCGGCAACTTTGCTGCAGTCTCTTTTGTCAGGTAGCGGCCGTAGCCAACAGGATTGACGGCTGCATAGTCTTCATCCTTGAGCACATAGCTCTTCGCCCTGCCGAGCTGCACGAGCACAGAGCTCTCGTCAGACAGTTGATGATAGTACACGCGCATGGACGAACCCTCATCCGCCGTGGGGTACATGTTGGAGAGCAGCATCGGGATGGCTAACTGAGCATCATCTGCCGAGTCAAAATATTTGTTTTTAGACAAGTCGGGCAGTCCTGCCCATGAGGCCAACTTTGCATAGTCATCGCTGACGAGCTCGTATGTCCCCTTCTTCACGTCCGTAGGGATATAGTCCGACTGGTCATAGCCATCGAGCTTCTCATTGAAGTCGTCACAGGCTGTCAAGGCAAGAAGTGCCATAGCCATGCATATATATTGCACTATCTTCATACTTTCTTTATATATATTTGATTGTTGTACTTTCCACTGTTTCTGAGAATCATCAGGATTAGAAGTCAAGCTTCACCTTTACGGAGAAGGTGCGTCCGAAGGAGTAGAACACACGGTAGGCATCCTGCCACCTGTTGTTTGTGCCGTCATAGAATGCGTCCATGATGTACTCGTAGTCAAGGACATTGTTAATATTGGCTATGAGGGTGGCGTTGCAACCTCCAAGCTTAAACTTATAGCGCGCATTCAGATCCAGCTGCCCCGCATCGGGTATCTTCCATGGCTCCTGTAGCGTAAACTCATTGGACGCCGTGTAGCTCGGCAGGGTGAAGTCAGCATAGTTGCGCGCATAGTATGTGTAGTCAGCCCCAACAGATATTTCTTTCGTCGGGCGGAAAGTCAGACCGAGCGACATGGTGGTCTGAGCCGAACCGCCCACATGCACTCCCTTCTGGTTGAGAGTGAACTTCACGTGGTCGGGCGCACCCACAGCAGAGGCTATCTCGCCCGTAGAGAGGTTGGACAGAGGCTGGCTCTCAGAATTGTAGAAGTAGGCAGTCGCATTGCTGTTCCACTTCCAGTTGCCGAGCGACACCATGGCCTTGATGTCAATCCACGGAGCAGGCTTAACGACGGCATCCAGTTCGAGACCCACATGCTTGGCGTCCACTCCCTCCATGTTCATGATGTAGCGGTCCTTGCTCTGGTCGAGGTTGCCCCATCGTGTGGTCGTCTTGTCCATCCAGAGCGTGTAGTAGGCATTGACATCCACCTTCACCCAGTTGTTCTTGAATCCGTAGCCGAGCTCTGCAGAGAACGCCTTCTCGTTGACAGCGTCGGGGTTGGCCTCGTTGCTCGTGTGCGACATGAGGAACACACCGCCTGAGAAGAAGGGAGCGCGGCTGATGTAGCCCAAGTTGGCGAAGACATTCTGATAGGCATCAAGGTTGTAGTTCGCGCCACCCTTGACAGTGTAGCCCAAGAAGTTGAGCACCTGCGACTTAGCGTGCGCGGCGTCATAGTAGAAGCGGTCCACTCGCCAGTAGCGTGAGTTTGACACCGAACCGGAGACGAAGGCCGAGAGATTTTCCATTTTGGTATATTCCATCTGTGCGAAGACACCAGCCTGCTCCACGTGGCTGTCATAGTCTCTGTAGACCACGTCGCCTATGCCGAGCTTCTCATATTTCCACATCGGGTCAGCCGCCTTGTAGTTGTTGGCGGGGTCGACATTGCTGCGGTAGCGCAGGTCGGTGAAGTAGGCACCGTTGTAGAGGTCAGAGATCTTGGTGGCGTGCACACCCTTGTAGCTTCTGAGGTCGACACCTATGTATGAATTGATCTCTGGTGTGAGCTGATGGGTATATGTAGAAAGCAAGCCGTACCAGTAGTGGTCGTTGCGTCCGTCGGCCATGATCATCAGCGAACCGTGGTCGCTCGCCTCGTTCATCTTCTGCACCTCATCGTAGGCGTATGTGCCGTCGCCGTGGCGAAACTTCATGTTGAGAGTGCCATTGCTGGCTCCGTACCAGTAGTTGCTGTAAGTGGCGTCTATGCCCTGCCCCGTAGTGCCGTAGCCATAGCCGCGAGACATGTAGAGCACAGCGCTGAGCGAGGATTTAGGGTTGATGTCCCACTGGTAGTTGAGCGAGAGCTGCGGCTTGTGGTAGTAGTTGACCGTCGAAGACTTGCGCTCGCCGTTCATTCCAAAGCCATAGGTCGGGTTGTAGCGGTATGGGCTTCTGCCCGCCATGTAGTTGGCAGCCTTCTGCCATCCCTCCACCGAGAGTCCGTCGTAGGAGCTGCGCTGGTTGTGCTTCTGTGGCGAACCGAAGGCAGTGAAAGAGAGGGTATGGTCTGTGCCGAAGCGTTTGTAGACAGAGAGGAAATAGTTGTACACCTCAAACTCTGTGCCCTGCACATATCCGTCGCCCCAGCTCTTGCCTCCCATGACTGTCATGCCCCAGCCTCCCTTGGTGAGGCCTGTGGACAGAGTGAGCGACACATTGTTGCTGCCGTCGTTACCCATGCCGTATACGAAGCTGCCTCCTTTCTCCGAGTCTATAGTGCGAGTGATGATATTGATAGTTCCGCCTACCGATGGCGCTGACACCTTGCTTGCTCCCAAGCCTCGCTGAGTCTGCACTATGCGCGACACATCGCTCAGTCCTGCCCAGTTGCTCCAGTACACGCCGCCCCACTCCATGTCGTTCATAGGCACTCCGTTGACCATCACAGCCACGTTGGCGCTCTGAAATCCGCGCATGTTGATTTTCGAATCGCCAAATCCGCCACCGCTCTTCGTAGCGTACACTCCTGGAGTAGGCTTGAGCACCTCAGGAAATTCCTGTCCGCCCAACTTCTCTTCTATATGCGTCTTGTTGAGGTTGGACATAGCCACAGGGGTCTTGCGAGCCAGACCAATAGACGAGGACACGATGACGTCGCTTATAATCTGCGCGTCCAATACGAGCTCCACCACTCCGAGGTTGACAGATGCCCCTTTCTTCAGGTTAGCATGCTTTCCCTTGCCCGGCACTATGTTCTGCTCGAGCGCCTCATATCCGAGACATTCAAACATGATGATGTTATGAGTGGCATCAGCATCTATCTTGAAGCGTCCGTTGTCGTCCGTAGTGGCCTTAAACTCCGTGCCAGGTATGGTCACGACCGACCCCACTATGGGTTCTTTTGTCTCGGAGTCCACCACAGTGCCTGTGACCGTCTGCGATTTCATCACCCCCACTCCCATCAAGAGGAGAGCTGTCATTGTTATTATATGCTTCTTATTTCCTGTCATTATTTTATTGTATTATTATAATCTTCTACAAAGTTACAATTTTTTTTTGAAAACAGCATAATTTTCGCAATAATAAATTCAAAAATAAGGTAAAAAACATGCAAAAAGACACCTATTGCCAATTAGTGTACGAGAAATCCGACGAATTGTACGGGAGTCCTGAGGAAACTGGGAAAGTTTAACTATCGGATATTTATTGTTGTCCGCTAAAACTTTGTCACTCGCGTATGCGTATATGCATGCACATGTAAGTCTCGAAAAATAAAAATTT
>JAEDNQ010000151.1 GCA_016302435.1 Bacteroidaceae bacterium
ACACGGTGTGGGATTACATAGAGGGGGAGATTGATTTGGGAGAGGGAGTGCCAGAGGAATAGAAAGAGAAGGTCAATTTGAATATTGTGGTACAGTAAAAGAGACGAACAAAATAGATGGAAGAATTGAAGATAATAGATAATGTGAACTCCCGACTTATTGACGACCTGCGCCCAAGGCTCGTTTCTGGGAGCAAGGTGTCTGTCGCTGCCGCCTCCTTTTCTATCTATGCCTATGAGGTGCTGAAGAAGGAGCTGGAGCAGATAGAAGAGATGCGCTTCATCTTCACTTCCCCCACCTTCGTCAAGGACAAGGTGCCAAAGGAGAAACGAGAGTACTACATACCACGACGAGAGAGAGAACACGACATCTATGGGTCGGAGTTTGAGATAAAGCTGCGCAATAAGCTCGAACAGCGTGCCATAGCCAAGGAGTGCGCCGAATGGGTCAGAAGAAAAGTCTGCTTCAAGTCCAACAGCACCAGTGCCTCCATGGCAGGATTCATGCACGTGGCAAATGGTCGTGGCGACATGGCGTATATGCCCATGAGCGAGTTCACAACCGTTGGCCTGGGCTGCGAGCGTGGCAATGCCGTCCACTCCTACGTCAACGCCATGCCCACACCCTATTCCGACTCCTACCTCGACCTCTTCAACCGCCAGTGGGCAGACAAGGAACGCTTCGACGATGTCACAGCCAGCGTCCTCCAGTGCATAGAGTCAGTCTATCAGGACAACTCGCCCGAATACATCTACTTCATCACCCTCTTCCACATCTTCAATGAGTTTCTCGAAGACATCAATGAAGATGTCCTCCCCAACGAGAAGACAGGCTACACCAACAGCGTCATCTGGCAGAAGCTCTACAACTTCCAGCGAGATGCCGCCCTCGCCATCATCAACAAGTTAGAGAAATACAACGGCTGCATCCTCGCCGACTCCGTAGGCCTCGGCAAGACCTTCACCGCTCTTGCCGTCATCAAATATTATGAGAACCGCAACAAGTCAGTCCTCGTCCTCTGCCCCAAGAAGCTCAACGACAACTGGCAGACCTACAGGGCCAACTACAAGAACAATCCCATAGCCGCCGACCGCCTGCGCTACGATGTCCTCTTCCACTCCGACCTCACACGCGAGCACGGCACATCCAACGGACTCGACCTCTCACACATCAACTGGAGCAACTATGACCTCCTCGTCATCGACGAGAGCCACAACTTCCGCAATGGAGGCAGTGTGGACGAAGACGACCTCGACGACGAGGGCAAGGAGCAGCAGGGCAAGGAGAACCGCTATGAGCGACTCATGCGCATGGTCATCCGCCAGGGAGTGAAGACAAAAGTCCTCATGCTCTCAGCCACACCAGTCAACAACCGCTTCAGCGACCTGAAAAACCAGTTACAGCTCGCCTACGAGGGACATGCCGACACCTTCAGCGACCTGCTCAGCCTCTCCCACGGCATCGACGAGATCTTCCGCAACGCACAGACCGTCTACACCCGATGGTCAAAGCTGCCCACCGACGAGCGCACCACACAGCGGCTCCTCGACTCCCTCCACTTCGACTTCTTCCAGATGCTCGATGCCGTCACCATAGCACGCTCACGCTCCCACATAGTCAAATACTACGACACACACGACATAGGCAGCTTCCCCCACCGACTGCCGCCACTCACACGCCGCCCCAAGCTCAGCGACATCAGAGACGGAGCCACCTTCTCCGAGATAGCACAGCTCCTCAACAGCCTCAATCTCGCCCTCTACGCCCCCTCGCTCTACCTCTTCGACAGCACACGCAACAACTATGCCATCACTGGCTTCGAGGGCATCACCATCAGCGGACGAGAACTTGGTGTGCGCAAGCTCATGGCAGCCAACCTCCTCAAGCGACTGGAGAGCAGCGTCAACTCCTTCCGCCTCACCCTCGTGCGCATCTGCGACAAGCTCAGGGAAAACATCAACCTCGTCAACCACTACGAGCAGAACCACACGCCCACAGCCTGCGTCAGCCCCTTGGCACTCTTCGATGGCGACCTCGACTACGACGACCTCAACACCACCGTCTCCAAAGACTCCAACATCATGCTGCGCGACATCGACCGCCGCCGATGGAGCATAGCCATGCAGGAAGACTTTGCCACACTCGAACGTGTGCTGCGGCTCATCGAACCCATCACACCTGCCCACGACACCAAGCTACAGCAGCTCATAGCCGACATAAAGGCCAAGGTAGACAACCCCATCAATCCCGGCAACCGCAAGGCCATCGTCTTCACAGCCTTCGCCGACACCGCCGACTACCTCTACCGCCACCTCCTCCCAGTCCTCCACAAGGACATGGGGCTCAACCTCGCCGTCATCACTGGCGGCAACTACGTGCGCTCCACACTGCCCACCCTCCACAACGACTTCAACGAGATACTCTGCGCCTTCTCCCCACTGTCCAAAGACCGCTCCCTCATCGACGGCGAGGCAGCAGAAGAGATAGACGTACTCATAGCCACCGACTGCATATCCGAGGGACAGAACCTCCAAGATGCCGACTACGAGATAAACTACGACATACACTGGAACCCCGTGCGCATCATACAGCGCTTCGGCCGCATAGACCGCATAGGCTCACACAATGAGAGCATACAGCTCGTCAACTACTGGCCTGACATGGAACTCGACGAATACATACAACTTAAAGCCAGAGTGGAGAGCCGCATGAAAGCCACCGTCCTCACCTCCACAGGCGACGACGACCTCCTCTCTGCCAACGAGAAGGGCGACCTCGAATACCGCCGCCTTCAGCTCCGCCGCCTTCAGGACGAAGTCGTCGACATGGAAGACATGAACACAGGAGTCAACATCATGGACCTCGGACTCAATGAGTTCCGCCTCGACCTCGTCCAGTACTTCAAGCTCCATCCCTCCCTCGCCCATGCGCCCCTCGGCATGAACGCCCTCGTGGCAGCCACACCCATGCTCCAGCCAGGCACCATCTTCATACTCAAAAACCGCAACAACGCCATCAACATAGGGCAGACCAACCTGCTCCACCCCTTCTACATGGTCTACATCCACGAGGACGGCACAGTCCTCTGCGACCATGTTCACCCCAAGCAGCTGCTCGACACCCTGCGCCACGCCTGCAAGGGGCGCAACACTGCCGATGCGGCACTCTGCAACGTCTTCAACCGTGAGACACGCGACGGGCGCAAGATGGACAGATACAGCCGCCTGCTCCAGTCAGCCATAGAGAGCATAGTCAACATCAAGGAAGAGTCCGACATAGACAGCCTCTTCAGCACAGGCGAGACGACAGCCCTGCGAGGCGACATCAGCGGACTCGACGACTTTGAGCTCATAACCTTCCTCATCATCCGCCGCCCATGATACACTATCCGCCATCCACCATAGTAGACCGCCCTGTGCCCAAGGCAGCCTTCTACCGCCACCTCGACCTCACCCCTCGCCTCAAGCAACGCTTCGTCGACGACGTGGAGAGCATAAGGTGGGCAGCCAAGCTGACCTCCTCCACGCTCAATGTGGCGGAAGGCAAGGCTGTGCAGGAGATAGCCGTCTTTGAGGTCACGCTCAAGCAAGAGGAAGTCAGCGACGACGTGTTTGTCTCCATCGACAAGCAGATGCCGCGCCACACCCTCTTCCTCCTCCGCCACGCCGACCGCCAGCTCCTCCTCATCAACTTCAAGGAAGCCACCAACGCTGAGCGCACAGACTACAAGATAATAAAGACCTTCCGCACACCATGGCAGTCTGCCGACCTCTCGACCCTCAGCCTCACAGGCAACGACATGGACGGCATATATGAGTACCTCGTGGGTCAAGTGTCGGGCTTCGGCACACACACCGCCGCCGACACCAAGAGCATCTTGGAGCTGAAGAACGCCATAGCCCAGAAGGAGAAACAGTACAAGACCCTTCAGGCCAAGGTGAAGAGAGAGCCACAGATAAGGAAGCAGATGGAGATGTTCTCCGAACTCAAAGCACTGAAGACAGAAATCAACTCAATGAACGAAACACTAAACAAACTGACCGACAGCAATGAATAAACTTGAACACACCACAAAAAGCGGTTCTGAGTCCTTACTCGACGAGCTTTATAAGATAGTCCCTGCGGTATTCACCGAGACGCTCGACTCCAAGACAGGCGAGCCTCGCCGTGCCGTGGACATAGATGCGCTGCGCCGTCTCCTTGGCGACGACACTGTAGAGGGCAGGAGTGAACGCTACCAGTTCACATGGGCAGGCAAGCGTGAAGCCATGGCAGAGGCTGCTCGCCCCATCAATAAGACCCTGCGCCCCCAAAAAGAGGATTCCGTGGCCTGGGATACCACGAAGAATCTTTACATAGAGGGTGACAACCTCGAAGTGCTGAAGCTCTTGCAGAAGTCCTATTATGGTCAGGTGAAGATGATATATATCGACCCTCCATATAACACTGGCAATGACTTTGTCTATGATGATGATTTTTCTCGTAGTGCCGACGTAGAGGCTCAGGCTGCTGGCGATGTGGATGAATATGGAAATAAGCTGAGAAAGAACACTGATTCGAATGGTAGATTCCATTCGGACTGGTGCAGTATGATATATCCAAGACTGATGTTGGCAAGAAATCTGCTCAGAGAGGATGGGGTGATATTTATTAGTATTGATGATAATGAGGTGGAGAATCTGAGAAAGATTTGTGACGAGTTATTCGGAGAGGGTAATTTTGTGGCACAATTAGTTTGGGAACGTGCATTTGCTCCCAAAAATGATGCTCGTTTTATTTCTAATAGCCACGATTATGTATTGATGTTTGCCAAAGATATCAATCAATTTGTGATAGGACGATTACCAAGAACAGCAGAGGCTGATGCAAGGTATTCCAATCCCGATAATGACCCAAGAGGTGTGTGGCAATCTGATAATTTAACGGTTAAAACATATTCCGCATCTTGTGATTACCCCATCACGACCCCTTCGGGGCGTGTTGTAGAGCCTCCAGCAGGACGCTGCTGGAGTCTCTCGAAGAACGCGTTCTTCGAGAGACTCCGAGACAACCGAATCTGGTTCGGTTCAGATGGTAATGGAGTTCCTCGTATCAAGCGCTTCCTTTCTGAGTTGAAATTTGATGGTATGGCTCCTACATCTATCTTATTTTATAAAGACGTAGGTCATAGTCAAGAAGG
>JAEDNQ010000009.1 GCA_016302435.1 Bacteroidaceae bacterium
AACTGTTTCAGCTGTAGGGGTTGTCTCTTCTGGCTGAACTGTTTCAGCTGTAGGGGTTGTCTCTTCTGGCTGAACTGTTTCAGCTGTAGGGATGATATTTTCGTTGTTATTTTCCATAATTCTTTGCGTATTCTTTACTTATTGAATTGTTTAGGCTTTGGCATACCTCGGTGGCGAAGTTTTGTCCATGGGCGATGATGCGCTCCCACTGTTGTTCTGTGACTTCGGCGAGATTGTCGTTTGTGATGTTTTCGGTCATGAGACCATAGATGATGCCTGCATTGAAGTTGTCTCCTGCACCTATGGTTGACACTGTCTGTATCTTCTTCACAGGGAAGAGGCGTGAGCACTGTGGAGAGAAGAGTTGGATGTCACCGTCGGCATCGGTGCAGAGCATGTATTTGCAGTAGAAGGACACTTCGCGCTTGTAGGCTTGGGCTGGGTCGCTTGTCTTGAACATGTTGTAGAAGTCTTCGGTAGATCCGCGCACGATGCTGGCGTACTCGAAGTTTTCGAGGATGGTGGCGTAGAGTTTGATGGCTTCCGAGCTATGTGTGGAGCGGAAGTTGATGTCGTAGTATATCATTGCCTTGCGGCTCTGTGCGTAGTCAAGAAACTCCTTGACGCGTGAGCGCAGCACGGGGTTGAGAACGAAGTAAGAACCCATCATGATGATGTCGTCTTTGTTGACTTCTGGCCATTCGACATCGAGTCGGGCGTTGGGGTAATCTTTGTAGAAGAGGTATTCGGCGTCGTTGCGCTCGTTGAGGTATGCGAGGGATATGGCTGTGCGTCCGTCATCGTATATGCAGACATGGCTGTTGTCGATGCCGTTGTCGGTCATGAAGTTTTTGATGATGTGGCCTATCTTGTCGTTGCCTGTTTCGGTTATCATGGTGACGGGCAGGCCGAGGCGACCTAACGATATGATGCCATTGAAGGTGGAGCCTCCTGGCACGGCTGCTGTTGGCTGTTCGTTTTTGAATATTATGTCAAGGATTGTCTCCCCTATTCCTATTATCTTTCGCATACGCATTATGTTTATTCGTTTTGATGACTCAGTTGGGGTCATGTGAGGTTGTGACGTGTGGTGATGTAGTGTGTTTCTTCCGAAGGTCTCTTAACATGAATGGTGTATCATCTGAATATCAGTGTGGTGAGTCCTTTAGGGTCGAATATCTCTTGTGCCACTTCTTGCAGGATGGCTGGTGTGAGTTGCTCTATATGCTGGAAGGTGTCTTCCATGCCTTCGAACTTGTTGTAGTGGAGGAAGGACTTGGCGGTGTCGAGGGCGTAGTTCTCGAAGTTGTCGCAGGCTACTCCTATCTGGCCTTTTATTTGCTTGATGGCAGCTTTCAGTTCTCTCTCGCTGAGGGGACACTGCATGAGGCGGTCGAGTTCGCGTCGCAGGAGTTTGAGGCAGCGGTTAACATCGTCTGTGTCGCATCCGAAATAGATGGCCCAAGTAGAGGTGTCAGTATAGTTTGTGAGCGAACTCTCTACGGTGTAGACCAGTCCGCTGTGCTCGCGCAGAGCTATGTTGAGACGTGAGTTCATGCCTGGACCTCCCAAGATGTTGTTGAGGAAGTAGAGTGCTATGCGTTTCTTGTCTTTTGACCCGTAAGCGGCGCGTCCTACCATGACGTGTGCCTGATGTGTGCCTCTTTCCTCTATGTGTGTGCCCAGTATGGGTGATGGCGTTTCGGCCAGCTGTGGGATGGCTATGTCCCTGCCTGACGGGACTATGTTGGAAATGAGTCGTCCCACTACCCTCTTCACCTTGTCGAAGTCGAGGGCTCCGAAGAGGAAGAAGACCATCTTGTCGGGACGGTAGAGCCGGCTTGTGAATCGAAGGGCGTCTTCGGTAGTGAATCGTCGCACGTTGTCTGCTGTGCCGAGGATGTCGTGGCCAAGGGTGCGTCCGTTGTAGATGAGATTCTCAAAATGGTCGAAGATGAGCTCTGCTGGGCTGTCGTTGTAGCATTCTATCTCGTCGGCTATGACTTCGCTCTCTTTGTCTATCTCGTGTTGAGGAAATGTGCTGTTGAAGACGATGTCGAAGATGAGTTCGGCTGCTCTCTCAAAGTGCTCTCTCATGAAGGCTGAGTAGACGACTGTCTCTTCCTTGTTGGTATAGGCATTGAGGTCTCCGCCTACGGCTTCCATCCTGTTGATGATGTGCCATGCCTTGCGCTTGTGTGTGCCCTTGAACATGAGATGCTCGCAGAAATGTGCCATGCCTTCTTCCCCACTCTCTTCGTCTCTTGTGCCTGCATCTATGCTGATGCCGCAGTATGCCACTTCTGTGGGAGAAGTGACGTGGATGAGGCGGAGTCCGTTGTCGTATTGATATGTCTTTGCTTGTTCTTTCATCACGTGTGGGGGCTATGCTTCTTTTGTGTGGCTGTGGAGGGCTATGCTTCTTTCGTGTGGCTGTGTATCTATGTTCTGTACCTCTCTGTTGCTTGATAGTCAGGCGGTATGTCAATAAATCAGCAGGCCTGCAAGTCCGCAGAGGAGTATGATGGCAATGGGACTTATCTTGTATAGTCTTGTGCCTATGAATGTCAGTAGGAATATGATTATGCTGACAGTGAAGACGAAGGGCGACTCCGATGGGTCGCCAAAGTTTTCCTTCGACATGAGCATGATGGCTGCAGCGGCTAAGAGTCCGACGATGACGGGGCGGAGTGTGGAGAAGATGTCGTTGACGGCTGTTGACTTGCTGTGCTTGAGCAGGAACTTGCTTATGCTCACCATCAGTATAAATGGCAGCCAGATGACACTTATAGATGCCAGTATGGCTCCGAGGACGGCGAGCCACGTGGGGTAGCCAGCATGTATGACGGCTGTATATCCTGTATATGTGGCACAGTTGATGCCGATAGGACCTGGAGTGGACTGGCTTATGGCCACGATGTCTGTGAACTCGTTGACGGTCATCCAGTGGTGCTTGTTGACGACTTCGTCTTGTATGAGCGTGAGCATGGCATAGCCACCACCGAAGTTGAATATGCCTATTTTGGAGAAGACGAGGAATAGCTGAAGAAAAATCATCGTGAAAGATATATGGTAGGTTCAATTCTTTTTTTCCATGTCACTTATGGACAAACTTCCCGTAAAGGTAGCCTCCGATGCCTCCTGCAAGGATGCAGAAGATAGGGGATATGCCTACACATGCTATGAGCAGGGCTGTTGCTACGGGTAGCCACCAGTTCTTCTTGTTCAGTTTGGCTTTTCGTGCCATGCTGATGCAGGGCGTGAGGATCAGGGCTACCACACAGGGGCGTATGCCCATAAAGATCTTCTCCACGTAGACATTGTCTTTAAATGTCTGGAAAAAGATGGCTATGAGCAGGATGGCTATGATGGAGGGTACGGCTGTGGCGAGTGCGCCTACTATGCCGCCTTTCACTCCTTTGAGTTTCCATCCTATATGTGATGCCATGTCTATGGCAAAGAGTCCTGGTGTGCTCTGGGCGACAACCAGTGTGTCCATAAACTCTTCGCGGGTCAACCATTGTTTCTTGTCCACCACTTCTTTCTCCATCATCTGTATCATGGCGTAGCCGCCACCGATGGTGAAGCTGCCTATCTTGGCAAAGGTGAGAAACATCTCTGTGTATACACTCATGTAGCGAGGTGTGGGGGTTGAAAAAGTAGTTTGTTGATGAGTAGAATGATGTGCAGGGTGGGGAAGGGACGCTGCTGGATGAAGACAATATATGTAGGTCTGTAGCTTCCCTCGTGGGGTACAAAAGGGAGTAAATCGTAAACCGGTTGTTTACGTGTCGTAAACCGGTTGTTTACGATGTGTAAACAACCGGTTTATGCTCTGTAAACAGCCAGTTCCCTATATAGGGGTGGATTACTTGGTCTTTTCCTCAATCCACTTGCGGGCGTTGACGAATGCTTCAATCCATGGAGTGACTTCGTCCTTCTTGCGGTCAGCAGGGTAGTGGGCCTGTTGCCATGGGAAGATGGCTCGTTCGAGGTGAGGCATCATGGCGAGGTGTCGTCCATCGTTGGAGGCTATACCTGCCACGTCGTATGTTGAGCCGTTAGGGTTGGCTGGATATCCTGAGTAGTTGTACTTGGCTACAATATTGTATTCAGCTTCTGCCTTTGGCAAGCGGAAGTTGCCTTCTCCGTGAGCTACCCAGATGCCAAGTTTGCTGCCGCTCAGCGAACCGAACATGACAGACTTGTTCTCTGGTATCTGCAGGGTGACGAACTCGCTCTCGAACTTGTGGCTGACATTGTGCAGCATCTGTGCGTAGTCCTTGGCATTGGTGACAGCGTGGTCGTTGTTGATGAGGCCAAGCTCTACCATGAGCTGGCATCCGTTGCATATACCAAGGGAGAGTGTGTCCTTGCGTGCATAGAAGGCATCGAGGGCTGCCTTGGCTTTAGGATTGAAAAGGAAGGCTCCTGCCCATCCCTTGGCGCTGCCGAGTACGTCTGAGTTGGAGAATCCTCCGCAGAAGACGATCATGTTGATGTCTTCGAGTGTCTCGCGTCCGCTGACGAGGTCGGTCATCATGACATCCTTGACGTCGAAGCCTGCCAGATAGAGTGAGTAGGCCATCTCGCGCTCGCCGTTGGTGCCCTTCTCACGGATGATGGCTGCTTTGATGCCTGTGCGCTCACGACGGTCGGCACTGATGCCATATTGTGCGAGAGTGCCTGTGAAGGCTGATGGGAAGAGGTGTTCGAGTGGTTGGTTCTTGTAGTTGGTGAATCGCTCCTTTGCCATGCCATTGAATGACTGCTTGGTGTCGAGGCGATACGATGCGTCGTACCAGATGTCGCGTAGCTTGTCAATGTCGAATCGGCGTGTTCTGCCGTCTTTCTTCACTACGACTTCGCGCTCGCTGATGGGGTGTCCTATCTCCACATAGCCTACTCCTGCCTTGTCGAGTATCTTCTCTACGTCGCTCTTGTCGGAGTTCTTCACCTGGATGATAACACCAGGATTCTCTGCGAAGAGCAGCTTGACGGGGTCTTTCTCGTTGATGCTGTTGAGGTCTGTGGCTATACCGCCTTGCTTGTTGGCGAAGCACATCTCGAGAAGGGTAGTGATGAGACCTCCTGCGCTGATGTCGTGTCCTGCAAGGATGAGTTCCTCGTTGACGAGGGACTGGATGGCCATGAAGGCGTCGCGGAAGTATTCTGGGTTCTTGACTGTGGGCACATCGCTGCCTACCTTGCCAAGAGTCTGGGCGAAGGCTGAACCTCCGAGCTTGAGTGTGTCGAAGGAGAAGTCGATATGGAGTAGGGTAGTGTCTTCGTCGTTTACGAGCACAGGGCTTACTACTTTGCGCACGTCTGATACCTCGCCGCCAGAAGAGACGATGACGGTGCCTGGTGAGACTATCTTGCTTCCGTCTGGGTACTTCTGTGTCATGGAGAGGGAGTCTTTGCCTGTTGGCACATTGATCTGGAGGGCGCAGCAGAAGTCGCTGAGGGCTTCTACGCCACGGTAGAGGCGTGCGTCTTCTCCCTTCTGTGAGCGGCAAGGCCACATCCAGTTGGCTGAGAGACTTACGGAGTCAAGGCCGTCGGCGAGTGGTGCCCAAACGAGGTTGGTCAATGACTCTGCCACAGCGAGGACTGAGCCTGCTGCAGGGTCGGCAAGGCCTGCCTGAGGAGCATGGCCGATGGCTGTGGCTATACCCTTGTTGCCACGGTAGTCGAGGGCTACAGCACCGCAGTCGCTGAGTGGAAGCTGTATTTCGCCCTGACACTGCTGGCGTGCCACTTTGCCTGTGACGGAGCGGTCTACCTTGTTGGTCAACCAGTCTTTGCATGCTACAGCTTCGAGACGGAGCACATTCTCAAGGTACTGCTCTATGTCGTTGTATGAGTATGTGGCATTTTCGTATGTGCGGACGACTGTCTCGTCGCGCATGTAGGTCTTAGGAGAGTGGCCGAACATCTGGGCTACGTCGAGGTCGAATGGTCGTACACCGTCGCCCTGCTGGAAGGCGAAGTGGGCGTCTCCAGTACATTCGCCTACCACGTATAGTGGTGCACGTTCGCGCTCTGCTATCTGGCGCACATGGTCGATGTGCTTCTCATCGATGAGGAGTCCCATTCGCTCCTGGCTCTCGTTGGCGATGATTTCCTTGCTGGAGAGGGTTTTGTCGCCGATGGGGAGTTTTGTCATGTCGATGAGTCCGCCACACTCTTCCACAAGTTCGGAGAGACAGTTGACGTGGCCTGCAGAACCGTGGTCGTGTATGCTGACAACTGGGTTGACATCTTCCTCGCAGAGGGCGCGGACGAGGTTGTTGGCACGTTTCTGCATCTCTGGGTTGGCGCGCTGCACTGCGTTGAGTTCGATGCCTGATGAATAGCGGCCCGTATCTACAGATGAAACAGAGCCTCCACCGAGACCGATGCGGTAGTTGTCACCGCCGACGACAACGACCTTGTTGCCCTTTTCTGGTGTGCCTTTCAGACAGTCGCGCTTGGTGCCGTAGCCTACACCTCCTGCCAGCATGATGACCTTGTCGTAGCCATACTGCTCCTTGACCTTCTCTCCATCGGAAGTGGTCTGTGTTTCCTCATGTTCGAAAGTGAGCACTGAGCCGCAGATGAGTGGCTGGCCGAACTTGTTGCCGAAGTCGCTGGCTCCGTTGGAAGCCTTGATGAGTATCTGCTCTGGTGTCTGGTAGAGCCACTTGCGGATGGGCAGTACCTCCTCCCAAGGGCGGATGTCGCCTTCTTTGTCAGAGGCTGTCCATTTGGGGTAGCTGTGAGGTTGGCTGGGTGCTACACCGTTGCGTGGGTAGCTTGTCATGTATACGGCTGTACCTGCTATAGGCCAGCTGCCTACACCACCGCCCATACGGTCGCGTATCTCTCCTCCTGTACCAGTAGAGGCACCGTTGAAGGGTTCTACAGTAGTGGGGAAGTTGTGTGTCTCTGCCTTGAGCGAGATGATTGATTCAATGTCTTTGATTTGGAAATAGTCGCTTGTTGAGTGGTCGGCTGGAGCGAATTGCTCAACGACAGGACCTTGGCTGAATGCCACATTGTCCTTGTAAGCTGAGAGAATCTTGTTGGGATTCTCCTGAGTGGTCTTTTTAATCATCTGGAAGAGTGAACTTTCCTTCTCTTCGCCATCGATGATGAATGTGCCGCCGAAAATCTTGTGGCGGCAGTGCTCAGAGTTAATCTGGGCGAAACCGAACACCTCTGAGTCTGTGAGTTTCCTGTTGAGTTGTGACTCAACCTTGTGGAGATACTCTATCTCCTCTGGTGAGAGGGCGAGACCTTCCTGCTCGTTGTACTCCTCGAGATTGTCTATGTGGAGGATTGGAGCTGGCTCGATGTTGACAGTGAAGATGTTCTGGTCAAGTCCCTTGTACATGCGCTGGAGCATGGGATCATGCTCTGCGTCTTCACTCTCAACGGGGAAATACTCCTCAATACGCTGGACACCTTTGATAGCCATGTTTTGAGTGATTTCCACGGCATTGGTGCTCCATGGGGTAATCATCTCTCGGCGTGGACCTACAAAGAATCCTTTCAGGTTTTCTTCGCACTCTTGCTTTGCTTCTCCGTAGAGCCAGCAAAGTTCATTTGTCTCTTCTGATGTCAGTGCGTGATCAACTTGAGTAGCTATCACGCTTTGCGCTGGTGTTCTAAAAAAATAAATCATAACTATTTAATTGTACAATTATGATGCAAAGGTACACATTTTTATCTTAACAGCTCATACAATCGCATTGTAACTTTAAAGAAATAAATCAAAATAGGACTCTTTGTCGTTGTTTTTATGGGCACTTGACACATTTATATGGCTAAATACCTTTCTTTTGTTGGCAAATCACTAACTTTGCATCAAATTTAATTTATTATCCATTTGCTTTCCACCTTGCTGAGCTAAAAGCGGGGTGGGGAGCTGTGTAAACAGAAAAAAGATTATATGGCATTAAAAGCAGGTATTGTTGGTCTGCCTAATGTGGGCAAATCTACATTGTTCAATTGTTTGTCTAGCGCAAAGGCTCAAGCAGCCAATTTCCCTTTCTGCACCATCGACGCTCAGCTCGGACAGGTGAGTGTGCCTGATGAGAGGCTCACGAAGCTCGCTGAACTCGTTCATCCGGGACGTATCGTGCCAGCAGTATGTGACATCGTTGACATAGCCGGTCTCGTCAAGGGAGCCAGTAAGGGTGAGGGTCTGGGCAACCAGTTTTTGGGCAACATACGTGAGTGTGACGCTATCATACATGTGCTCAGGTGTTTTGACAACGGCAACATTGTCCACGTAGACGGAAGTGTTGACCCGGTACGTGATAAAGAAATCATAGACACTGAGTTGCAACTCAAGGACCTTGAGACAGTGGAGGCACGAATAAAGAAGACTGAGAAACTGGCCAATGTTGGGCATGACAAGGCTGCAAAGGTGGAGTATGGACTTCTGCTCCGCTATAAGGAAGCTTTGGAGAAGGGGCAGTCTGCTCGCATCGTCGAACTCGAAAACGACGAAGAGGTGGCTGCTGCCAAAAACATGTTTCTCTTGACAACTAAGCCTGTGCTTTATGTCTGCAACGTAGACGATGCAAGTGCCAAAGAAGGCAATGCTTATGTTGACAAGGTGCGCGAGGCCATAAAGGGTGAGGATGCAGAACTCATCGTCATAAGTGCACAGACGGAGTCCGACATAGCTGAACTTGAGAGCTACGAGGAGAAGCAGATGTTTCTGGAGGATATGGGTCTTGAGGAAAGCGGATGCAACCGACTCATCAAGGCTATCTATGCTTTGCTCAATCTGCAGACTTTCATTACGGCTGGTGAGATGGAGGTCAAGGCATGGACATTCCGCAAGGGGTGGAAGGCTCCGCAGTGTGCAGGCGTTATCCATACTGACTTCGAAAAGGGATTCATACGAGCCGAGGTGATCAAATATGATGACTACATAAAGTATGGCAGTGAGGCTGGTGTGAGAGAAGCTGGCAAACTGGGGGTAGAAGGCAAGGACTATGTCGTGCAGGATGGTGACATCATGCACTTCAGATTTAATGTCTAAGACTCTTTCGTTTCTTTCGTTCTTATCGTTCCTATCGTTCTTAACGTTCCTAATAATCAAATAATGACTCACAGACATGTTTCGTTGCGAACCTTTATATATTGACTGGACACCCGATGTCGATGTCTTCACCATAGGGTCGTTTAGCATCCGTTGGTACTCTCTTTTATGGTGCATAGGTCTATTGTTGGCCTATCTGATTGTGCAGCGTCTTTACAAGCAGCAGAAAATAGAGCAAGAGAAATTCGAACCTTTATTCTTTTACTGTTTTCTTGGTGTCTTGATTGGTGCTCGCCTTGGACATTGCATATTCTACGAGCCTGGGTACTACCTCACCAGTCTCACAGGTTTTGTCGAGATGTTTATTCCTTTCCGCCTGACTTCGTCTGGCGAGTGGCATTTTACTGGTTATGAGGGTCTGGCAAGTCATGGTGGCACGATAGGTCTCTTTGTCGCCCTCATGATATACTGTCGTAAACACAAAGTGGGAGTATGGACTGTATTGGACAATATTGCAATTGCTGTTCCTATTACAGCTGCATGCATACGACTCGGCAATCTGATGAACTCTGAGATAATAGGCAATCCTACTGATGTGGCTTGGGCTTTCATCTTCCACAGCCATGAGGCTCTGGTTGATGGACAGCTGGTGCCCCGCCACCCTGCTCAGCTCTATGAAGCTATTGCCTATGTTCTCATCTTCATTGGAGGCATTCTCTTGTACCGAAGCTGGTATAAGTCGAAGGTGGATTCGGTGTCTGCTGATTCTTCCGAGAATGAGGTAGCTGTCTGTGCTTGTGGAAATGCAGGATGGGGCAGAAGTTCCCTGTCCGTAGGCACAGGTTTCTACTTTGGCTATTGTCTGGCAACGATTTTCCTCTTTCGTTTCTTTGTTGAGTTTCTGAAGAAGGAGCAGGTGGAGTTTGAGGCTAATATGTTGCTGGACATGGGACAGCTGCTCAGCATTCCGTTTGTGCTGATAGGCATAGTATGTATGATAAGAGCCAAGAAGTCGACAACGAAAAAGTAGAGTCATCAAGATATAAGACATCAAAGGCCGCTAGCATAAAATGCTTGCGGCCTTTGATGTCTATCGGGAAAACCAGAATTTCAGAAATTTATGTAATGCCTGGTTTATCTGTAATGCCTGGTTTACCTGTAATGTCTGGTTTATCTGTAATGTTCATACTATCCAGATAAGCCAGAATTTCTGGAGTCTTCTATATAGGACTATTTTACAGCGACTCGAGCATCCGCTTCAGCACCACTGTTGCTGATATCTCGCGGTTGGCGGCTTCGGGGATTACGATAGATGTTGGTGACTCGATGACATCGTCTGTCACTATCATGTTGCGGCGTACGGGGAGGCAGTGCATGAAAAAGGCATTGTTGGTCACAGCCATCTGTCTCTCAGATACGGTCCAGTCAGCATAGTCATGATAGTCTCCCAGGACTGTGCCATAGGCCTCTGGACGTGTCACACCAGGACAACTCCAGTTCTTTGCGTAGATGAAGTCTGCTCCCTCAAAGGCTTTCATCTGGTCGTACTCTACTTTGGCATCTCCAGCGAAGAGTGGGTCGAGCTCGTATCCCTGTGGGTGAGTGATGACGAAGTCTACGTCAGCAGCGTTCATCCATTCGGCAAATGAGTTGGGTACGGCCTGTGGCAGTGCCTTAGGGTGGGGGGCCCATGTGAGGACAACCTTCGGACGTTTGTTGGGAGTGCGTGTTACTTCTTTGCCTCCAAAGAGTGGGTTGGGAGCGATGATGGTCTTGTCCTTGTACTCTTCAATCGTGATGAGGTCGGCAAAGGCCTGAAGAGGGTGGACTGTGGCGCTCTCCATGAAGAATACTGGTCGGCCGCTGTATTTAATGAACTGGTTGAGGATTTTCTCTTCATAGTCATCCTGTCGTGACTCAAATCTTGCGAAGGAGCGCACTCCTATGATGTCGCAATATGATCCCATTACAGGGATGGCTTCAAGCAGGTGCTCACTCTTGTCGCTTTCCATGATGACTCCACGCTCTGTCTCCAGTTTCCAAGCTCCTTGGTTGACGTCAAGCACTATGACGTTCATGCCAAGGTTGAGGGCTGCCTTCTGTGTGGAAAGGCGTGTGCGGAGAGAATTGTTGAAGAAGATGAGCATGGCTGTCTTGTTCTTGCCAAGAGACTGATACTTATAACGGTCGTTCTTTATCTCAAAGGCATCGTTGAGTGCTTTTCTCAAATCGCCTATGTCTGATACGTGTTGGAATACTTTCATTGTGTTGTTTATTTGTTGTGTTGTTTGTTGTGTTGATTTGTTTCGTCGTTGGAATATTCGAAATATCTTCTTACTGGTTATTCTTTCTTATTGCGAGAGCATTGTTTTCTGCGGCTTCCATTATCTCTCGTTCGCCAGGTCCTTTGTCATTGATACCTACGAGGTGGAGTATTCCGTGGATGATGACGCGGTGGAGTTCTTCTTCATAGGTGGTGGCTTGCTGTTCGGCGTTGGTTCGGACTGTGTCGAGACTGATGAAGAGGTCGCCAGAAATGGTGTTTTTGTGACCCATCACTTCTTCGTCTTCGCAATAGTCGAAGGTGATAATGTCTGTATAGTAGTCATGTTGGAGATATTGTCTGTTGACTTCCAATATCTTTTCGTCGTTGCAGAAGATGTAGGCTATGCTGCCCACTTTCTTGCCGTATGATGCTGCTACTTGTTTGATCCAAGCGCTGGTGTCGCGTCTTCGTATGGCAGGCATCTTTACTCCGTCGGTATTGTAACTTATCATTGTCTATATATGTAGAGGTGGGCTTTATTGTTTTACCTGTTATTGTTGGTCTCTTTGTGTAGATATGGCAGATAGGATTCTACTCCTGTTTTATCCCTTCGAACATCTTCTCGTCCTTTATTGCTTTGAGGCCTTGGACATAGATTTCGTTGTAGGGGTTCATTATCTCGTAGTACTCTGACATGTCCCAGAGGTCGCGAGCTATGAGTGCCTTGATCTGTGCTTTGAGCATAGGCATAGAGGCTTGCAGGGTAGAGTCGTTGTATTCTATCTTAGCTTCCTTTGCTTTCTGCAGGAGTAGGTCAATGATGTCGTCTGTGACGGTGAACTCTGCTTTGTAGGCGAGGAATCCTTTGCGCAGGTCTTCTGGCTTATATGTCTTGTTTGCCAGTTTGAGTGTGCGTGCCTTGGTGAAGGCTTCTACGTTATATCTCTTGATGAGCTGGCTGCGGTTTTTGTCTATCCACTTGAGTGTGGTGCTGGTGATGCAGCTTTTGGCAGCAAGCTCGCGGTGTAGTTTTGTGTATTGGGTAGTGTCGAGTGGCACGTATACATCTGGCATGATGCCTCCTCCTCCGTAGACGGTACGTCCGCCTGTGGTGGTGTATTTCAGAGAGTCGGGGAAGTGTATGCTGTCGGCACTGAGGAGCTCTCCGCTATTGAGGCGGTCGAGCATGTCTTGGTCGTACTTCTTTTTGTCTCCCTTGACGTATGGTTTTTGGAAGCAGCGTCCCACGGGGCTGTAGTAGTGGGCTATGGTCAGACGGATGAGAGAACCGTCGGGCAGGTTGATGGGGCGCTGCACGAGGCCTTTGCCGAATGTGCGTCGACCAATGATGATGCCTCTGTCGTTGTCTTGCATTGCGCCAGAGAGAATTTCAGCTGCAGAGGCTGTATATCCGTCGACGAGAACGACTATCTTGCCTATATTTATTTTGCCCGACTTGGCATGGTATTCGTGTCGTCCTGTAGTGCGGCCTTCTGTATAGACAATCATCTCGTTGCTGTTGAGAAATTCGTCTGCCAGATCTACCGAAGCTTGCAGATAGCCTCCTCCGTTGCCTTGGAGGTCGATAATGATGTCTTTCATGCCTTGGGAGAGCAGTGATGAGGCAGCTTTGGTAAATTCCGCATTCGTGGTGGCTCCGAAGCTGTTGATGCGTATGTATCCTGTGGTGTTGTCAATCATGTATGCCGCATCCACTGTGTATACGGGTATCTTGTCGCGTGTGACAGTGAACATGAGTGTGTCTTCTATTCCTCTGCGCACCACTCCGAGGTTTACTTTTGTTCCTTTTGGTCCGCGAAGTCGCTTCATGATGTTTTCTCTTGACATCTTCACACCTGCTATGGCTGTGTCATTGACGCTGACAATCATGTCGCCAGCCTGTATGCCGACTTTCTCTGAGGGACCTCCGCTGACGGGCTGTATGACGACGAGGGTGTCCTCGTTCATGTTGAATTGCACTCCGATGCCTTCAAAGGAACCTGTCAAGGGCTCGTTGAGGGCCTCTACGTCTTTGGCTGGGGTGTAGGTAGAGTGGGGGTCGAGTTCGGTGAGCATGCCGCGGATGGCATCTTCGGTAACTTTCTTTGTGTCTACGGTATCGACATAGAGTTGGGTGATGGCTCCGTGGGCGAAGATGAGTTTGCGGAGTTGTTCGTCAAAGCTGTTGTTTTGTGCTGATGCTCCAGTACTGAAGGAGGCTACAGCGGTGAGGAGGCTTATCTTTATTGTATTGATGATATTCATGGTAGGTATTTTGTTACATCTTTATTATATGATATGAGTTCTCTTACTATGCTTGAGCTGACGGATGCCAGTGTGGGGTCGGAGAAGATAATGATGGTCTCTATGCCTGTAAGCTGGCGGTTGACATCTGCTATGTCGCGCTCGTATTCAAAGTCCTTGATGCTTCTCACACCTCTAAGCAGGAAGTCCGCACCGATTTGTTGTGCATAGTCTGTGGTGAGTCCCGTGTAGGTGTGTATGCTGACCCGCAGTTCGTCTTGATATACAGCAGTGATGGCCTTTGCCCTTTCCTCCGGCGTTAGCATGCATTTCTTCTGGCAGTTGATGCCGATGGCTATCACCACTTTGTCTGCCACAGTGGCGAGAGCTCTGTCTACTATGTCTTTGTGACCTCTGGTGAAGGGATCAAAACTGCCAGCGAAGAGGGCTATCCTCGTTGCGTGTTTATTTGTTGTGCTGTTCATCTCGTTGGTCTGAATTATTCTGTATCTTCTTCTTCGGCCTTGTCCTCTTCGATGACGAGGTTGTTGATGATGAAGTTTTGTCGTTGCATGGTGTTTTTTCCCATGTAGTATTCCAGAAGTTCCTTGACCTGGTCTGTCTTGCGGAGTGTGACGCTCTCAAGGCGGATGTCTTGTCCGATGAAGTGTTTGAACTCTTCGGGCGAGATTTCTCCGAGACCTTTGAATCGTGTTATCTCAGGTTCGGGTCCCAGCATATCTATAGCCTTGAGGCGTTCTTCTTCGCTGTAGCAGTACATGGTGATGAAGTCGCCCTTGCTGTCCTTGTGTTCTGCCATGTATTTGTCCAATACTGACTTCTTGATGCGTTTTTTTCGGTTGCGCACTCGGAAGAGTGGTGTCTGAAGGATGTAGACGTGTCCGGTCTTGACCAGTTCGGGGAAGAACTGCAGGAAGAAGGTTATCATAAGGAGGCGGATGTGCATGCCGTCGACATCGGCATCGGTGGCTACGATGACTTTGTTGTAGCGGAGTCCGTCTATGCCGTCTTCGATGTTGAGGGCAGCCTGCAGGAGGTTGAACTCTTCGTTTTCATAGACAACTTTCTTGGTCAGACCAAAGGTGTTGAGAGGTTTTCCTCGGAGAGAGAATACTGCTTGTGTCATGACATCGCGGCTCTTGGTGATGCTGCCGCTGGCGGAGTCTCCCTCAGTGATGAAGATGGCACTTTCTTCTTTGAGGTCGCCCTTGGGGTCGTTGAGGTGTATCTTGCAGTCGCGCAGCTTGCGGTTGTGCAAGTTGGCTTTCTTGGCACGCTCTCGGGCGAGTTTTGTCACACCGGCTATTGCTTTGCGGTCGCGTTCGTTTTCCTTTATTTTCTCTTCGATGATTTCGGCTATGTCAAGGTTCTTGTGGAGGAAGTTGTCTACTTCTGTCTTTATGAAGTCTCCAACAAATTTGTTGACGCTGACACCACCGTTGGGCTCCATAGTGAGAGAACCGAGCTTGATTTTTGTTTGTGACTCAAACTGAGGCTCTTGCACATTGATGGCTATGGCGGCTATGATACCAGAGCGTATGTCGTTGTATTCGTAGTTTTTGCCGAAGAACTCTTTGATGGTCTTGGCTATATGTTCTTTGAATGCGCTTTGGTGTGTGCCTCCCTGGATGGTGTGTTGGCCGTTGACGAAGGAGTGGTATTCTTCTCCGTACTGCTGGTTGGTATGTGTGAAGGCTATCTCTATGTCGTCGCCCTTGAGGTGGATGATGTCATAGAGGGGTTTGGTGTCCATCGTGTCTTTTAGAAGGTCCTTGAGACCGTTGCGGCTTACGATGCGTGCTCCATTGTAGTATATCTCCAGTCCTGTATTGAGGTAGGTGTAGTTGCGGAGCATGTTGTTGACAAACTCATCGTGGAATCGGTAGTTGATGAAGAGAGTGTTGTCTGGCTTGAAATAGATATAGGTGCCGTTTTCCTCCGTGGTGTTTTCTGTATTGTCTTCAACTAGTTTGCCTTTTTCAAAGATGGCTGTTCGCACCTTGCCTTCGCGGAAACTCTTGACTTCAAATCGTGTGGAAAGGGCATTGACGGCCTTTGTGCCGACACCGTTGAGGCCTATTGACTTCTGGAAGGCTTTGGAGTCGTATTTTCCGCCCGTGTTGAGTATGGACACAGCCTCTATCATTTTACCTTGGGGTATACCGCGTCCGTAGTCTCTGACAGACACGGCTAGGTTGTCCTCCACTGTTACTTCAATGCGTTTGCCTGCCTGCATCTTGAACTCATCGATGCTGTTGTCGATGATTTCCTTGAGCAGCACGTAAATGCCGTCTTCGGCATGGCTGCCATCGCCAAGTCGGCCTATGTACATGCCTGGTCGCAGGCGTATATGTTCTACGCCTGTTAGGGTTATGATGTTGCCGTCATCGTAGTTGCTTGTGGTGGCGGCTGGGGAGGTCTGGAGTTCTTCTTCCATGTTGATGTTTGTTGTGGATGTAAGGGTGGTTGGCTGATGCTTTGGGCAAGGCTATGGAAGTGTTGGGGGCTTACCGCAAGTCTTATCTTATAGCTTTCTTGAAGCAACGGCGGCGTTTGTGTTGTCTTCTTTCGAAGTATATCCACTGCTGCTGCACTTTGTTGTTCTCTTCGAGCTCGGGGTTGGTCTCCACGTATTCGTAGCCTTCTGAGATGTAGATTGGCAGGAGGTCGTAGAAGAGGATGGAGTTGACACCCTTGCTCTGGTACTCTGGCAGAACGCCCACGAGCATGAGGTCAAGGGTCTTTGGCTTCTTGAATTTGAGTGCTTTGAGCAAGTGCCACCATCCGAAGGGTGTGAGCTTGCCTTTTGCCTTTTGGAGGGCACGTGACATGGATGGCATTGAGATGCCTACAGCCACAAGTCTGCCGTTGGCTTCTGTGATGAGGCTGACGAGTTTAAGATCAAGTATGGGAAGGTACATCTTCACGTACTGGTCTATCTGTCTCTGACTCAGTTCACTGTAGCCAAAGAGAGGCTTGAAGGCTTCGTTGATGACTTTGAATATCTCCTGTCCGTAGTCTTTGGCAATCTTGCTTGCTGAAGTATATTTTTTGATGCGGAGGTCATATTTCTTCATGACAATTTCTGCTATGCGGCTCAGTCTTTCGGGTATGCCAGTCTCTCTTGGGACGGTCATGAGCATCTCTATCCAGTCAGCATCTTTCTCGAAACCGTGTTTCTCCATGTGCTGTGGATAGTATGGATAGTTGTATATTGTTGCCATGGTGGAGAGTTCTTCAAATCCTTCGATGAGCATTCCTTCGGCATCCATGTCGGTGAATCCGAGCGGTCCCTGGATAGTTTCCATGCCTCTTTGCTTTCCCCATTCTTCAACCTTGTCGAGTAGTGCTTTGCTGACTTCTTCGTCATCTATGAAGTCTATCCATCCGAAACGCACGGTTTTCAGGTTCCATGTTTTGTTGGCCTTCTTGTTGATGATGGCAGCTACTCTTCCTACAATCTTATTCTCCTTGTATGCCAGGAAGTAAGCTGCTTCGCAAAACTCCATGGCTGCATTTTTTTCGGAGAATGTGTTGAGCATGTCCTCGTAGAGGTCGGGTACGGAATATTTGTTGTCTTTGTACAATTCGTAGTTAAATCGTATGAATTTCTTGAGGTCGTTTTTTGTCTCGACTTGTTTAATTGTTACCATTGGCTATACTTTTTTGCAGCATGATTTGTTATTTTCCGGCAAATATACGAAAAAAAAATAATAGTATGCTTTACTATGAACATTATTAACCTAAAAAGGCCTTGATTTCAATCTGTAGAGTACAAAAATGCATTATTTGGCTATGAATAAGTGGGTACGCAGAATTATCTATATAATCCTTTTCATCGCCTACTGCGCATTATCAGCAAGTGACATCAGCCCTTGCTTGAGTCACTACACTCCTTTATGTCACATAGTGATTTTGCATCTTCATGCTCAATGAATGTTACATCAGGGACTTGTGATAGAGATATCTCAAGTCCCTGTTTTTTATTTCCATTCGAAAACACTCATCACAGGCAGATGGTCGCTTACTCCACCTGCGTATGCTGTGCCTAAAAATGTTCGTAGTGGTTTTATGCCACGGTTGGTCTCGTCGGGCTGTATGAGGAAGGGTAGGGGCAAGGCTTTTGTTTCCTTGTGGCTCAGAGATGACAGATATGAGAGAATATGGTCGATTGTTGACCACTCACCCTGATATTTGTAAGACCCTGGTTTCAGATGGAGTGTATGGGCTGTCAGCTGTCTTTCCTTTGTCAGTCTTTTTATCTGAGGTGAGTTGGTATCAGCGTTGAAGTCACCCAAAAGTATGATGTTAGGTTTGGTACGTGAGCTTGCCACAGAGTCTATGTGAGATGCCAGTATCTCTGTTGCGTGAAGACTGAATCGTAGTGCAGATGCTCCGCCTCTTTTCGAGGGAAGGTGTACCACGTATATATCAAGCGTATCTCCATTGGTAAGGCTTCCAGACGCATGCAGTATATCGCGAGTCTTTCTTTTCTCGGTGTTGACTCTGATTGATTCATAGGCAAATAGTCTGAATGTGAATGGAGAGTAGAGTAGGGCAACGTCTATTCCTCTCTCGTCTTCTGACTCGGTCATTACATACTTGTACCCCATATGTCGGAGAGGAGATGCTTTTGTCAAGCAGTTCATCACGTTTTCGTTCTCCACTTCGCATAAACCAATTACGTCCACAGGCCTGTCTTCATCTGCTGAAGCGATAACTTTAGATATGGAGCGCAGCTTTTTGAATAGTCGGGATGTTGTCCACCTGCGTTCTCCGCCAGTGCAATACTCCCAGTCGTTTTTACCCTCATCGTGTATCGTGTCGAAAGCGTTCTCTATATTGTAAGATAAGGCGGTGAAGGTGGTTGCCCTTTGTGCAAAGGACAACCATGCTTCTAATATAAATAGTAGTGTAAGTGCTGTTCTTGCCATCTTTAGTGTGCTGCAAGCCAGTTGTCTCCCCATCCGCATTCTGCCAACAATGGTACTGAGAGTGTGGCCGCCTTTTCCATCTCTCTTATAACGATGGCTTGAAGTCTTTCCTTCTCTTCGGGCACAACGGAAAAATTGAGTTCGTCGTGAACTTGAAGTATCATCTTTGATTTGAGATTCTCTTCTCTCATCCTTCTGTCGATGTTGATCATCGCTATTTTGATGATGTCGGCAGCTGTGCCCTGAATGGGAGCGTTGATGGCATTGCGCTCTGCATATCCTCTGACTACCGAGTTGCGCGAATTGATGTCGGGCAATTGACAACGACGTCCAAATATCGTCTCTGTATATCCTAACTGACGTGCCTTCTCAATGCTTTTGTCCATATACTGCTTAACGGATGGATATGTCTCGAAATAGTCGTCGATCAATTGCTTGGCTTCAGTCCTGCTCACTTCAAGTCTCTCTGCAAGTCCGAAGGCGGAAATGCCGTATATGATGCCAAAATTGGCAGTCTTTGCCTTTCTCCTCATCGCACTTGTCACATCTTCCATGCCTACTTTAAAGACTTTAGCTGCCGTAGCCTGGTGTATGTCGTGTCCGGAGATAAAGTCGCTTACCATATTGCTGTCTTGACTCAGATGGGCCATGATGCGCAGTTCTATCTGGCTGTAATCGGCGGAGAAAAAGACGTTGCCTTCGTCTGGAATGAAGGCTTTTCTCACTTCTTTGCCATTTTCATCTCTTATAGGGATGTTTTGGAGATTGGGGCTGCTCGAAGAAAGTCGTCCCGTGGCTGTGACGGCCTGGTTATAGCTTGTGTGGATATGTCCTGTGGCTTTGTTGACAAGGTTTGGCAAACTGTCAATGTATGTGCTGAGCAACTTCTTATAGCCTCTGTAGTCGAGTATCTTCTCTACTATCGGATGCTTTGCCTTAAGTGCTTGAAGCGTGGCTTCGTCTGTGACGTATTGGCCTTTCTTTGTTTTTTTTGCCTTATTGTCTATTTTGAGTTTGTCAAAGAGGAGTTCACCGATCTGTTTGGGAGAACTGATATTGATATCTTCTCCTGCTATGCCGCGTATGTCTTCTTCTATGCTTACCATCTTTTCTGTGAAGATGCGAGATGTCTCAGCCAGTGAGTCCGTATCTATCCTCACTCCGTTGATTTCCATCCTCGCGAGCACAGGGACAAGCGGCATCTCAATTTCTTCAAATAATTTAGTGAGATTGTTTTGCTCCAATTCCTTTTCGAGAACATTTTTGAGCTTGAGCGTTATGTCTGCATCTTCAGCAGCATAGTCGCGGATGTCTTCTGGATTGATGTCTGCCATCGACTTCTGTTTTTTTCCTGTTCCTATAAGCTCTTCTATATGGATGGTTCTGTACTTTAGGTATACCTCAGCGAGATAGTCCATATTGTGACGTAGTTCGGGTGAAAGCACATAGTGGGCTATCATTGTGTCAAACATCTTTCCTTTCATCTCTATGCCGTAGTGTGACAGTACGATCATGTCGTATTTGATATTCTGTCCGACTTTGAGGATTGTCTCTGATTCGTAGATGGATTTGAAGATTGATACTATGGAGACGGCTTGATGGTATTCCTCACCACAATAGTCGTTGTGATGTGGTATAGGGACATAGTAAGCCTCACCTTCTTCTACAGCAAAGCTCAATCCGACCAATTTTGCTGACATTGCATCAACTGATGTTGTCTCTGTGTCTAAACTGATATTCTTGCATGTAGAAAAACGTGCAGCTAATTTTTTTAAATCATCTTCTTTATCAATTAGATAATATGAATGATTTGTTTTACTGATGTCGATGAGATTTGATTGAAATAAACCTCCTGCATCTTTGTCGGCAAATTCTCGCTTCTCGTCCTCTTGTTTGTTACCCTCTGCAGTGGAAATGAGTCCGCTGAATAGGTCTCCGACAAAAAGATTGTCTTCTTTTTTCTTTTTTGACTCTTTGGGCTTTGGGGTGGGGGAGGGTGTGTTGAAGAGTCGTTGAGATAAAGCTCTAAACTCTAAGTTGTCGAAAATGCTTCGCAGAGCTATCTCGTCCTTCTCTTCGCGACGAAGCTGTTCGAGGTTGAGAGTGACAGGAACATCTGTTTTTATTGTGGCCAAGAACTTAGACATCTTTATGTCCTCTACATGTTCTTCCACCTTTTTCTTAATTGCGCCCTTGAGTTCGTCGATTTGTTCGAGCATAGCTTCAGTACTGCCAAACTGGTTTATGAGTTTGACAGCAGTCTTTTCACCTACTCCAGGACATCCGGGATAATTGTCTGATGAGTCGCCCATGAGACCGAGAAGGTCTATGACTTGAGATGTGTGTCCTATGCCGTATTTCTCTTTCACTTCTTCTACTCCGATGATATCAAAACCTCCGTCGTGTCTGGGCTTGTATATCTTCACCTTTTCCGATACCAACTGGCCGTAGTCTTTGTCTGGTGTCATCATATATGTCTCGATGCCTTCGAGTGCCTCGCTTTGTCTTGCGAGAGTACCGATGACATCGTCAGCTTCATACCCCATGACTTCTATCACAGGTATGCGGTATGACTTCAGAATATCCTTTATGATGGGTACAGCAAATCTGATGGCTTCGGGAGTCTCTTCCCTCTGAGCTTTGTATGGAGGGTATATCTCGTGACGGAAGGTTGGGCCTGAAGGGTCAAAGGCGACTCCTATATATTGTGGGTTCTCCTTTGCCAACAGGTCTTCGAGGGTGTTGACGAAGCCAAGTATGGCCGATGTGTTTTCACCCTTGCTGTTTATGCGAGGGTTTTTGATAAATCCGTAGTAGGCTCTGTATATTAGAGCGTATGCGTCGAGCAGGAATAGTTTGTCCATGTATGCTTTTATTTTTCATTGGTTTCTTTTCGAGTGTAAACTTACGAATTATTTTTCAAAACACCATAGTTTATGCCGACTTATGGCGGTTTTTATATTAAATTAGTCAAATTTATTTTGTTCTGCCCTCATTTTGCACTAACTTTGCACTCGTTTTACATTTAATAATCATAGCATGGATATTATAAAGCAGATACGTCGTCCTATAGCAGAGGATATGGAAAAGTACAAATTACTTTTCGATTCATATCTTCAACATTCTGACCCATTGTTGCATGAAGTATTCTTGAATATAAGCAGCAGGAAGGGTAAGATGATGCGTCCTATGCTCACCCTCCTCGTTATTCGACTTCTCGGTGGAGTAATTGATGACAAGGCTATGCATACTGCAGCCACATTTGAATACTTCCACACTGCCAGTCTCGTACATGATGATATAGTCGATGAGAGTGAACAGAGGAGGGGGGTGAAGTCCATTCATTGTAGCTATGGAAACAAAGTGGCTGTGCTGGTGGGTGACTATCTTCTTGCAAATGGATTGCTCTGCGCGTCAAAGGTTGACAGCCCTCGCTTGGTGGGTATTGTCTCCAAAGCTGCTCAAGCTCTTGCCAGCGGCGAAATACTGCAGTTAAGCAACGTATCTAACCAATCCATCGATGAAAATGTATATTACGACATTATTAACAGAAAGACCGCAGCTCTCTTTTCTGCATGTTCGGAAGCAGGTGCTCTACGTGCTTCTACTGATGAAAATGTCATACAAAACATGTCTCTCTTTGGCCATTACGTAGGTATGTGCTTCCAGATTCGAGATGACATATTTGACTATGATACGTCTGCCGATATAGGCAAGCCTACAGGTAATGATATGAAGGAAGGTAAATTGACGCTCCCCCTCATCTATGCGCTTAACCATTCTAACGATGAATACATGCAGAAATTGGCTCACAAAGTAAAGTCTGGTGAGATTTCCGACGATGAAATCGACGAACTCGTAAGTTTTACTCGTTCAAATGGTGGTATAGAATATGCTGAACATGTCATGAAAACTTTTGCAAACAAGGCTAAGGACGTTCTATCTTCCTATCCCGATGGGGAAATTAAGTCTTCTCTGATGATGTATGTTGATTATGTCATTAAGCGTGATCTATAGTTTCAGTAGATAAGTAAGGTGGTCCATTATGTTACGGCAACATGATGGACCACCTTTTATTGTGTCCAGTTTGATGTGCAAAGACAGGTAACCTGTGGTGACTGGGTATAACTGTCTGAAAGCCCTGCGAGCGCATAGCACTGGGCATGTACGCCTCACAGTGCGAACACGAATCAAAGGTACCAGCCCCCGTGAGTCGTCAATTTGTAGCGGTTAAATTGACACACCTGCTTATCAGAAGAATTTCACTTCTTTACCCGTTATATCGCTAAGGAGCAGATTGGCAAGCGAACTTGTTCCAAGTCTGAAGAGCTTGTTCGTAAGCCATTTTTCACCGAGAACTTCCTTCACAATCGTGTAATATATGATAGCATCCTTCACTGTTTTCATTCCGCCTGCTGGCTTAAATCCTATCTGAATGCCAGTCTTCTCGTAATACTCTTTGATGGCTTCACACATTACAAAGGCGGCTTCAGGAGTGGCAGCTGGTGTCAGTTTGCCTGTGGATGTCTTAATATAGTCGGCACCTGCATACATGGATAGTATAGCTGCTTTTTTGATGTTAGAACTGGTTTTCAGACATCCTGTTTCGAGAATTGTTTTCAAAGGACGTTCACCGCATACGCTTTTGATTTCTTCGATTTCATCGCACATTCCTTCGTAGTCTCCTGCTAAGAACTTGCCTACAGGAATGACGATGTCTATTTCTGTGGCTCCTTCTTTCACGGCAAGAGCTGTCTCTGCTATTTTGACTTCAATGAAAGATTGGCTCGATGGAAAGCATCCGCTAACACATGCTATCTCTATTTCCTCGTTTTCTAATGCATCATGACACACTTTTGCAAAGTTTGGATAGACGCATACGGTAGCTACATGTCCAAGTTCTGGATATACATCATCAAACTTGTTTACCTTTTCTATCATAGCGAGGATGCTGTCTTCACTGTCTGTTGTCTTAAGCGAAGTAAGTTCGACGCTGTTCAGAAGAAAGAGTTTCACGTCTCTTGTGCAGTTTTCCTCTATGTGGTTAGCGAGGATGTTTTCTGTTCGTCTTCGTACGATTTCATCGTCAATATCTGTATTGTATTGACTTAAGATTTTGAAATATTGATTCTCTTCCATAGTATGTATAATGATAAATATGATGTGTTATATTATGTTGGTGGTTGCGGATATTCATGTGGGTGTTGAGTTTCATTGACCTTCTCTCTTCCCGACATGGATGATGTCGACTTTACCTATGGTCGATGGTGATTTCATCGCTTCCGACAGGTTATTCTTTGTTCTTTGTGTCCATGCAGATTGTCACAGGCCCGTCGTTGATGAGCTCAACTTTCATATCTGCTCCAAATTCACCTGTTGCCACGGGTTTTCCCAGTTGTTCTGACAGCACCGCACAGAATCTCTCGTAGAGTGGGATAGTTATTTCGTGGCTTCCAGCTCTGAGATATGAAGGTCTGTTGCCTTTCTTGTAGCTTGCCCATAGTGTAAACTGGCTTACTACAAGTATGTCTCCGCCTACATCCATGATGGATTTGTTCATCACCTTGTTCTCGTCATCGAAGATACGCAGACCACATATCTTTTTTGTTAGCCATTGTATATCTTCTTCTGTATCAGCATTTTCACATCCTATCAGCACCAATAGGCCATTGCCTATACTTGCTTTCTTTACTCCTTCGATAGTCACAGATGACTGACTAACTCTTTGAATTACAGTTCTCATTGTTTCTTATGATTGATGTTTCTTGTTTCGATGTCTCTTATGTTTTGACGATGTTGCAAATATATCAAGTGCTTTGTTTGCGAATGTCAAGTTAGTTGTCCGCATAGTTCTTTATCAGCTCTGCTTTTGATTTTCCTACTACATCTGTCAGTTCTTCGAGCGTGGCACTCTTTATACGTTTCAGACTTTTAAAACGCCGCAGTAGGGCAGTCTTTGTTGCTTCGCCAATACCCTTGATTTTGTCAAGCTCGGACTCAGTATTGTGCTTTGCCCTTTTGTTCTTATGAAATGTGATGGCGAATCTATGTACTTCGTCCTGTATCTGTGTCAGAAGCCTGAAGAGGGGACTGTCTGTCTCTACTCCCACTACTACTGGAGGAAATCCGAACAGAAGTTCGTTTGTCCTGTGGTGGCTGTCCTTTGCTAATCCTGCGATAGGGATGTTAAGGTGAAGCTCGTCTTGAATTACCTTTCTGACCACTTCCATCTGTCCTTTTCCTCCGTCGGTTATGATGAGGTCTGGCAATGGTGTTTCTTCGTCCAAAGCTCTCTTGTATTTTCTGTATACAACCTCGCTCATTGAAGCATAGTCGTCTGGACCTATCACAGATTTTATATTATATGTTCTGTAGTTTTCCTTCGATTTTTTTCCTCCGATGAAAACGACGCATCCAGCCACGGCATCTTGTCCCATTGTATTAGAGTTGTCGAAACACTCTATTCTCATTGGCAGTCGATCCAGCTTGAGTTTTCTTTGCAGCTCTTTGAGGATATTTATGCTTCTTTGTTCAGGGTTGAGTTTGTCCGCTTGTTTGAGCGCATCAATGCGGTATTGCCTTACGTTGGCTTCTGACAGAAAGAGGAGCTTCTTCTTGTCTCCTGCTTTTGGTACGATGAATTCGCTTCCTTTCAAGGTGAGGTCAAGATGGAATGGCACAACAATCTCGTCCGACAGGCCGTACATATCTCTTGTCCTTATTATAGCGAGTTCAAGAATTTCTTCTTTCGTTTCATCGAGTTTTTTCTTTATTTCGTTTGTAAACACTCTTACGATACATCCGTTGACAACATGCATGTAGTTGACCCATGCTCTCGTCTCATCGTCTTCAATGCTGAATACATCGATGTTTTGATTTGTCGATGTTATCACTCGGCTTTTGCTGTCAAAGTCTTTTGCGAGTAGGTATTTATGTTTTATCTTCTCTGCTTCGAGAAATCTCTCTTCTTCTGCCAGAGACTGCATCTGGTTCATCAGCGTTTCACAAAGGTGGCGTGTGTTTCCACTAAGTATCTCTCTAATTTCATCTATCTGTACTAAGTATTCGTCCCTGGATTGTTTTCCGATGCATGGGGCTTTGCACTTTCCGATTTCATGGAAGAGACAGCTTTTCTGTTTGCCGCTTTCGATTCTTTCCTTAGAGATGTCACCGTGGCATAGCCTTACGGTGTAAAGTTGGTCGATGAGTTCGAGCATAGAGTTGAGTGTGGCCTGATGACTGAAGGGACCGTAGTATGTGCCTGCTTTTTTGTCAATGTTGCGTGTCTTGATGACTCGTGGAAGATACTCATTGGTGATGCATACAGAAGGGTAGGTCTTACCGTCTTTGAGCAAGACGTTGTAGAACGGCTGATGTTCCTTGATGAGATTGTTTTCTTGTATGAGCGCATCCTCATCGGTAGGTACAACAATATACTTAATGTCTTCAATCTTGCTGACCAAAATCTGAGTCTTCCGATTTTTGGGTGAATTGTTGAAGTATGAACTCACACGTCTCTTTAGATTTTTTGCTTTGCCTACATATATGATGCGTCCTTCTTTGTCAAGATACTGGTAGCATCCAGGCTCTTCGGTCAGACTGTTGACTATGACTTTAAGCCTTTCAATCCTTTGTGTGTCTTTGTTCATAAGCGTCAATGTTCAGTTCTTCTGTTTTTATCATTAATTGTGGCTTCTCACTTAGAGTGTCGCTGTGTTTCACGTGAAACAATTGTTTTCTATGTGCCCTTATATCAGCAGATAAGAAGTATTTGTTGATGCTGCGCAACAGTTTCGCTGAACGGTTGCCCTACATTATCACCTTTGCTACGATCCCTCTTCACTTTGCGATTTGACTTCGCCTTCCTCGCTTGCGACTCGGCATAATCCAAACAAGTTTGGCTTCTGCTCTCGCTGCTCGTTCGGTTGACTTCTTCTCCCTCACTTTCGACTCGGCATAATCCAAACAAGTTTGGCTTCTGCTCTCGCTGCTCGTTCGGCTGACCTCGAAAACAATTCCAAAATCAAAAAAGCAAATTTGTTGAACCCACCTTAACAGATGAGCGTCACTTTCGCTGGCATGCTGTCTACACTTTTA
>JAEDNQ010000152.1 GCA_016302435.1 Bacteroidaceae bacterium
CTTATTCCTTTGCTATGATTTCAGCCGGATTGGTCTTTGACACTCGATATATCTTCTCCCACACAGTGATGAGAGTGACGAGAGAGACAATGATGAAGCTTGTCATGACCCACTGGCAGCTCAAAAGCACCCTATGAAATTCTTTATTCATCAGGTTGAACACGAAGACGCCAAGAGCTATACATAGAGGAATGGCTATTACAGCCGAGATGATGAGCAGGCGCACATAGTATTTGCCAAAGAGACGTATGATGTCCTTAGCCTTAGCACCATGCACCTTGCGTATTGCCACTTCCTTTTCGCGACCGCGAGTGTCGAGCGACACGGCAGAATAGACGCTGACGACGATGCAGAGCAGGTTGATCAACGAAAGAAGCCAACAGAGCTGCTGCAACATGTCAGCCCAACGCGCTCTGGCGAACCACGTGTCATAGGCATTGGCAATGTCAAGCGGCATGAGATTGTTGGGACGTTTCGAGTGATACAGATTGTTCAGCTCCTCTACAAGTTCGTCATACCGATGAGCTTTTGGACGTAGAATATTGTAGTAAGCCTGTGTTCTGTTCCATTGAGATAGTGTTCTGCTCAAGATGTTCTCGTCTACCTGAGGCACAATCATGAAATAGGAGGGGTGAATGAAGCGGCCTATAGCTTCATACCATACAGGCACATATCCAATACATACATACTCCTGCCCGTCAGCCAGGACTCTTCTCCTCCTGTCTCCTTTCTCCGCTTGCAGTGTCTTTGCTATGCGGTCAGCATCGTTGGGACGAACAAAGACAGGAGCCATGTCGATATTGCCCATGCCCTCATGCTCAGTTACCGGATGGAGCCCCAGAGCCAGGAAATACTGCTCGTTGACCGAAGCTACGGTATACATGTATCCCAAGATGCTATTGTCAAAATTCATGATGTTGGCAGCATTCACATACAGTGTAGTGTCAATCTCGCTCTTCGCAAAATGAGAAGAGACCAGAATGCTTCCTGCCTGTTCCAAGCTTGGCAGAGAGGATAGCTCGCCTGTGGTGAAATCCTGAAGGCTGCTATCCTCATTGCAAGAACGGTTGATTATCATGCATTGCTTGATGTAGCTCGAATTCTGCGGCACATCGTATGTGTATGCAGCGAAGTAATGCGTGCCCAATACTGCCGCAAACAGAAAGATGCTGAAGACATACTGAAGGACAAGGATTATGCTGCGGTTAGTGTGGCTTACACGATTGCTGCGGCCTGCAGTCAAGCCAAGAGGAGCATGGATGACTCGACGCACAGCGAGAGCCGCAATGGCAAGAGTGAGCAAGGTCGTGAACAATGAAATCCACAGTTCACGTCGGTATATGATACCCATATCCACATACAGCTGATAGTCCATCATCTTATACAATGTAGGCAAAGCATAATCGGCCAGAACTGTCGTAAGGCTCAGGGCCACCAGCAAAGTGATGAAGAACACGATGAACACTTCAATAGCAAGCAGCCAGAAGAGTTGCCAAGGTTTAGCTCCCACACATCGGCGCAATGCCATCTCACGGCTGCGGCGATGGAACAATTGCAGCTGCATCTTCAAGAAGCCTAACAAGCCGATTGTCAGAACAATGCTGCCCAAGAACAAGAACAGCCCGCAAAGAGTCAGAATCTTATATAGAGAAGACAAGATATTCTTTTCCCACAATTGTGGATGGCAGTCAGGATAGAGCCTCTCCAGTTCGGGGTAGAGGTCATCTCTGTTTTTCCCCTCTGCTAAGGCTACATGGAAGTCGTAAATCTCTGACTTGCTCTGACTCAAAAAAGGCGTGTCGCTCACAATGAACATTCCGTCGAGCTGTCCGCGCAGAGAGGAACGGACGACATCTGCTATAGCCCCCGAACAATTGCGGTCGACCATCGCGCTCGCAAACCATCCGACAGGGTTTATTTTCTCTCCGAGCGTCTTTCTCCACATCCCGTCAGACATGATGATAGTGCCAGGCTCAAGATGTCCGATAGGTTCGCCCGTGATGGCAGAGCAGAAGCCATAATGACTGAGGTAATCAGGACTGATAGCCACAAGATCACCTTTCATCTCCCATTCTTTGCCATCTATATCCACAAGCGACCATTTAACTTCCGACGCATTCAGTTCCTTGAAGAGAAGATATTTGATAGATGCAGGTTTCTGGTCTATCAGTTTCTGAAACATCTCTCGGCTCACTGGCATGACCTCATTGTGCTCTTTGCTTTCGAAAAAATCAATACGGTGACTTTTGCTGTCCTCATAGTTGAGTGTCCAAACGCCAGAAACAAGATGGAAGGTCACGGTAAAACAGATGATGCCCACAGCCAAGCACAAGATGCTGATTACGTTCTGTACCTTGTACTTCATCAAGTTGCGGACTGAGGTGCGTAGATTGCTGAGAAATAGTGTTATGTTCATGTGAGTAATATGGAGTTTTTTGTTATTAATGATGGTCCTGCTCTTTAAAAGAAGTCTTGTTCATTAAAAGAAGTCTTGTTCATTAAAAGAAGTCTTGTTCTTTAAAAGAAGTCTTGTTCATTAAAAGCATCCTTGTTCTTAAGAAATATGAAACCTTATTCGTTCTTAATCACATCTGCCGGATTCTCCCTTGCAGCCTTGCGTATTTGCCAATAGATGGTGGCGGTGATGAGGAGAGCCATTGACAGGAGGATGGAAGGATATACCCACCAGTATATAGGAGCCTGCTTAGCATACTGCATGATCCACTTGTGCATGAGGTAATAACCCGTAGGGAACGCAACGATGGCAGCCACAAGGAGCATCTGCATATACCCTCTCAGGAACATCCGCATTATGGTTCCAGTCTTTGCTCCGTGCACCTTACGGATGGCAATCTCCTTCCGCCTACGCTCACATGCAAGGCTGACCATGCTGAAGATTCCGAAGACGGCTATGAGCACACAGACGGCAGTGACGACCATGAGCAGACGAACGAGAGTGCGCTCCGACTGTAAGTAGCGTTCATATTCCTCCTCTGCCATAAACAGACTTATGGACCCCGTTCCGTCACCAAACAAGACTTGACTCAGATTTCTCACCTTCTCCTTGAGCTTTTCCGCATCCGTTCCCTCCATCACTTGAATGGGAAACGTCACAATCCAGGCGTAAGAAAAGTCCTTCTGCGGACGTAGTTCGAATATCATCGGCTGTGAAGGAGTCGTAGGCGACATATAAGACAGGTCTTTCACAATGCCTTTCACCACAAAGCGGAAGTCAGGGTCGTAGTTCCGAGCAATTGCAAATTTTCCGCCTACTTTCCCCTGCTCGCCCAACATTCTTGCAGCAGTCTCATTGATACATACAGCCGAGGAATTATCCTCGCTGCCCAAAAACTCACCTTCGATGAGTTGCATCTCCATGAACCTGAAATAGTCTTCATCAGCCTCCGTCTCAATCACTTTCATCTCCTCTCCCTCCTCCGTCGTTATGTCGATGGTCTGTTGGAATCCATCAGGAATAGGGTATTGGTAACCGACTAAGAAAGTCTTCAGCTCAGGCCATTGCTTCAGTTCCTGGGTCAATCGGGCAACAAATTCCCCCGAACGCTTGTCATCATTCTTGCGGTGCATTTCTATAAAACCACGATTGTGCTTCGCAAATCCCATGTCGGGCGATGTGCACAGATAGTTAATCTGATTCATCATCGCAAACGAACAAAATACAGCTGCTATGCTCACAGCAAGCTGAAAGCTAAGGAGCAAGGAATGGCTGGAGATGAATCTTGAACGGACAACAGGATCCTTGTGTTTGTAAAGAGTCCGTTTCAAATGCTTGTGGTTATAATATGAGACTATGCCAGTCGCTATCAGGAGCGACACGACAGAGACCAGAAGAGCATACACGAGAAACCATCCTACGAAGAAGGATACCGGTTGCTGAATGTCGCAGATGGCCTTGAAATCATCCAGAGTGAAAATCACAGCTCCTGTAGCCATGAGCGTGGAAACCAGGAGTATTATGATCAGCTCGGTAGATAACAGCCCAATGAGACTCCACATCGTCGCTCCGTTCACATATCGCAGAGCCAGTTCACGCTGACGGATGCGTATGCGAGTGATGAGCATTGTGAAATAGTTGAACAGAGCACAACAAATCACTATGGCACCAAGAATGACGAAGAGTTTCAGATGATTCTGCTCTACAACAGCCTGAGTCAAGTGGGTGTCTTTTCTTACCTCGTCCAAAGGCAGCATCTTATAGTGGTGTTCCTGCACATAGCTCCATTCATCCGATTTATGAACCTCTTCCTCCTTCTCCAACATCTTAGCCACCTTGTCCACGTTCTCGGGTCTGACCTTGATAAAAGTGCTGGTCGCTCTGCATGCGGGGTGTTTATAAAGCTCATCAAAAGCCTTCATAAAAGAGTAGGGGAAAGACGTGGGCTCGTCAGCATCCTCTATGATAGACACAACATTGAGATAGCGAGAATAACTGTAGTTGTCTATCCACACTTTCTGCCCGATGGCATTCTTGCCAGGAAAGAGCCTGTCTGCCGTAGAACGAGTAAGAGCAATTTCATCCGGACTAAAAGACAACTGTTTCTTTCCGTCCACAACCTTGATGCCCATCATCTCTTGCACATTCTCGTCAACCATCAGAAACGAACACCCCACTGCTTCATTCGAGTCTGGGCTGAGTTTCAGATAGCATCCGCCAATCACCATCCTTGACAGAAGTTCAATCTCGGGAATATTCTCACGTAGTCTGTCCCCACTGGAATATGGCGTCCAAGGCGTATAGCCTCTCTCCATGTCATAACTTCCGTCAGAATACTCCAACATGTACACGTCCTCGTGCTCAGGCCACCATGTGTCGTAGCTGTTCTCATAGCGGAGCCAGAGGGCAGAGAGGGCGAAGCATACCATACCTACCGTCAGCGAGAGAATGCTGATGGAAGTCTGAAGTCTGAATTTCAATAGATTGCGCCATGCAATCTTGATGTTGTGCTTAATCATATCAATATATATTTTAGGTAGGTTTATAAAATAGCTTTGATGGGATTTTCTCCTATTATTACCAGCTCTTCCGCGTCTCCCAACTTGTCATATCTGTTCACTATGACTTTGTCGCCAGGATTGAGCCCA
>JAEDNQ010000153.1 GCA_016302435.1 Bacteroidaceae bacterium
GCTTATCTCTGAACGCGTCCGTTGGCGCTTCCGCCTGCAAGAGCTTCCACTTCGGCTATAGACACGTGGTTGAAGTCGCCTGGGATGGTGTGCTTGAGAGCAGATGCAGCTACGGCAAACTCAAGTGCTTCGCCCTGTGTAGGCTTGGTGAGGAGTCCGTGGATGAGGCCTCCTGAGAAAGAGTCGCCTCCGCCTACGCGGTCGATGATGGGGTTGATGTCATAGCGCTTGCTCTGGTAGAACTCCTTGCCGTCGTAGATGAGAGCCTTCCAGCCGTTGTGAGTGGCAGAGAAGCTTTCGCGGAGAGTAGAGACTACATATTTGAATCCGAACTCCTGTGCCATAGCCTTGAAGATGCCCTCATATCCGGCAGCGTCGGTGACACCTGCCTCCACATCGGCGTCTGGCTTGAATCCGAGGCAGAGCTCAGCGTCTTCCTCATTGCCGATGCACACGTCGACATACTGCATGAGCGGACGCATGATAGATATAGCCTTTTCGCTTGTCCAGAGCTTCTTGCGGAAGTTGAGGTCGCAGGAGATAGTCACTCCGTGCTTCTTGGCGCAGATGCAGGCCTGCTTGAGGCACTCTGCTGATGCGTCGCTGATGGCAGGAGTGATGCCTGACCAGTGGAACCAGTCGGCTCCCTCGAAGATGGCGTCGAAGTCAAAGTCCTCAGGCTTAGCCTCTGCAATGGCAGAGTTGGCGCGGTCGTAGATTACCTTTGATGGTCTCATGCTGGCACCTGTCTCAGCGTAGTAGAGTCCTATGCGCTCACCGCCTCTGGCTATAAAGTCTGTGTTCACCCCGTAGCGACGAAGTGCGTTGACAGCTATCTGTCCTATCTCGTGCTTGGGGAGTTTGCTCACGAAGACGCTCTCATGGCCGAAGTTGGCGAGGCTGATGCCTACGTTTGCTTCACCTCCGCCAGGGATGATGTTGAACTTTTCTGCTTGTACGAAACGGTAGTTTCCTTCTGGAGAGAGGCGAAGCATGATTTCGCCCATGGTAACAATTTTTGCCATAACTGAATCTTGTATAGATTAATAATTATTATTGTATGTTCCTTTGATGTGTTGTTATAAGCTGTTTGCTTTATGTGTGCTGTTTGCTTTATGTGAGCTGTTTTGCTTTATGTGATGACAGAGTCTCTGTCATGTAGGTTGGCACACGGTGAGAGAGTGTGTGTGTCGACCGGGGGTGTCGGCCTCTCTTCGAGATGTTGTTATCGAAATCATGTGCAAATTTAGTTATTATTTTTCGATTTATTTGTTGATGAAGGGCAAAAAAACTCTTAACTGTGATTTTTTTATTCCATTTAAGTCAGATATGTAGATAAAAAACCCTAACTTTGTAGCGAATTTCAAAAAAACGGCGATAATATCACTTATTTGAGAGTATAGCAAAAACACACAATGGAAATCAAGGCAAAGATTAGGATTAAGGACATTGCAGAGCGAGCAGGCGTATCAGTAGGTACGGTTGACCGTGTGATACATGGACGCAGCAACGTGTCGCCCATCAGTTTGGAGAGAGTGAGGAAGGTGTTGGAAGAATTCAACTTCACGCCCAACCACTATGCGTCAGCATTGGCATCAAACACGGTTCACCATTTTGCAGCTATACTGCCCATGCATGAAGTGGACAGCTACTGGGCTCGAGTGGAGAGCGGTTTGGCCGATGGTGTGCGCCGATTCAATGATTTCAAGCTCTCGTTTAAGATATTCAGATACGACCCCTTCAACACGGAGTCGTTCAAGTATGAGTGTCAAAACCTGCTCGACTCCAATCCCGACATCGTCATCATAGGCCCTATCTTCAGCAACAATCTCATGGCTGGCTTTACCTCACAGCTCGATGAGCGCGGAGTGCCATACGCCTTGCTCGACTCTAACTGGCCAGAGTTCAACCATTGTATCTTCTACGGACAAGACTCGCTGCGCAGTGGAGCCTTCTCTGGTCGCATCATGTCGTTGGCCGTAAAGTCTGAGACAAGGAAGATAGCCCTTTTCAAGTTTCTTGGAGAGGGTAGGGTGGCCAGCCGCCAGCAGATGAACCGTGAGGTGGGTTTCCGCAACTTCATGGCGGAGCACTGCCCCAACATTGAAATTGTCGATGTCAACCTCTATGTCTACGACAAGCAAGGCATGAAGGAAATCATGAGAGAGTTCTTCACGTCCAATCCCGACATCCTTCACGGGCTCTCGTTCAACTCCTCCATCCACATCATTGCCAATTTCCTTCGCGAAGAGATGCCCGACCATCCCCACGTGTGCCTTTTGGGCTACGATGCCATCGATGCCAATGTGGAGTGCATAAAAAATGGCTCGGCCGACTTCCTCGTAGCTCAGCATCCTCAGACACAGGGACTCAACTGCTTCCGATCCATGTTCAACACCTGTGTGCTCAAGATGAAGCTACCTCGCGACCACTACATGGCTGTAGAATTGCTGACAAAAGAGAACATCGATTTCTATCGTGACTGACCCATTGTGAAGAAATACGGACAAGGGGCAACCAGCATAGCTTGCTGATTGCCCCTTGTTTTTGTCTGATTATCCATAATTTATTTGGTCAGCGGTCTTTGATGTTTTTTTTCTTTTCAGGTGGGAATTAATAGAACCCTCCTTCAATATTCCTTCAGCCGCTTGTTATTCGTCGTCATCGTCATCCTCCATGGCTTCGAGGCTTTCTATGTCTTCGAGTTCGATGTGGTCTTCGTCCAAGATGTCGTCGTCGAGGTCATCATCGTCGTCGTCATTGCCGTCGAGCTTCTTGAGTTCCTCGTCGTCGAGATCCTCATCGTCCTCCTCCTCCATAGGTAAGTCGTCATACTCGTCGAAGTCCTCGTCCGCGTCGCCCGTTCTCTGACGCTTTCTCCTGCTGTCTTCCTCGTCGTCGATGCTATAGTCTATGTGCACCTTCTCCACCTTAGGCTTCGGTTTCATGAAGACGCCTTCTATCCATGTGCCTCTGACAATTTCCAGTACCTCGTATCCGTCTTCCTTTCTGCGGTCTACGATGCCTCCAGGCTTGTGCATAGTCTTTTCGGGCATTACGGTGCAGTCAACGAAGAACGCCTGTTCGATGATGTCCTGAATGGACAGAGCGAGTCCCTTCCATCCTGTGCCCATGTTGTTTTGGATGAGTTGGAGCACTTCAGTCGCCTCAAGGTGCTGTATGTTTTCGAGAGTGAGGTCAGTGACCTTCTTGATAG
Organism: Bacteroidaceae bacterium; assembly: GCA_016302435.1. Classification (GTDB taxonomy): domain Bacteria; phylum Bacteroidota; class Bacteroidia; order Bacteroidales; family Bacteroidaceae; genus Minthosoma. Next base: position 3,218 of record JAEDNQ010000153.1, read on the forward strand.
GGTGCTTGCGTATGGCGATGGCATTGTTGCCGTTTTCGTCTGGAGTGGAGAAAACGTCAAATCCCTGGCTCTCCAGCTTGTTGACGAGAGCAGAGTCTTCTCTCTTGAGATACTGTATGTCGAAGACTGTCTTGACAATGTTCTTGAAATGTTTCTCCAAGTCAGCAAACTCATCGCGCTTCTTCTTTGCGTCGATAATCATTTGGCTGAGTTCGGCAGGAGATACTGTCCATACGTTGCTCTTGTTTAGGTCGGCAAGCGACATCTTTGTCTTTCGTTTCATTGTAGTGATATGGGGGTGAATATTTGTCTGTTCCGAAAAATCGGGTGCAAAGTTACGAAAAATCCGTCATTCGAGAGGAGTGCGAGCATGTTTTTTTGACAAAACGAGGGTCAAAACGTGTCAGTACAGGTCTATGTACTCATACTCGTTGCCCACACACTGCAGATACTTCTCGAAGTCTGCGCGAGAGATGACCACAGTGCCACGGCAGTCGTTGGGGTGGAACGACAGTGTCTCAGCCCCCTGTAGGTTTGTGTCCAAAAAGAGGTGGACGTGGTGCTCCGTGTCGTTGATGAGTCCGAAGGGCGACACACTTCCAGGCTCAAGCCCGAGGTATCTCATCATTCTCTCTGCCGAGGCGAACGACAGCTTCCCGCACGAGGGCAATCCCTGTGAGGTCAGAGCAGTCTTCAGCCTGTGCTCCAAGTCGTGGATGTCGAGGTCGTGATTGCAGTCGAAGCACACGAGGTAGTGCTTATTGCCCTTGTGGTTGCGGAAGAATAGATTCTTGCAGTGCACGCTCCCGTCGTCTTTCCACCACCGTTTAGCCTCCTCTATCGTCTTGCCCTCGGGGTGGTTGTAATTGTCGAAGACAATGCCGTGCTCACGGAGATAGTTCAGTACGGTCTCCTCTCTGCTCATCACGCGTCCCCCTCCTTCGGGTCGACGTTGAGTCCTGTGCTGATGGGAGCAGTCTCAATGTTTTGAGCTTTCTTGATGGTGTACGAGCCGTTGCTCGCCACTTTCAGTTCGAATGAGCAAGAGAGTTCCGATGTCTCGTCGGGGTCTCCTAAAGTGATGATGAAGTATAGGGCCGAGTGGTCGTCAGCCTTTATGTGATTGTAGTTGACCCCTACGAGCGTAGAGCTCTTCATGAAGTCCTCGGGCACATAAGCCGCGAAGTCCTTCTTGACAAAAGTCTTCTTGAACACATTCTCCTCGCCTCGGGCGACACTGATGTTGACGCTGCACTCACGGTATTGCACTCCCTGAGGGTTGATGACAGCCGGCAGCGAGTCCACTGAGTGCATAGTGCACGCATATCGATACACCCTGCCTTCCACCGTGACCGTATCCTCGATGTTGATGTCTCTAAGGCTCATGATGCCAGTTACGGGATCCTCCACTTCCACCTCCCTTTCGGGGCTTGGAACTTCTTTTTTCTCTGCACAAGCCACCATCATCATTGCTGACAGTGCCAAGATAGCCAATTGTGATATTTTTCTCATTTACGTCGTTTGTAAAAAATGAATTGTCGTTTGTAAGTGCAAAATTCGCAAAAGAAAGTGATTTGTACAAATGAAAATCAAAAATAATGCATTATTATCCCCAAAATAGTCCATTTATCAAAAAAAAGATGGTAACTTTGTACGTTTGTTAGCAGCATAGCAGTCTCAATTCCCCTCAGCACACCCGTCTTGAGACAGCTTCCGATGCATGCAGCGACTATGCTTTAACAGGCATAAAACAAATGTTTCAGCATCTAT
>JAEDNQ010000010.1 GCA_016302435.1 Bacteroidaceae bacterium
GAATAATATGTGAATGCGCAAAGGATTTATGATTTTTTATGGAGATTTTCTTCGCAGAGAAAACATATTGCGTATCTGTAGGTAACATGTAATGAATAATGGATAATGAATACCTTCATGTTCGCCCTGCAAGGGCAAAAGCACATAGCCCAGGGCAACACCCTGGGTAATTGTTATGCCATTATGTTTTGCTCGCCCTGTAAGGGCAAAAGCGTTTTTTTACATGCGCTTTCATCACAGATGCGTGTCTGTTTATCATCTGTCTCACATCTGCGGATAAAATTCAATCATCGGAATTTAAACGGAATATAAACGTTTTATCCGACTAAGTTCCCTCTAAGTTCCGATGATAAATTATTGTCCCGTCCGCTTGCGGACACCCATCCGTGACGTTCCGTGTGAATAATATTTATACATGGTGGCACATATTCAATATAGAAGATACGCTTTTGCACTTACAGGGCGACGTAAAATGTAACGGGTGCCGACCCCAGGATGCCGCTTCGCTCTGCCCTGTGCTATGAGCTTTTGCCCCTTCAGGGCATACACGAATCAGTGGGACTAACCCTATGAGCCTCGTCACAATTGGCAAAAATAAAATGAAAACTGCGTTTTACCCTACACTCTACACAAAAATGGCTGTATTTACTCGATTATCCGTATATTACACCAGTGTATAGTTGCATTTAACCCTACACAACCCTACATTACCTTACATTGGTTTCATACCTGTTTCTTTTCCTTGGCTTGCCTCAGAGAAAAGCGACACCAACTCTGTCACACATGCTGCAGACCTCTGTCACAACTATTTACAGAGCTCTGTCATAGCTTTGACAGAGCAGCCACAATAACTATAGCTCCCCAAACAGCAAATGCAGCATTGACAAAAACAATGAACTTCATTCCCCTCTTGTATCTCTACATAGCTCCATTACCATAAGCAGGTGTGCTTAATGAAAGATGGATATGGCTGCATCAGGTATACATGTGTAGGGTTGTGTAGGGTTAAATGCAGCCCTTCATGTGTATAATATCATGTTATACAGCCTGTTATGGCTATTTGTGTATAGATGTAGGGTTAAACGCAATTATTTTCATCTTTGTTGGAATTATTGATTTATATCAAGTATCGTTCCCTCTGATTCGTGTTCACCATGAAGGGGCAAAAGCGCACAGTCCAGAGCAGAGCGGCACCCTGGGTAATCCAGTCCATCGCGTTATTTGCTCGCCCTGTAAGGGGAAAACGTATATCATGACGAACAGGGGACAGCATCCTCACGTGAGTTATTGACGCATGTCACCAGTCCCTCTGTTCACGATATGTAAATCCATACTGACTCAAGTACTCTTTAATAGCCTTTATAACTGCTCTGCCAAATGTCATAGATGTAATGTTATTATTTGAACACAGGCAGATACTCGTCATCCACCTTAAACACGCGTTTCTTATTTATCCATATCTGCAGGTTTTTGCGCATGATACATAAAATATACAGCTCTTCAGAACATTTCAGATTTGTGACCATGGCATTCCCAATATCATTCGGTTTTGAGAGGCGTGAAATATCTATCAGCCCCTCTTTGAAAAAGTTCAATCGCTCGTCAATATACTGAAACATCTCATCGAATCTGCCCTCAAAGTAGTAGGCAAGAGGTATGTAGTGATGCGCATTCACACTCTGTTTAATGGCTGGTTTATCATGTATTGCGCATGTGAACAAAGCTTTCTGACATGAATACTTCTCATATATGGGAAGAACTGTTGTCTCAAAAACATGCCTAAATTCAGCCATGTTCTCCTCTATGTCACGATTGCCGAAAAATTCGGAATGAATGCCGTTAGTGTCCGTAACTCCCTGGAATAAGGGACTAGACTCAGATAACGAGCTTTGGAGATGCTCTATCTTACCTTCTGACAAGTCATTCAAAATCTCATTAAGATGCACGGATACCACTTGGACTCCAATCTGGACATAGTAATACTGGGGTTGAAAATGCGTTTCCATAGAATGATAAAAATAAAATGTCATGTCTTCAGTATATGGTTTACCAAATGCATATCCTACTGGCTTGAATCCATACTGACTCAAGTACTCTTTAATAGCCTTTATAACTGCTCTGCCAAATGTCATAGATGTAATGTTATTATTTGAACACAGGCAGATACTCGTCATCCACCTTAAACACGCGTTTCTTATTTATCCATATCTGCAGGTTTTTGCGCATGATACATAAAATATACAGCTCTTCAGAACATTTCAGATTTGTGACCATGGCATTCCCAATATCATTCGGTTTTGAGAGGCGTGAAATATCTATCAGCCCCTCTTTGAAAAAGTTCAATCGCTCGTCAATATACTGAAACATCTCATCGAATCTGCCCTCAAAGTAGTAGGCAAGAGGTATGTAGTGATGTGCATTTACACTCCATTTAATAGCAGGTTTGTCATGTATAGCACATGTGAATAGAGCCTTCTGGTTCGAGTACCTCTCATATATGGGAAGAATAGTCGTCTCAAATACATGCTTAAATTCTGCCATGTTTTCCTCCATATCACGATTGCCGAAAAATTCAGAATGGATAAAATCCGTATCTGTAACACCCTGGAATAGGGGGCTGGAATAATTTAGAGGTTGCAGATGTCCAATCTTGCCCTCAGCCAACTCGTTCAAAATTTCGTTAAGATGTATAGATACTATTTGAGCAAACATTTTAACATAATAATATTGAGGTATGAAATGTGTCTCATCTGCATAGAAAAAATTTAATGTCATGTCATCATTGTAAGGTTTGTAGAATGAGTAGTCTTTGTATTTGAAGCCATACTGACTTACGTACTCTTTAATAGCTTTTTTTACAGCTTTACCAAATGTCATAGTTGTATAGTATTATGGAATAAAATAAATGTCAAATTGAATACCAATAGTCGTATTAGAAGCTGGTCTATTGAACAAAGTTTTTGCTTTCTCTCCAAACCACTGTATGTCCGCATTAGAAGGATTTTTCAATAACGGGAAGACCTGCAGCTGATTTTTTGTAAAACCAGCATACGGTCCGGCTTTGGATTCCACAATGTGCAGCACACCATTTGCGTCGTAGTAAGACAAGTCAGCCCTGTATGTCACACCATTTATCCTGTATGAGACTTCTGTTGCATAGTCCCCTTTCAGATTCAATTGTTCAGCTGTCAGCTTGACTCCAATTTGTCCTTTCTGATAGGGAGTCATGGTTCCCCAGTCGGAAGGAAGGAGCGACTGATTGTTCTCGCCTCGCACAACATTCAGCTCAAGGCCCATCTCGTCAGCCTTGCGCTGTATGCCATACACAGAGCCTTGTCTGGATGAACTTGCCTTTTCCGGCACTAACGGCAGATTGGCATTGTCTTCCAACAGAGCAAACCTTCTGCTTCCATCCCAGATGTTCCTGTTGGTGCCATAAGCTTTGACGCCACCGAATATGCCTCCAGACACACCTCCAAACACGGCACCGCTCAAGGCTCCTTGAGCCAGGCCTTCAAGTGCATTGCTGCCTGATATGAGTGCGTTCAGCGAGCCTGTTATGCTGCCACTGATGAATCCAGTCTGAATACCTGCACTTATACCTCCAACAACACCTACGCCGCAAGGCATAATTGTACAAACTGCTCCAGACAGGGCACCGACACCGAAATAACCAAGCCCTTGCCACACATTGTCCACTTTGTTCCAATTCATGCAGAGGTTTATGCCGCCACCTATCAAGGCTCCTGCTACAATCGCGACGGGGAAATCTCCTTCAGGATCCATGTGCATGGTAGGGCAATTGTTGCCATATACGTATGGATTAAAGCCCATTACAGAGGCTGAGGCGTCAAATACAGGGTCAAATGACATGAAGCGGCCTATGTAGGGGTCGTAAAGTCTGGCATTCAGATTTATAAGGCCAAATGGAAACAGATGTTCCTGCCCCAGAAACCCCCTGTGGAAATAGTTGACAGGTGTGTGCCCCTTATGAAGCAAAACATCAGACATGTCGCCATTCTCTTCGCAGTATCTGCCCCAAGGGTCATAGTAATATCTCTGAAGCTGTGTAGAGTCTGCCATGCTGGTGATGCTTCCATGATTGTCTCTGTATATCTGCCACAGCACAAGTTTGTCGTTATTAATGGCAGCAACGGCAGGAGCGGTCTGAGGAGTGCCGCCTACATAATAGTAATGGCAGGGAATAGTGTATGTGGGTTCACAGTCGTCAACTTCATACTGGTCATCTACATAAGCTCGGATAAATTCGTTCTCCTTGTATTCGGGGTTAGGATCACCTCTTTCGGTCAATTCATCAGACATGTATGAGTTCAGAACAGAACTTATGCGATTGCCTTCTGAATCGTATTCAAAAAACGCTTCTGCAAGCTCCTTGTCCTGATGGTTCTCATAATAGACGTACTGCGGCTTGTATAAACCATTATATGTCACACTCAACCTGCCTTTGCCCCAGACTTCTTTTGAAGGCGAAACTACGGATTTGAGTTTGTAACCATTGTAGTTGATCTGGCTTTGCGCTCCAGCCATTGTTATGTTTCCCCTGTCATCGTACGCATAGCTCCGACCGTTCCACCCCGTAAGTAGTCCTGAGTCATCGTATATATACTGGAGCCCGTCTTTGCTTGACAGCCTTCCATGACCGTCGTATGTGTAGGTGTGAGCTGCGGTCTCGTAGTCCGATTTATTGGTGCAGAATGCCTTGCCGCATGTCCGCGTGAGCCTGCCACACGAATCGTACTCGCTGGTTTCTTCGCCCAGCCTGTTGGAAATGCGCACGGCCCGTCCTCCGTCATCTTCCTCTTCAAGGTGCCATACGTTTCTGCCGTTCAGTTTTATGCCCGTCATCCATCCTCTTGTGTACTCGAATGTTTCAACTATGGGGTATGACACTCCTGCCAAGACGGAAGATTTGGATTTAACCTGACCGATACCGTTATACTGATATTCTGTGCTCTTGCTGTAGTGGCGTCCCTCGGCAGACACACTCTTGCCCTTGGCCACAAGCATTCCTGCCGCATTGTATGTGCGTGACTCACTGAAGTTGGGACCGTCAACATTAGTTAAGAGTCTCTTGTCATTATATGTATATGCTGCCGTGGCACTTCCTGAAAAAGTATTATATTGCTTCTTCAGCAAATCGCCATATTTATTGTATGTGAAATTTGTGGTATAGTATCCTGAAATCGAGCTGCCAAAGGAGTGGCTGAGCACATTGCCGTATATATCATAGCGATAGGACTGCTTGTCACCGTTGGGTGTGGCAACACCTTTTATTCGTCCTGCAGTGTCGTAAGTGAATTCCGCAGATGCCTCATGCCCGTCAGAATACTCCAGAAAGATCTTGTCGTATTCGCCTGATGCCTTGTAGTAATAGAATGCTTCTCCAGCATTATCCGACCTTTGAACAATCCTGCCATCATCGTCATACTCATAATATGTGGACACGCCCTTCTCCGTCACAGTTGACGAAAAATAATTATGATAGTATGTAGCTGTCGTCTCGCTGCCATCGGGATATGTTGTCTTAACAGGACGGAAGCGGCAGTCGTATGCATAGCAGGTGCCAACAACTGCCTCAGTGCCTGCACGGTGGGGGGCGGACACGAACTCTGGAAAGTTTGTGTCGCTGAAATAGCGTGTGTCCACCATGTATTCTGTGCCGTCAAAATGCACAGTGCCCGTTGCAATTCTTCTGCCGAAAGCATCATAATACTCTTTGACGGTCGTTGCGTGAGAAGACCCCGTGCATACTGAATAAGCATAGTCCTTGTTTATGCCTTGAGTATAGGACATGCTCATAGTGTCCGGTGTGAAGGCGTTTGAGGTAGAGGACGTTATCTGGTGCGTCATTCTGCCAAACCCGTCATAAGAACGTGTCTTGCGGATGCCGAACCAGTTGTCCAGCTCCTGAGAGACTAATCCCAGCGAATTGTAAGAGAATGACGTGCTGTGTCCATCTGCGGCAACAGCCTGTGTAAGCTGCCCATATTGATTGAACGTGCTTACAGCTGTAAGCGTGTCTTTGCTGGAATAAGGCAGATAATGGGATTTTACCACATTCCCGGCGCTGTTGTATTCATATACGTTAGTGCTAGTCAGTCGTAATTTATCTTCAACATTGCCTTTGTACAGGCATCCTTTCAAGAGACGGCCTTTTGTGTCATACTCATTTATTTCTTTCTCGTAGAAAAAGTCGTTTTCATAGTCATAGTTCTTGGTACTGTAGACTGTTTCCTTGGTGGCAGGCAGGCCAAGCAGATAGGTGTCAGGAGTGTTTATGTTGACATACGCACATGTGCTCTCAGAACTGATTGCTCCTATCTGAGATACTGTCTGAGGACTTCCATACGAATAAGATCCATACGAAACAATCCTGTTGAGCTTCTGACCCAAATCAAAAACCGACTTTCTGCTGAGGTTCTTGTGATAGCTGCGCTGTGCCGCTCCTTGCTCGAACAGGTATTCAAACCACTCGCCTCTAATGATTGTGTCATTCTTGTCTGTGGTCTTGACCGATGATATATAAGGAGTATAGTATCCCGGATTAATCTGCAGAGTTGTCACGTTCTTGACATTCGGGCTTTTGGCTGCCATTGACTTGAATCCAAGGAAACCTTTGCCCAGTGCATGATAGATTCCTCCTTCATATTCGTATGTCGTTGTGTAGGACTGATCTCCCCATGAGTTGCAGCTCTCAGCCAAAACATGGACAGGAATGCAAAAACGTGCCAGCGGAAATGCCACCTGCTCATTATTTGTATATCCGTCAAGAAGTGAACGGTACATGAACGAGGTTTTCTTCCCGATGCCATCAGTTACTTCAATAATCTTATTGGCGTTGGCAGAAGACAGATCATTGGAGTATCTTATCCATCTCTTTGTGGTATCAGCACCTGTGTATATGTTGCCTCCATACGCCAATAACTCCACGAATCCGTCACCATTGATGTCGCAACTCAAGACATTGTTGACATTAACGGCAAGTGAAGGTGCAAGCGCTGTCTGCCTGAAACAGGAGAATGACCCGTCATGTTCTGACTTCAGCCAAAATGCTTTCTGATTGTTTCCTTGCGAACACATGACGGTGATGTCGCTCATCCCGTCATTGTTAAGGTCATGCGTAAGGCATGCATAGAGCTTGTCATCGTCTCCCTGTTTCTTAATTTGCCTTGACGACAATTCCGGGATCTGCGACACTGCGAAAAGAGCTGCGTCCTTTGAGCCTGTGTTGATGGCTTTAACCCATGTGGTTGAGGATGAATGATTGATAATGAGGTCAATCAGTCCGTCTGCATTGAAATCCGCAGCTTGGAACGTGTCTCCGTGCTTTATGTTGGTCAGGACATTGCTGTTTAACGCTGTGAACAATCCGTTCTGATTCCACAGCATTATACAGAAATCATCGCATTGCACGAGCAAATCCACAAGTCCGTCGCTATCAAAGTCAGCGGCAAGGCAGTCCCTTATGCGGCATCTCTGCTGGGTGGAAGAAAGCAGTGGTTTGACATTTATCAGCTGTTCTGATTCTGACGCATACTTGTTGGCCATGTTCACATTGAGCGTCACTATGCGTATCAACCCATCCTTAAGGTCTTTCTTTTCTATATGCTTTATGACATCCTTCCCATCTCTGTCAAAGTCTGCAATGACATACGCCGGCATTTCTTCTGTATGTTTCAGTTCGGATGAGAAGTCCCAGCCTTCTTTCATGAAAAAAAATTTTGCAAAGCGACGAGCGTCTATGTCTTCAGTGAAGAATGCGAGCACGGCTGTCTGCTCGTTTCCTGGCACAAGATGCGCTGCGGCCGAAGAATGGAACATGTGCTTAATAACAACTAGATTATCCGCGTAAATATAAGAAGCCAATGTGGGCTTTGAGTATACAGCTTGCATTTTTGTACCATTCCATTTCATTATATATGCTTGGCTGCCTGTCTGGCGAGGCCACATCCCTATTAGTTCTATCTTGCCGTCATTGTCGATATCGCAAGGAGTAAACATATGCGATTCTGACGATATCACCGCATTGAGATCCAGATTTATGCCTGATGAGGATATTTGAATGCCAGGAATATTTCCCCAGACAAACTGTGTCATTGGCATGCACCTGCCGTCAGACCCTGTCTCTTTTATGCTTACAAGATGGGAATAATATGAGTTATTGTCATATGTAAGTGTTAGTTTGCGGAATAGTGCGTTATTATATTTGCATTCTATACTTGCAAGACGATGCACAAGTGTGTGTTTCTGTCCAGCCACGCATGCGGATACAGTGTCAGGTCTGCTTTCGTAGACAAACGACACCGTACAAAGAGGCCCTGTGTTGCTGTTCTTCCCGTATTCTATCTTGTTGAGCAGAGGTACATTGTTATAATAACTGTACACGTACTTTATGTGATTGCCATTTATGTCTGTTGCGTGGTCGCATAGCCATGCTATGGCTTTTTCGGAATATCTGTTTGGAGTACGTAAAACAGCATTGTTGTCAGCCCCATACCGCAATGTCGTACCATCAGGCTGCCTTACGACAAATGATTTGGGAGTTGTGGCAAAAGCACTGTCGATATAAATAATCTGATAGTTGTCCTCTTCTGTGGCATATTCTGCTCCTTTACGAGAGTTGATTCCTCTTGTCAACAGAAGCCGCTTTCCATCTATAGCGTATGCGTCATACGTGTTGGCCTGAACTCCAGAGACTTCATTGCCGTCAAAATACCGGTTATGGCCGACTGCACTTATGGACGAGAGCCCTGACAGGCTCCATCCGAATCCCGCTATGCCGTTTCCTGACTGGCTATTGTAGGAAAGGGATATGCTTGGAGTGAAAGAGCTGTAGCCGTCGCACAGTTTAAGAGGAATGGTATATGTGGCAGCCCCCGCAGGAGTCTGATTGAAATATCCCTCTATTCTTCCCACGTAATTGTTATTTTGAGCATTGATGTGTGAAGACAATATAAACAAGGTGGACACGGCAATCACCAACACCATTATCCTTATTTCTGATAAGCACCTCATAGTATTAATGTCTGGGATTCAAACGAGTTTTTACCGTTAATAGCCTAATATGATTTTCTTGCTGTAAACGTCCCTCCCTGATATTAGTCTTATAATGTATTGTCCAAAAGAGAGCTTGCGTGTGTCCAAAGCGGTGAAAGAATTGGTGATGTTCACAGACAGCATGTCAATGCCTGAAAAAGTCGCGATATTGAGGGTGCAATTAGCATCTGCAGGCATGTGAAGGATATTGACAGTCAGCATGCCATTCCTGTCGATCTTCATTTGGACATTCTCATTCATCCAGAAGTAGCTTGCCTTATCTTTCTTACATGCCTTATATGGGGATTGGTATACATACATGGAATCTTCTGCTTTCTGTTCGCTTGTGTACTCTTCACACACAATTGCTCCATTCTCATCATGTTCAAAGATCAGCATGGCGTTTTCTTCCTGAGAAAATGCTTGCAATGAGCACACAGACCATATTATTATAGTTAACGGTATCTGGATGTATTTATTCATGTTGCTTCACTTTATTATTTGTCTTGTTCTCGCCATTCATGTGATTGATTTGATAATCTTTGAACAACAAGAATTAATTTCCAATGCTATGTGGTGTTTCCCTCATTAATGAGGGTCGAACACAAAACCAACTATGTGACATAATGGACATCATGAAGTTTCGTGATACCCCGAAATGGCATTCTATGGTTTTCATACTGCAAATGTACGAAAAATAATAATTTCACAGATGTATAAAGCAAAAAAAATTGATAGATATGGTGAAATTTGGTACAGAAGTGATGAAGACCTTGGATAAATGATTCGTGTTCGCCATGTAATGGCAGAGGCGTATCTTATATTGAAGAGAGAACAGGGGACAGGCATCTTCACGTGCGTTATTGACGCATGTCACCAGTCTCTCTGTTCACGATATGTAAATCCATACTGACTCAAGTACTCTTTAATAGCCTTGATAACTGCTCTGCCAAATGTCATAGATGTAATGTTATTAAGGCAGGTTCTATTAATTCCCACCGTAAAAAGTTTTGTAATTATGGGTTGATTTCATCTTCCTCGCTTGCGACTCGGCATAATCCAAACAAGTTTGGCTTCTGCTCTCGCTGCTCGTTCGGTCGACGTTTTGCCATCTTTTTGTTTCTCTCTGGCGCTTACTGCCAGTTTTTTTAGTCACGATGCCTGCATCGCTCCCTCAAAAACTGACACTCTCTCTCAGAGATAAATCCAAAATCTGACAAGGCGAATTTATAGAACCCACCTTAACCTATTTGTGCACCAAGCTCAACTCTCTGTTTGAGCCGACTCACGAGTAGCATTGAGCCTGCTCACGAGTAGCATTGAGTATGCTAAGGGATAAATTTAGGTATGATGGCAGCAGAAAGGAACAAATGTACCCCTCCTAAGGTACGAGACTATATGAGGCGTGTCAGACAGAAAAGAGGGTGTGCCAACAAGACGACTTGTTGGCACACCCTCTTCCTTGTTAAGCTATACGATGGCTAATGTCCTGTCTCCCCGTGCAATATAGGCGAGTGGCTATGGTTACTTGACAATGACCTTTCAGCTTCCCTTATTGGTTTCTCACTTCTTACTATGATAATTATTTATGGGCAGAAATGAGATGGCATGAAAGTGGTCATGGTGACCTGCTTATGTTATTGTGCTGCTGTCAGGGTCTCTACCGTTACCGAGCGGGAGGTCATACCGTCTTCACGTTCCGACACATCATTATATACACGCATTTGTCTGCCTGCGAAACGGATTTTGCTATAGAGATGATCCTGTTTATCTAATGAGTATTCTGATGCATCCCATGTATGGATTGTTCCGCTCTTCTCGTCAGACCATTCCCATGAGTATGCTTCTGCTGTACCATCTCTGAAAAAGCATAAATATGTACCATTTGTGCTGAATATCGCCTTGTAGCACAGCTCGGAGTCATCGTCCAAAATATCATCTTCCTCCCAATCAGACATGGAAGACTCGAACTCCCTCTCTACTCTTCCGTCTACAATTGTCTGCTTGCCGTGAACGATATAAGCATCGTTGATATACCCCCATATTTCAATGCTGTTATAATTCCAAGTGCGGCATAGGCTTCGAGTATTATCGTCCAATACATTATCATAAATTGAAATTTTTATGGTGACTACTAAGCCGTCTGGGCTACTATACCATATCGTTTTGATTGCACGCGATTGTTCCTGCAACTCTATTTCGCAGCCATTACTTAGGCGGTATTTGCGGTCTCCGATTTTTTCAAATGCACCGTAATACATGTTTCCGTATCCTATGTTAGTCGTGCCATTTTCGTCAGTCACGATTCTTGTGCGCATAGCTGATGTGTTGTGGCTATTGCTTATTCTGAAGCCTCCATTAGCTGTCTTGTCCACGCAGACTGCTTTAGTGGGAAGTTCTGTAGGACGTGTAAGACAGAGCAGATAATGTCCGTCTCCCATCAGTTCAATAGAATAGAACGGAGCATCTTCGTCTTCTGCCACAATCTTGATGGCATCCTCGGCGTAAGGCTCATCGGGCAGGTTATTGGGGGTGAACTCTGCTGATGGGAGTGCACCATTAGGCACATCGCCTGTGCCATTGTTTTCATCGTCTGATTCGCATGCGGACAAGACGAAGCATAAAGATGCGAGTATGTAAAAAATCTTTCTGAGTTTCATATTGTTATTGTAGTTTGAATGTTTTATTATATATATGCGTTATCTCTCTCTGTGACATATCTCGGGCAATATCGGATATGTTCATCTGCCTTAAAGACAAACATTAGAATCTAAACGCGATATAAAAACGAGTGCTGCTTTCTTTAATCTTAAACTTCTCTGTGTCAAAGATGCTGACATTGTCAGAGTCCTCTTCATCGTCAAAGGAAGTCTGCTTGTATTTGATCTTGCTCCATCGTCCTTCCACACCAACGGAAAAAACCTTGTAGGCGATAGAAATACCGGCAGAAGTTGCACAGCCGAATCCATAGGAGAACGTGTCGTTCTGAATAAGACCTGAAGCTGTTGGCATGGCATGGAAATATGCAGATATGATGATGTGATTCCATGGGTTGATGCTTATGCTTGGTCCTACATGCAAGCCATATTCAAATTTGTGCATGCCCAGATTGATGCCAACCATATCCATGAGTGAACCATTGGGAGCATCACTCACGATGTCATCAAAACCATCAGTATTGGAATTGCCAGTTCCCGTTGAGCCAGTAGAACCTTCATGCTCCATGTCCTTCAGTTTCACCTTTGCATAGCTAATATCGGCAAAACCGAAGTCGATTCCAAACTTAATAATTCCCCAAAGAGGCTTGGCGTGCAAATATGCAGTTTTTCCTTGCTGCAATGAAATGGCAAAATCCGTTTCCCATTCCATTTCTTCTCCATCAGTACGTTCTATGGATGGAGTGGCATAGCCAATCTTAATATACTTCTTGCGTTTCCAAATCTTTTCGAGTTGGTCGTCCTTTTCCATCTGAACGACATGTGACTTGAGTTTTGCAAATTCGCTGGACAAAACCTGCAAGGAGTCTGCCAGCGCTTTCTGGTCTACAGCACTTCCAATGACTGAGTCTGTCGGGGTGTCCTGCGCATGAACACTTGCAAACATCAGGAGCGACAGGAATGGTCCGAAAATGATGCGTTTTCTATTCATACAACTTCTCTGTATGTTCCCATGGCTGCCACTGGGAGATTGTTATTATTGTTGTTGCTACATACAGATAAGGAAACGTGGAGCCAGTCCTGTCACTCGTTCCACGCAGTAAAGGCTCTCGCATTGCCCAGATTGTCGAAACGAGCAACGCCGAAAGCCCCACGTATGATGTAAGTATATAAACCATTTCCTCATCTGCGATGGGCACGCTGTAGTTGTCCAAAGCCAATGAGAGCTGTATACAATACATCCCATGAGGCGTTCCCGTTGCTTTGTTTTTGACAATCTGTAGTGAATTTGCGAGATTCTTACTGCGTCAAAACCAAAGCGTCAGTTACGCCTTATATGTATATATGTCTGCCCATCCGCGCCCCTTGAGGCTTTCGGTATGAGTATTGGTTGTGCAAAGTTAATGCTTTCAGCCGAAAATTTAGTGTTTTTTTAAATAAAATACATCTCTTGACCGAATTTTTGCTGAAACAAATGTAGTAACAGACAGAAAGTATTCTATTTGTGATGAACATCATATTATTTGTCACTCTTACTTATTTCCCTTGTATCTGCTTGTTGTCTCTATAGGGCGTGTTGAGGTCGAGGAGGTGGAAGTTGTGCTGTCGCTGCTTGGGACCTGGAGGGATGGTCATGTAGTCGCCATATTTCTGTGAGAGGTAGGAGTCGGGGTGTTCTGCTCCCATGACCTGCTGACCCTCAAAGAGTATGGGGGTGGGCTGGCCGAGGTATGAGCGTGGCATGATGCCGCGCAGTCCGTCGTCGTGGTCGACGACGAGGTCGGAATGGTCGAAGTCGTATGTGCGTTGCATGCGTCTCATCTTTTCCTGCACCTCTGCCAGTGTGTATAGTTTGCGGCACAGGAGTGGCAGCCATGATGAAGGGCCATGTCCGTGGCGGTAGGGGTCGCGGTAGAGGAAATACTGCACTTTCTTCAGATAGAAGTAGCGGGCGAAGTGGATACGCTGCAAGAGGGGATTGGATGTCATGCCGTCGAGAGGGAAGACGTCGATGTATATGCCGCCTACGTAGCGCAGGTGCATGCGCTCGATGAGTGTTGTGCTGGAGTCTTGTATCTTGGCGAAGGGCAGGGGATAGTCGGGGTCGGTCTCGTAGCTGACGACTTCCAGTGGTCGGGGAATCCAGTCGTGGGCATGCTGCATGAGCAGGTCGTAGTCCTTGCGAGGCATGCCTATGTCGAGGTCGTCGTCCCAGGGGATGAATCCTTTGTGGCGCATGGCTCCGAGGAGTGTGCCTGCAATGATGTAGTATCGCAGGTTGTGAGCCTGGCATACTTGCTGGATGGTGAGCAGTATGTCGAGGATGCGTAGCTGTAGGGGGCGTATGTCGTATGTTGCCATGTGTATGTCAATAGAGTGCGGATGGTATGAGCTGTTTGGCTGAGTTGAAGTCTTCTACGGTGTCGAGTTCGGTGGAGAAGAGGTCTGTGGTGTCGAGGATGTGGAAGGTGTGGCCTTGTGGGATGAGTCTTTCGAAGGCTCTCTCGTAGAATATGTTGTCGAGTCCTTCTTGCTGTATCATCTGCTGGAGTTCGGCGTAGAGGGCTCGGGTGTATGTGCTTGACATGCGTTCTATGCCTATGGATTCTCCTGCAGCCTGCTCTATGGAGCATGTCTTGCTGATTTCCTTGACACGTCCCTGTGTGTCGGGTATTATCTTCATCTCTTCTTCTCCGAGAGGATGGTTGTTGAGGGCGAGGGTGTCTGGGTATGGTGATTGGAGCAGGCGTGTGACGATGGCTGGGTCGAAGAGTATGTCGCTGTCGAGGAGCAGTATGTCTTCACCTTCGGCTGCAGGCTGTGCGAGCCATAGGGAGTAGATGTTGTTGGTGGAGGCATAGCGCTCGTTGTGGATGAAGGTGATATTGAGTGTGGGGTAGCTACGGGTGAGGAAGTCTTCGATGAGTGTGTGGAGGTAGCCTGTGACTACGACGAACTGGTTGATGCCGTTGGCTATGAGTGCGTCGAAGGTGCGCTGGAGTAGGCATTTGTTTCCTATCTCGAGTAGGCATTTGGGACGGTCGTTGGTGAGGGGGCGGAGGCGTGAGGCTATGCCTGCTGCAAGTATGATGGCTTTCATGTTTATGGGAGGTGTGTAGAAGTATATTATATATATATTATATATGTACGTGAAGTGGTAGAAATCTAAGGGATGCTCCATCATAGGTGTTCATCTGTGGTGGATGAGGCTGTGATGATGGTGCATCCCTTTGTGTGTGGCAGTGGTATGTTGTCACTTGTTGTGGTTGAGTGCTATGCGTTTGATGGTGTCGCAGACGGTCTGTGTTTGTTCTGGGCGTCCGAGTGTGATGCGCAGGCATGATTCGAGTCCTGGGTCACCCATGAACTTTATCTTGTAGCCTTCGTCTGCCATGGCTTGCTGGAGTTCGGCTTTTATTTCTATGGGGTACTTGATGAGGATGAAGTTTGCCACGCTCTTGTATACCTTAAAGCCAGGGAGGCTGCCGAGTTCTTGCTTGTAGAGTTTGCGTCCCCAGTCCATCTGGTTGGCCACTTCGCGGTAGTGGTCGTCGCTGTCGAGTGCGGCTATGGCCACGGCTTCGGTGAATCGGTTGTAGCCAAGGTACATGTTGGCGTACTTGAGGAACTTCTGGTGTCCTGCTCCCATGAATCCGAAGCCCATGCGCAGTCCGGGCAGACCGTAGAACTTGGACAGGGTACGTGATATGATGAGGTTGGAGTATTTGTTGACGAGAGGGGCTATGTAGTCGACGTCGCTGGTGATGAACGATGCGTAGGCTTCGTCGATGAGGACCATGGTCTGGTCGGGTATGTTTTCCATGATGCGTCCTATCTCTTCGCTTGTGAGGCTGTTGCCTGTGGGGTTGTTGGGCGAAGCGAGGAGGAGCATGCGTGGGCAGATGCGGTTTGTGTATTCGATGACTTCGTCGATGTTGTAGGCGAAGGTGTCTTCTTTCTCATGAAGTGGGTACATCTCTGTGATGCCTTCTACTTCGGCAGCTATGGAGTTGTAGTACCACCAGGAGAACTGTGGGATGAGTATGGTCTTGTTGTCGCCCTTGGTGAGGTAGTAGTGGACGGCATTTTTGAGAATCTCTTCACCTCCGTAGCCGAGGAGCACCTGTTCTTCTGGAACGCCATATATCTCAGAGAGTCGGACGGATACTATGCTCTTCTTACCCTCGTCGTAGATGCGCGTGTAGAAGCAGAGCTGCTTAGGGTCGAAGTTTTTGATGGTTTCGATGACCTTTTGTGAGGGCTCGAAGTTGAATTCGTTTCTATCGAGAAAATTCATTGTTGGTATGTTTATGTGGGGGTTGTTTGTTACAATAAGTGTTGTTTCTCCTGCCTTTACACTATCGACTGGTATACACCCATGAGCTGTCGGGCGAGGTTGTGAGGGTCGAATGTCTGCAGGGCATGTTGCCGTCCCATGACTCGTGTGCGCTGTATGAGTTCGGTGTCGGTGAGCAGCAGCTGCATCTTGTCTCTGATGTCTTCGGGACTGTTGGGGTCTGCTTGTAGAGCGAATGGCCCTCCTGCTTCGGGCAGGCTGCTAACGTTGCTCGTCACTACGGGGCATCCGCACAGCTGTGCCTCCACAACGGGCAGGCCGAAGCCTTCGTAGAAGGAAGGGTAGACGAAGAGGCTGGCATTGGTGTAGAGGCGTTTGAGCTCTGTGTTGCTCACCATCTCAGGCCAGAGGAAGAGGTCGTCGAGGCCGTGGTCAGCGATGTATTGGCGTACTATCTGCTTGTATGATCCTCCTCCGCCGACGATGATGAGTGGTATGCGCAGGTCTTTTGGCAGTAGCTCAATGGCTTTTACTACCCCGAGAAGGTTCTTGCGCGAGTTGATGCTGCCGACGTAGAGCATGTACGGGTTGGTAGGGGTTGGCTGGAGGGGCGTGTAGTAGATGGGGGAGACGGGTTGGTATACCACGTCTATCTTGTGTTCGGGCACATTGTAGAACTCCATGATGTCTCGCTTGGTGCATTCGCTGATGGCGATGATGCGGTCGGAGTGGTTGCAGGCATATTGCCACTTGAGGTCGTAGATAGTGCGGTCGTGCCAGTGGTACATGGAGGGGAAGGTGCGGAAGGCCACATCGTGGATTGTTACGACGGATGCTATGCCGGAGTGGAAGAGTCCTGTGGGCATCTCGTTGCTCAGTCCGTGGAAGAGCTGTATGCCGTCGCGCTTCATGTCGCTGACGAGTCCGTAGGTGCGCCATGCGCTGCCTCTCATGATGCCCTTGGGTGTGATGGTATGGCAGTGGTGGCGACCTATGTATGGTAGGGTGACGCCGTTGAGCCTCACCTTGGGCGAGTAGAGGTAGTACTCATTGTCGGGATATTCGTCCGTGAGTATGTCTATGGCTGTGCGGCTGTAGTTGCCCAGTCCTGTGAAATTGTTGTATAGTCGTTTTGCATCAAACCCAAGTTTCATGGCGTAGAGTTATGAGGGTATTTTACTTAGTATGTGTCTGGTCGCTTCGTGCCGACGCTGGTGTGTGTGAGGGGGAGTGTCGGTAGCGAAGTGTGTCCTGTGTGGAAAAAAGGAACTGGTCACTTCTTTCCGTAGAGCACAGGGTTAGTGCTTGGGTCGTTGTACATCTTCATCTGCTTGTATACCTTCATGTACTTGCGTCCGGCTTCTATGTCGGCTATGAGCTGGTCGATGGCAGTGGAGAGGTCTTTCTTCTGCTCGAGGAGCACGTTGAGCTTGTTTTGGCAGAGCTGTCTGTGCTCAAGGGTAGCATCGGCTCTGTCTACTTGCTCTTTCATGTGGTATATCTTGAGGGCGAGGATTGAGAGGCGGTCGACAGCCCACGCTGGACTTTCGGTGTTGATGGTTGCATCGGCTGTCGGCGTGATGTCCTTGTAGATGGTGAGGAAATAGGAGTCAATCATTTCGACGAGATCTGTGCGGTCCTGATTGCTCTTGTCAATGCGGCGTTTGAGCACCAGAGCTTCGGTCGGATCTATCTGTGGGTCGCGAATGATGTCTTCGAAGTGCCACTGTACGGTGTCTATCCAGTTCTTCTGGTAGAGGTAGTATTCGATGCTGCCTTCCTGGTATGGATTTTGGATGGGCTGGTCGATGTTGTCGTGTACGTGGTAGTCGACTATTGACTGCTCAAAAATAGGGTATGATCGTTGTGTGAATGTCATAAAATGAATATTTAGTGTTAAAATTGCGGCACAAAAATAAATATTTTTCTTGAAACGTGCAACTAAATGACAAAAAAACACTAACTTTGCCGTCAACAAGGTCAAAAAGAGCGAAAAAAAGCCTCCACCTTCCCCAAGCGCATTGCAGGTTGGTTCCGTAGTCGATGCCCAAGTTGGAAGTCAGGAGGCTTCTCTTTTTGCCATCTTTGGAGCGATAAAAACGGCGCTTATGGGAAAATAGCAAAATATTATTTGGGCGGTAAATAAAAAAGAGCTAACTTTGCATTATCATTAGATAAATATCATGGCAGCAGATGGCGACCCTGTGTCGTTGCCGTGTCAGGATAAACAACAGAAGACAAGAAACATCAGAAGACAAGAAACATGAAGATACTTATACTCAACGGGCCTAACCTCAACCTGCTTGGCAAACGAGAGCCTGGCATCTACGGTTCAAGAGGTTTTGCGGAATACTACGACGAACTCGTGCAGCGTTATCCCGACGTTGACTTTGGATACTATCAGTCAAACGTGGAGGGAGAGCTCATCAACAAGATACATGAGGTGGGATTTGACTGGGACGGAATAGTTTTCAATGCCGGAGCCTACACTCATACGAGCATTGCGCTCCAAGATGCTATCAGGGGAGTGAAGGCTCCCGTCGTGGAAGTGCATATCTCCAATGTCCACACCCGCGAGGAGTTTCGCCACAAGTCGATGATCAGTTGCGCATGCCTTGGAGTCATCTGCGGCTTCGGCCTCGACAGCTACAGGCTGGGCGTGGAAGCGCTTATAGCTTCATCCATACGCAATAATCAGCAATGAACCATGACAGAGTCTGAGAAGATAGACGAATATATCGTTCAGCACATTGACCGTGAGAGCGACTACATGCATAGCCTCTGGCGCGCCACCCAGCTCCACCTTCTCTACGGTCGCATGGCCAGCGGCCACATTCAGGGAAGGTTGCTGAAGATGCTCGTCACGATGATAAGGCCCAAGATGGTGCTCGAACTCGGAACGTACTCTGGTTACTCGGGACTATGCATAGCTGAGGGACTGGAGGAGGGGGCACACCTCCATACGGTAGAGATCAATGACGAGCAGGAGGATTTCACCCTGCCATGGTTTCAGCGTTCCCCTTATGCTGACAAGATAACCATGCACATAGGTGACGCTATGGATATCGTGCCCCGCCTCGGCCTCACTTTCGACATGGCATTTATCGATGCGGACAAGAGGCGCTATGTAGAATACTACGAGATGGTGCTTCACCACCTTGCCCCAGGAGGCTATATCCTGGCCGACAACACACTGTGGGACGGGCATGTGGTGGAGGAAAACGTGCACGATGCGCAGACGCTCGGCATCATGGCCTTCAACGATCTGGTGGCGGCGGACGAGAGAGTGGAGAAGGTCATCCTGCCGCTCAGGGACGGATTGACCATCATACGCAAGAAGTGAGATTTCTTCTGACAAATATTTCTACCGGACATTTGAAAAATAACAAAATCATTTACCCCAACATATTTATGGAAACAACAAGACAAAACAAAATAGCTCGACTCATCCAGAAAGACTTGAGCAACATCTTTCAGGCGCAGACACGACAGACGCGCAACTTGCTGGTCAGTGTCAGCGTAGTGCGCATCAGCCCAGACCTCAGTGTGGCAAAGGCGTATCTCAGCATCTTCCCCTCTGAGAGAGCTCAGGAGGTGCTGAACAATGTCAATGAGCATGCCTCAGAGATAAGGTACGAGCTCGGCAAGCTGGAGCGTCACCAGTTGCGCATCATACCTGAGCTGAAGTTCTTCCTCGACGACTCGCTCGACTATGTGGACAATATAGACAAATTGCTCAATCAGTAAAAGCTGTGTGTACGTCTCCAATGACATTCTCTTTTTACATAGCCAAGCGGTACCTCCTGTCCAAGAAGTCGCACCATGCCATCAACATTATCTCAGGTGTGTCGGTATGTGGTGTGGCTATAGCTACAGCAGCCCTTGTGTGCATACTGTCTGTGTTCAATGGCTTTCAGGACATGGTGGCAGACCTCTTCACAGCCTTCGACCCTGAGCTGAAAGTCGTGCCTGCACAAGGCAAGTTTGTACCTGCCGATGCTGATGGGCTGGAGAAGCTCAAGACGTGTGGCGATGTGGACATATACTCAGAGACGCTGGAAGGCAATGCTCTGCTCATGGCTGGCAACAGTCAGGTCATGGCCACCATAAAAGGTGTAGAGGACAACTTCGAGCAACTCACCGACATAGACCAGCTGCTCCTTGGCGATGGAGTCTTTGATTTGGGTGTTGACGTTTTAGACTATGGTATAGCAGGCATCAACCTTCTCAAGCAGTTAGGACTGTCCATTGACTATGACCAGCCACTGCAGGTCTTTGCCCCCAGAAGAGGCGAGCGTCTTGACCTCACCGACCCCTCAGCCAGCCTCATACAGGAAGAACTCTACCTGCCTCGCACAGCCTTCCGCGTCAAACAAAACAAGTATGACTCACACTACGTCATCACCAACATAGCCTTCGCTCGCCGCCTTTTCGAGAAGCAAGGGTATGTCTCGTCCGTCGAACTCAGGCTAAAGCCCGGCACCGACATACAGGCCGCCAAGACACGCATCAGCCAACTTATAGGCTCCGACTATAAGGTGCTGGACAGGTATGAGCAGCAGGCCGACACATTCAAGATCATGCAGATAGAGAAACTTATCTCCTATATCTTCCTGACCTTCATCTTGCTCATAGCCTGTTTCAACATCGTGGGCTCGCTCTCCATGCTCACCATTGACAAGCGGCAAGACGCCATAACACTACGCAGCCTCGGAGCTGACAACAAGCAGATAAGCGACATCTTCATGATGGAGGGACGCATGATATGTCTTGCAGGAGCTGTCATAGGCATCGCCATAGGGCTCACCCTCTGCCTTCTGCAACAGCAGTACGGATTCATCGGCTTGGGCAGCAGCTCTGGCAGCTACATCATCAATGCCTACCCCGTCAGCGTGCATCTGCTCGACCTGCTCATCATCTTCGCTACCGTCATTGCCGTAGGATTCATCTCAGTATGGTATCCCGTGCGCCGGCTCAGCAAGAAATATGTCACAAACTCATAGCCACGATGGCGGCTCGCCTGCAAGTTGCGCTCACACATGTCGCGCCAGCCCATCCTCCACTAAATATGCAACCCTCTAAACTTTATAAATACATATAAAATGAAAAAGAACATCTATCTGCTACTCCCAGCAGTAGCCACAGTCCTGCTCACAGGATGTGGCAAACAGAAAGCACTCGTAGCTGAAAACTTTGCCGTATCTCCCACGCCGCTCGAATATGTGGCGGGCGAAGTGCCTGCTACCATCAGCATCAATGTGCCAGCAAAAGTTGTCAACAAGAAAGCTGTCATCGCCTGCACACCCGTGCTCAAGTGGAAGGGCAACGCTGCTACTGGAGAGACTTTCACGCTGCAAGGTGAGAAGGTCGAAGCAAACAACACCATCATCTCCTACAAGAACGGTGGACACGCCACCATGAGATTCTGCGTTCCATTCCAGGAAGGCATGGAGAAGAGCGAACTCTTCATGCAGTTTAACGCTCGCAAGGGAGACAAGGTCATTGACATGCCATCGGTTAAGATAGGCTACGGCATACAGTGTACAGCAGCCCTCGTCACAAAGACAGCATCTACTGCCAACTTAGGAGTCGCTCCCGACAACTTCCAGCGTCTCATCACAAAGAAGCAAGAGGCCGCCGTCAAGTTCCTCATCGGACAGGCAAACCTGCGCGGCAGCGAACTCAACAGCCAGAACGTGAAGGACTTCATCTCCACTCTCCAAAATATCAAGAGCGACGAAGAGAGCCTCGTGCTCAACAATATAGAAATCAGTGCCTACGCCTCTCCTGATGGCGCATACGCCCTCAATGAGAAACTTGCCGAGAAGCGTGGTGAAGTCAGCGAGGGATATGTCAACAAGCAGCTCAAGCTCAATCAGCTCGATACCAATGTTGACACCAAGTATACAGCCGAAGACTGGGAAGGCTTCCAGGAACTCGTCTCTCAGTCCAACCTCCAGGACAAGGACCTCATCATCAGAGTCCTCTCCATGTATCAAGACCCAGAACAGCGCGAACAGGAGATACGCAACATCGCTGTCGTTTACAAAGAACTGGCTGATGCCGTTCTCCCCGAACTCCGCCGCGCGCGCATGGTCATCAACTACGATGTCATTGGTCGAAGCGATGAAGCCATCATGAAGCTCTTCGATGAAGACGCAGAGAAGCTCAGCGTGGAGGAACTTGTCTATGCAGCCAATATCCTTGCAGAGACAGACGACAAGAAAGAGGCCATCCTCAAAAAGACCGTCTCGCTCTACCCTTCAGACTACAGAGCGTTCAGCAATCTTGGCGAGCTGGCTCTACGACGTGGAGACATCGACAATGCCCAATTCTACCTCCGCAAGGCTCTCAGCCTCAATCCTGCTGCTCCTGAGGCCAATGCCAACCTCGGCATGATAGCCATTCAGAACGGGCAGTTCAAGGACGCTGAGATGTATATATCCAAGGGTGTCAATGCCAACAACTTTGACGAAGCTCTCGGCCACCTCTACATAGCTCAGGGCAAGTACAATCAGGCTGCTGCCAAGATGAGCAAGTCTGCCAACAATAGTGCCGCTCTCGCCACAATACTCTCTCAGGACTATGCCGACGCTCAGAAGATTCTCTCCAACATCAAGAATCCTGACGCCATGACATATTACCTCAAAGCTATCCTCGCTGCACGTATGGAAAAGAAAGATGAGGTCAAGACCAATCTCGCCAAGGCCATCGAACTTGATCCAAAGCTTGCAGACAGAGCAGCCAACGACGCTGAGTTCTCTGACTACAAATGATAGCTTCCCATACCTCCTCTCTGTCCTCTGTGCCTGCTGCCAGCAGGTACACAGGGCATAAGGAGGCTTTTTAGATGTTACCAAATCTTATTTGCCACCTCATCAGACGGACAGTGAAACGACACACACATATATATATAATATCAGCTATAGCCACACTCGTCACCTTGCTCGCAGCGTGCGGCCCTCAAGGTAATGACTTCCGACTCGAAGGCTCATTCCGCGACATGCAGGCAGGAGAATTGTACGTATACAACCTCGAAGGCCGCGATGCCAAGTTTGACACTCTGACCATTCAAGAAGGACGATTCCTCTACAAGGGGCAGGTCACAACGACAACACCATTTATACTCCTCTTCCCCAATGGAGTGGAACAGGTCATCTTCGTCAGCCCCGGTGCCGACCTTGCCTATGAAGCCACTGCCAACGACCTGAAAAACTATGTCGTCAACGGCACGGACGAAAACAAACTCATGAACAAGTTTCGCAGGGAGGCATATACGCTCAACGAAGCTGCTGTTCAGGCCTTGGCACGTACTTATATCAACGAACACTCAGAGTCGCTTGTGGCCATATATTTGCTCGACCGCTATTTTGTCCAGAGTAGCAGTGCGTCGCTCGACCTTCTGGCTGCTCTCATCGATACGGTCAAATCTCACCATCCGTCAAACCGCTATCTTACTGACATAGAGCAACGAGTCAAATACCAAAGGCAAAGTATAGTGGGAAAGAAGGTGCCGAACATAAATCTGAGAGACCGTAACAATAAGACTTCCAAACTCTGGAAAAAGGACACTAAGACTGCCGACAAAGACAAGAAAGATAAACCTGCCGAGAGTGCCAAATCAAAGGACACAAAAGCGGCCAAAAACTATACCCTCCTCGTCTTCTGGGCCACATGGTCTATCAGCGGCTACGATACTTTGTGGAAGATACGAGCCTGCCATGACGACTATAAGGAGGGGGGCAAGCTGCGCATAATAGCCGTCTCATTAGACGTAGAGCGATACCGCTGGGAAGAGTCAACCTGCCAAGACTCCACACGGAACATCGAGCACTACTGCGACGGACGCTGTTTTGAATCCGATGACATCAGACGACTGGGCGTAGACAGAGTCCCATCGTTCATACTGGTTGATAGTGACCACAAGATAGTAGAGCGAGGCACAGACGTGGCGGACCTCACCAAAGTTGTGGAGAAATATGTTCCTAAGGACGAAAGACCGCAAAGGTAATTCAAAAAAGAATCGTAATTAAGAGAACCTGCCATAACAGAATCGGTGACATATTATTGCCGCATTCTGACAACATTATTGCTATATTCCCAAAATCCAAATAATATTCATCTGACATTAACCACTCTCTTACCATGCTTGCCAAACTACACAGCGCTACGCTACAGGGACTCAATGCCATACCAGTATGCATTGAGGTCGATTCATACGAAGGCGGTCAGAATCAGAAGTTTTCCATCGTTGGTCTGCCAGACAATGCTATCAAGGAAAGTCAAGAACGCATAAATGCTGTCTTGAGGCAAAACAAGTACAAGTCCTTGACACGCTCCATTGTAGTCAACCTCTCGCCAGCTGACATACGAAAGGAAGGCTCGGGGTTTGACCTCCCCATAGCTCTCGGTGTGCTCTTGTCATACAAGTTTATAGAGGTATCTGCCATCGAACGCTACATGTTTGTGGGCGAACTGGGACTCGATGGCACCGTACTGCCTATCAAGGGAGCCTTGCCCATATCCATCAAAGCCCGAGAGATGGGATATGAGGCTCTCTTTGTCCCTGCACACAATGCGCGCGAAGCTGCCGTGGTCAACAATCTCAAGGTATACGGCATCAGCCATATCCAAGAAGTCATATCTTTCCTACAAGGCACCAGACAGCTCGAACCCACAGTCGTCAACACCAGAGAGGAGTTCTACTCCCAACTCAACACCTTCGATTTTGACTTCGATGAGGTCAAGGGACAGGCCAATGTCAAACGAGCCTTCGAAGTGGCTGCAGCAGGTGGACACAATATCATACTTGTTGGTTCTCCTGGATGTGGCAAGTCCATGATGGCCAAACGTTTGCCATCTATCCTCCCTCCACTCAGCCTCAATGAGAGTCTTGAGACAACACAGATACACTCCATAGCTGGCAAACTCTCCAAGGAGTCCTCCCTCATCAGTCAGCGCCCATTCCGCTCCCCACACCATACCGTGTCTGACGTAGCCCTCGTCGGAGGCGGCAACATCTTCATGCCTGGCGAGATATGCCTTGCACACAATGGCGTTCTCTTCCTCGACGAGCTGCCAGAGTTCAGCCGCAGCGTTCTTGAAACCCTTCGCCAGCCTCTCGAAGATCGTGTCGTCACCGTTTCCCGCTCTCGCTACAACTTCACCCTGCCTTGCTCCTTCATGCTCGTAGCCTCCATGAACCCATGCCCCTGCGGCTATCTCCACCACCCCACGCGCCGATGCATGTGCACACCTGCCCAGGTGCATCGCTATATGAACAAGATAAGCGGCCCTCTCATGGACCGCATCGACATACAGGTAGAGGTAGAGAGCGTCCCCTTTGAAGACATGTCCAAAGCTCCCAAAGGCGAACCCAGCTCTGCCATCCGCGAGCGAGTGATAAATGCGCGCCGCATACAGATGGAACGCTACAAAGACATCAAAGGAGTGCATTGCAACGCACAGATGAACACAGCACTTCTGCAAAAGTATGTACAGCTCAACGACGAGACCATGACACTGCTGCGCAATGCCATGAAGAAATTCAACCTCTCTGCCCGTGCCTACGACCGCATCCTCAAGGTGGCACGCACCATAGCCGACCTCGAAGGCAGCGAGACAGTCGAAAAACAACACATAGCCGAAGCCATAGGCTACAGAAATCTTGACCGCGACAATTGGGCGGGATAACTAAAACATGTCTATAACGCATATCCATTAAACATATCTATAACAAACAGGTAAATCCACCAGGCTCA
>JAEDNQ010000154.1 GCA_016302435.1 Bacteroidaceae bacterium
GCAGCAGATGTCTCTTATGAATGAAGGAGCGATGCGGGCATCGTGACTGAATGGACCGACGAACGAAGCAAGAGCAGAGACAAAGCTCGCTTTGGCTATGCCTTGCAAGGAGGAGGAAGACGAAGTCAAAAAGAGACAGATGCAAATGAGAGTCCAAAATCGGCCAAGCAAAAGAGACACCCTGATAGAAACATGAAAACTAATTTATAGAACACCCCATAACAATGAACAAACTAATTGCTTCGCTCCTAATCACCGCCATGGCATTGCCTGCCCATGCCAATCATCCCGACTCCGTCTACATCAAGCCAGATGTCAACAACGGAGTAAGAGACTTCCAAATAGCCTACTCCATAGACGGCAACCACTGGACACACGTCCACTGCAACCTCTTCGAGAGCGATTTCGGAACGTGGGGATCAGAAAAAAAACTCCACTACCCTATCCTCTCCTACGACGGCAAACAATATCATGCCACATTCATCCCCAACACAAAACTGCCGCAGATAGCCGTCACATCATCAGACAACTTCAGCCTATGGAAACCACAAGACTATCCCTTCATCGACAAGGACAAGATGGAGGCGACCATTGAAGAATATAAGAAAAAGTCGGCTAACAACATCATCCGCATACCATACAGCGGACTCCAAAACCTGCTCAACAAGCAGATAAGGGCAGAGCGCAATGCTGCCTGGGACAGGGACAACTTCATCAAAGCAGGTGAACACATCGCGCAGAGAGACGAAAAGATAACTTCTACGCTCAACATCAACTGGGATGACCAAAAGGCCATATCACAAGACCTCATGGGCATCTTCTTCGAAGACATAAGCTATGCCGCCGACGGAGGACTATACGCCGAACTCATCCAGAACCGCGACTTCGAATACAGCGAAGCCGACCACAGAGGATGGAACGCACAAACAGCATGGAGACTCGAGGGCAAAGGCTCAGAATGGGCTGTCAACACAGAAAACCCCATTCATGCCAACAATGCCCACTACATCTCTCTATTCACCTCTGAGACAGGCGCACGTCTCGTCAACAGCGGATGGGACGGCATAGCGGTCACAAAGGGAGAAAAGTACAACCTCTCACTCTTCGCACGAGGCGGAGCATCAGTACGTCTCTCTCTCGTGGCTGAAGGCAAAACACTGGCTTCCACCACACTAAAGTCTGCAGCCAACTGGAAACAGATAAAGGCCACCCTCACTCCATCTGCATCAGCTACAAATGCCGAACTCGTCATCGAACCCGTGCAGCAAGGCAGGATAGACCTCGACTTTATATCTCTCTTCCCACAGAAAACATTCAGAGGACATGCCAACGGACTGCGCAACGACCTTGCACAAGCCATCGCTGATCTTCACCCCCGTTTCGTTCGTTTCCCCGGAGGATGCGCCACACACGGACAAGGCATAGACAATATCTACCATTGGCAAGCCACCATCGGCGACCTGTGGGAGAGACAGCCAGACATGAACATCTGGAACTACCACCAGACACGAGGCCTCGGCTTCTACGAATACTTCCTCTTCTGCGAAGATATAGGAGCAGAACCACTCCCCGTGCTTGCAGCTGGCGTGCCATGCCAAAACTCATGGAAGGGCGGAGCAGGACAGCAGGGAGGCTTACCCTTCGAGGCTGAACTCAACGGCAAACCCTCGCCCTACACCTACAACGGCAAACCTCTCACAATGGAGAGCTACCTCCAGGAACTGCTCGACCTCATAGAATGGGCCAACGGAGACCCCAAGACATCTGAGCTCGCCAAGCTCAGAGCAAAGGCTGGACACCCCAAGCCTTTCAACATGAAGTATCTCGGCATCGGCAACGAAGACCTCATCAGTGATGTATTCCTCAAGCGATACAACTTCCTCATAGAAGGAGTGAAGAAGGCTCACCCCGAAATAACAGTGGTCGGCACCGTAGGTCCTTTCTGGGAAGGCAGCGACTACGAATACGGTTGGAAAGAAGCCAAGGAGAAGAACATTGAGATAGTCGACGAACACTACTACAACCCCATTGGCTGGTACTTCCACCACCGCGACTACTACGACAACTACGACCGCAAAGGCACTAAAGTGTACCTCGGAGAGTGGGCATCCAAGGGCAACAACGTTGTAAATGCCCTCGTTGAAGCCGCCTACCTCACCAATGTGGAGCGCAACGCAGACGTAGTCGTCATGTCGTCCTACGCCCCTCTCCTTGCCAAAGAAGGACACACCAGTTGGAATCCCGACCTCATATACTTCAACAACACAGAGGTACACCCCACTGCCAACTACTTCGTTCAACGCGCCTTCGGACAAAATGCAGGTTCACGCTACGTCTTCTCCGACCTCTCTGTCAACGGAGGCAACGATGTGACACAGCGACTCGACAAGTCGGTCGTCATCGACGAAGCTACTGGCGACATCATCATCAAGGTGGTGAGCCTCCTGCCCAAGTCTGCTTCCATGACCGTCAACATTCCGGCAGAAGCTCTCGAAGGTCACTCCACCTCAGCCACCCTTTCAGTTCTGGCCAAAGGACAAAAACCTGACAGCGAGCGCAATTGGGACACCAACGAGACACGCACCATCAACGTTTCCTCATCATTCACAGTGGACATACCACAATACTCCCTCTCTGTCATCCGCATAAAAAAGGAGACAAAGAAGAAGAAATAACATTACCAACATCCAAAAGAAGCATTGCCCGCCGACACACTCTCTGTCTGCCGTGGGCAATGCTTCACTATTCTAAAGCATCCTTACATAATGAAGCTCACCAAATCTTTCTCCATATTCTTCACCGCCGCATGCCTCTGCTCAGCATGCCTCACCTCCCTTCATGCCCATCCAGACAGCAACACAGCAGACTCCATCACCCATGCCTCTTCCCCAACCTGCACCTGCGACTTCAGCAAGACCCACCTCATCTCACCCTCACACCCAGCAATCACATACACAGGACGCATCGATTTCACCTCAAACGAACGTCCGCGCTTCACTTACCCCGGCATAGAAATCAAGATGACCTTCACGGGGTCATCCATAGCCATGAAGGCGAAACCACACAGCGGATTCTTCATGGCACAGATAGATGATATGCAACCAGTAAAAATTCATTTTGCAGACAACGCCACATACTGCATTTCCAACACTCTATCACCCAATACACCCCACACCATCACCATCACATATATTGGAGAAGGTTACAACACACTACCTGAGTTCCATGGATTCCTGATAGACAGCAATCACACAGCATCACCCACATACAATATCTCAAAACATACTATAGAGTTCATTGGCAACAGCATCACATGCGGCTACGGCATTGAAGCAATGAATCCTACAGACCCCTATAAAGAAGAGACAGCCAACTACTACTACACGTACGCCGCCATCACCTCACGAGAACTGAACGCACGCTCTCACGTCATAGCCCGAAGCGGCATAGGTGTGTACCGCAACTACAACGGTCCCAGAACAGGCGACGCAGTCAACATGAACACAGAGTACCCATACACGCTTCTATACAACAACACCGTCCCATGGGACTTCACACGATTCATCCCCGAACTCGTATGCATCAACCTCGGAACGAACGACACCTCAACTCAGGGAGCGGACACCACACTGCTTCTGCAAGGCTATATGAAACTTTACCATCAGGTGAGAAGTCATTATCCCAAGTCATCAATAGCCTTCCTCTCAGGCTGCATGATGACAGGCCAACAATTAGAGACAGCCAAGCAGACAATGGACAAGGCTGCAATGCTCGCAAGAGCAGAAGGTGACGAAAAAGTATACCGCTTCGACTTCACTCCCCAAGATGGCTCTCTGGGCTATGGTGCTTCTTACCATCCATCAAGAGAGCAGCATCAGAAGATGGCCGACGAACTCATCCCGTGGATAAAGAAAACAATGGGATGGTAATACACATTCAATAATAATGCCATAATAATAAAGATATATAATTTCATAATTCTTTTCAACGCAAAATTCCATAATTCTTTTCAACACAAAAAATTCCATAATACAAACAAAATATGACTAATACCACACCCATCTATACATTCCTTGCCAACAGACTGCAGATAGAAGCCATAAAGCACATTATCTCAGAGAGATCAATCACATGCATACTTGATTTAGGCAACATAATAAGCGAAGAGATGGCAGCCACATTCAAGAATAATGGAATCATCACAATGAACTTTGCGTTCCACTTTTATACTAAACATTACGACTTTCGAGACAAGAATTATAACATAATATTCAGCAAAGCAATAGAGACCCAATTGGTAAAAGAAGGACTACAAAGAATCGTAAATGGCATAGAAAAAGGATACATCATTCTTATTATCGAGGATGAAATGATACTCGCCAAAAGCGTTTCATACGGCATCATCGGTGAATACCTAAAAGATAAATACACTGTCATACACTATACAGATTACAACAGATACTACAAACACCAACAAATAGAAGAGATGCTTAATAATAAGAAGCAAGAGTCTCTACTGGCACATCAACATTCATTGCAACTCGGTAATACAGGAGAAGAACTTGCCGCACTTCATCTGACACAAGAAAACTACCAGATACTTGAAAGAAACTGGAATCTACACAAAGGATGTGAAATAGATATCATAGCACGCAAAGGCAACGTCCTCCACTTTATTGAAGTAAAAACAAGAAAATCAGATAATATAACGACTCCCGAACAGGCCATTGACAAGAAAAAAATAAAAAACATCATGCGAGCCATCAAAGATTATAGGTATTTGAGATGTCTTCACAGAATAGAGTATCAAATAGACAGTATAGCCATTGTATATCACTCCGAAGATGACTATACCCTAAAGCACTTTGAAAATATAACTCAATACGAATTCTATTGATTAACCCTTTCCCCCTCCTTAAAACTCAAAGAGGCACCCCCGGAATTATCCGCGAGTGC
>JAEDNQ010000155.1 GCA_016302435.1 Bacteroidaceae bacterium
GCCTCTACCTGAGCGTGTCGCTCAAAATTTTGATTTCTACGCTTGGCGCAATCTTCTCGTAGAGTATGTTGTAGACAGCATCGAGGATGGGCATGTTGACATGATAGCGCTTGTTGAGCAGCTTCATGCAGTTGGTGCCGTAGTAGCCTTCAGCTATCATCTCCATCTCGAGTTGGGCAGTCTTGACGCTATATCCCTGACCTATCATCGTACCGAAGACTCGGTTGCGCGAGAAGTTGGAGTACATCGTCACGAGCAGGTCGCCCAAATAGGCCGAGTCGCTGACATGCCTGTCTTCTGGCTGCACAGCCGTGAGGAATCGCTTCATCTCCTGCACAGCGTTGGCCACAAGGACGGCTTGGAAGTTGTCGCCCATCTTTAGTCCGTGACAAATGCCCGCCGCTATGGCGTAGACATTCTTGAGCACGGAGGAGTATTCGATGCCTTCGATGTCGGTCGACACGCTGGTCTTGACATATTTGTTGGTGAAGAGCTCTGCCACCACCCTGGCATTCTCCTGGTCACGGCATCCGATGGTCAGATAACACAGGCGGTCGAGAGCCACCTCCTCAGCGTGGCTTGGTCCTCCGATGCATGCCACCTGCTCCTCTGGCACATTGTACATGCGCTCAAAGTAGCGGCTGACCGTTGTGCCCTCGTCGGGCACTATGCCCTTGATGGCCGTCACAATCATCTTTTCCCTCATGTTAGCCTTGAGTTTTTTCAGATGTCCCTTGATGTAGGGCGAGGGCACGACAAAGATGAGCGTGTCGTTGTTCTTCACAACCTCATTGATGTCGCTGGAGAAGTTGATGCGGTCCACGTCGAAGTGCAAGCCCGTGAGGTAAGCCGGGTTGTGGTGCAAGCGCTTGAAGTCCTCTATGCGGTCGTCACGGCGCATGTACCATGTTATCTTTTCCTCGTGATGCATGACAATCTTGGCTATGGCTGTAGCCCAGCTGCCGCCACCGAAGATAGCCACTCTGCCTGTACGTTTGAATTGCATGTCGTATCAGTTTTGGGGATGTATGTTCACCTTTTATTATGTTTCCGATGCTATGGCCTCACGTTGTGCGTCTTCACTCTTGCTCGGCCATTATGTCCTCAGCCCGCCTTTGCAGGCTGCCGTGCGCCTCAGCTTATGCCTCAGCAGGTGCCACCTTGGAGAGGATGGTTGCCACCTCGTCGACAGAAGGCTTCTGGAGGTCGAGCTTATACTTCTTCACCACCTCGCCTATCTGCTGCTGCAGCTTCTGAGGGTTCACGCCTGCGAGGTCGCTGACGAGGTTGTAGCCCACCTTGTAGAGCACAGGCACGATGTCCTCAGCGAAGCCCAGGTCGACGAACTTCTGAGCAGCGTCTCTTGGTGCCTTCTTCTCTGGCTTCATTGTCGGGAAGAGGAGCACCTCCTGGATGGTTGGCTGGCCTGTCATGAGGATGGCGAGGCGGTCAATGCCGATGCCGATGCCCGATGTAGGAGGCATGCCATACTGGAGAGCGCGCAGGAAGTCGTGGTCGATGACCATAGCCTCGTCGTCGCCCTTGTCAGCGAGCTTCATCTGCTCTACGAAGCGCTCTTCCTGATCTATCGGGTCATTGAGCTCCGAGTAGGCGTTGGCAAGCTCCTTGCCGTTGACCATAAGTTCGAAGCGCTCTGTCAGACCTGGCTTTGAGCGGTGCATCTTTGTCAGAGGCGACATCTCCACAGGATAGTCGGTGATGAATGTTGGCTGGATGAATGTGCCCTCGCATGTCTCGCCGAAGATTTCGTCAATGAGCTTGCCGCGTCCCATGGTGTCGTCCACTTCCACTCCCACCTTCTTGGCAGCTTCCCTCATCTCTTCCTCGCTCATGCTCTCAAGGTCATAGCCAGTCTTCTCCTTGATGGCTTCGAGGATGGGCAGACGGCGATAGGGAGCCTTGAAGCTGATGACGTTGTCGCCCACCTTCACTTCTGTCGTGCCGTTGACAGCTATGCAGATGCGCTCCAGAAGCTGTTCGGTGAAGGACATCATCCAGTTGTAGTCCTTGTATGACACATAGAGTTCCATGCATGTGAACTCTGGGTTGTGGCTGCGGTCCATGCCCTCGTTGCGGAAGTTGCGGCCTATCTCGTAGACACCTTCAAAACCGCCCACGATGAGCCTCTTCAGATAGAGCTCCGTGGCGATGCGCAGATAGAGGTCTACGTTGAGTGCATTGTGGTGGGTGATGAATGGACGAGCCGACGCTCCTCCTGCTATCTGCTGGAGTATAGGTGTCTCCACCTCAGTGAAGCCTGCCTCGTCAAAGACCTGGCGCATGGTGCGGAGGATGGTGGCTCGCTTGAGGAAGGTGTCCTTGACACCATTGTTGACAATGAGGTCTACATATCTCTGGCGGTAGCGGAGCTCAGGGTCTTCAAACGCGTCAAAGACCTGTCCGTCCTTTTCCTTCACGATGGGCAGAGGCTTCAAGCTCTTGGCCAGCACAGTGAGCGACTTGGCATGCACACTGATTTCTCCTGTCTGTGTGCGGAAAACAAAGCCCTTCACACCGATGAAGTCGCCCAGGTCGAGCAGTTTCTTGAACACCTGGTTGTACATGTCCTTGTTGTCCTCAGGACAGATGTCATCGCGTGTTATATACACCTGTATGCGACCCTTTGAGTCTTGGAGTTCGACAAAGCTGGCCTTGCCCATCACACGGCGGCTCATCATGCGTCCGGCGATGCACACCTCGCGGAGAGGCTCTATGGCATTGCCCTCAGCGTCTGTGGCAGGATCCTTAAACTCTGCCACGATGTCGACAGAGAAAGCGTTGGTAGGAAATTCTGCGGCTGGATATGGGTTGATGCCCATATCCTTCATGGCCTGGAGATTGTTTCTGCGGTTAATCTCCTGCTCTGAAAGTTCGAGTACGTTCATCTTTGTTCTTTATATCTATGTGTTTCTATTATTTCTTCAGTCACGCATGCTGCGGTTGTTTCTTTTCCCGACTAAGCCTGCCGCTAAGTCGTCTGCCGAGTAAGCATATACAGCATACCACGATGCAAAGTTACAAATTTTTCGGTTAAAAAGAGGTAAAGGGCTTCCTTTTTCACTGCCAATAGCCATTTTTTTCGTACCTTTGCATCTCGTTAGCATCAAAACGACACTATTGGACATAATAACATAACAAAACAACAAGGTAAGAAGATTATTTATGGATCAAACTATCGACCCAACAAAAGTGGCATCAGAGATGTCATCCTTCGACTGGAGCAAATTCGACCTCAGCCTCCTTTTCGACTACATCATCACATTCGGCAAGAACCTCATCGCCGCCATCATCGTCTACATCATCGGACGTTTCATCATCAAATATCTGAAGAAGGCCGTCCACGCCATCACCGTCAAGCGCCACCTCGAGGCATCACTCTCCACCTTCACCAACAGCCTCGTCTCCATCTCGCTCAACATCCTGCTGGGCATCATTGTCATAGGTGTGCTGGGCATCGACACAAGCTCCTTCATCGCCGTCTTCGCCTCAGCAGGTATAGCTGTAGGTATGGCTCTGAGCGGCACGCTCCAGAACTTTGCTGGCGGAGTGCTCATCCTCGTCCTCCGTCCATACAAGGTGGGCGACTACATAGAGGCTCAAGGTTTTGCAGGCACCGTAAAGGAGATACAAATCTTCTCCACCATCCTCGGCACCGTAGACAACCAGATCATCATCATCCCCAACGGTCCCCTCGCCACAGGATGTCTCAAGAACTCCACAGCCGCACCTCGCCGACGCATCGACATCGACGTTGAGGTGGCATACGGCACAGAGCCCGAAAAAGTCAGAGCCGTACTGAACGACATCATCAATGCCGACGAGCGCATCATCAAAGAAGCACCCTACGCACCAGCCATCCCCATGACCACCATGTCCACCTCCAGCATCATCTTCCAGATGCGCATGTGGGCAAAATCCGAAGACTACTGGAACGTCCGCTTCGAGACAACGGAAAAGGTCTACAAACTCCTCACCGCCTCTGGCATCGAGATACCATTCCCTCAGATGGACGTGCATATTAAACAATAAGTGCATCCACATCCTTCCCCTTCCCATTTTCAGATGGGCATTCCCCACTCTCACATCACCATCTCCCCCACATATACCCTCATGATAAAGAACATCATCTTCGACCTCGGAGGCGTGCTCCTGGACATAGACCTCCCCTACTGCATGAAGAGCATCAAAGCTCTCGGCATCGACCTCTCAGCCCTTCCCACCAACACGTCGGTCCACACCGACGAAGCCTCCTCTGCCGGCATGAAACCAGCCGTCATGGGCGAAGGCATAGTCGCCAACGGCATGCTCCACCTCTATCAGATAGGCGAAGTCTCCACCCCCGACTTCTACAACGCCCTCCTCTCCCTCTGCCCCACGGGCACAAGCCTCCAGCAGGTCATCGACGCATGGAACACCTGCTGCATCGGCATACCCCAGTACCGCCTCGACATCATCCGTCAGCTCAAGGCCGAAGGGTACAAGATATACATGCTCTCCAACACCAACGACGGCCACTGGCAAGACATCGTCAGCCGCTGCTTCGGCGGCCAAGACGTCGTGGACAGCCTTTTCGACCACACCTTCCTCTCCCAAGAGATGCATCAGGCAAAACCCAACGACGACATCTACCTATCCGTCCTCTCTGCCATCCATGCGCCAGCCAGCGAGTGTCTGTTCATCGACGACTCATCGCCAAACATCGAAGCTGCCCGCGCCCTCGGATTCCACACCATCCATGCCGAGGTGTCAAAGACACAGGACGGCAAAGTAATGGCGCCACCAGAGCACGAATGGTACGACGAACTGAAAGCGATGCTGGGGAAATAACCCCTGCATCGCTTTTCACAATAACCAATATCATCCCAAAATATATGTTTTTTCACACGAATGGTTGTCCGCCGGGCGG
>JAEDNQ010000156.1 GCA_016302435.1 Bacteroidaceae bacterium
AGATTATTAGATTTAAACTTGTGGCCCTGCTGACAACGATGTCATTGACAACTCGGGCGCAGGAGATGGATACGTTGAAGGTACAAAGTGATTCTGTGGTATGGAACGAGTCGCTAAAAGAGGTGAGCGTGGTGGCTTCGAGCATTCGCACGGAGGGTGACAGGACCACGGCATTTATTACGAAGGAAATGCGACGTGGGGCACGGAACACGGCACAGATGCTGGGGAACATTCGAGGCCTGACTTGGAATGCGGTGGATAACAG
Source organism: Bacteroidaceae bacterium (assembly GCA_016302435.1). Taxonomy (GTDB): domain Bacteria; phylum Bacteroidota; class Bacteroidia; order Bacteroidales; family Bacteroidaceae; genus Minthosoma. The sequence continues at coordinate 266 of JAEDNQ010000156.1, forward strand.
CGTGGAGTATAACGGAAAGCGAAACATTATTGTGCTGGTGGATAGTCTGGAGAAAGGTTACAGCTACGTGATGAACCTACATCATGTAAGGTTTGAGAAAGTTGAAATCATTGATCAACCGAAAGGGAAATACGAGGGATATGATGCACTCATCAATCTGGTGACAAAGAAAAACTATGAAGGCTATGAGGGCTATCTGCGTGCCAGTACAAGACTAATGCCTGCCGGACCGAATGCAGGCAAGTTCCTTTGGTTTGTCAATAGTGGTGCTTTCACTTACACGAGAAACAAATGGAATTTTGTTGCCAACGTGACGAGAATGTCTGATAACAAGAATGTACTTCAGGAGTGGTATGAACGCACTTACCCCATGCAAGAGCTGACGGAGCGAGTACTGCACAATGACGAGACGAACGAGAAACTGTTAGACAATGTGGACTATCAAGTGAATCTTTCAGTGGACTATCAGCTCAATAAGAACCACTCCTTGTCGTGGGCTTACGTATATGACTACAACCGGGACGAGAACCAGCTAAACTATCTGTTGGAGCAGCGACACATGAATATTGGTACTATTGATACATTGGACGTGCATAGCATCAACAATACCTATAACCACAACCATAGCACTGCCCTGTTCTATCGGGGACGGTCAGGAGCATGGAGTTATGAAGCAGACATCAACTATGTGTATAATCGAAACACGCCCGATAATACCTTTCAGCGTGGCTCGACCTTTACTCTGCTCAACCACTATAACGACCACATGCACTATACCCGCTTCCGATCTGGAGCAAGGCGCAGTTGGTATGACAACCGTCTGCAACTACAATTTGGCTATCACAACACATGGAAAGATTACGAACGCAAGGACTTCGATAGTCAGCAACAACTTAACAATAACGGATTTCTTCGCAACAATGGATGGTTTAACCTCTGGGGGCGGCTCGACAGCATTGGCCACAACACAGCATCTGTTGGCGGCAGGATAGAACAGGTACATGTATGGAGTAACGGCATCGGAGATAACCAGTTGGTGTGGTCAATCAGCGCAATGTATTGGCACAAACTGACAGAGAAGAACTGGATACGCTTTAACTACGACTACGGCATCGGTCATCCCAACCAAAACCAGACATCGGCCTACGGCTACTTCACCGACTCGCTTACATGGAGCGGTGGCAATCCGTTTTTGCGCCCCAGCGTCAGCCATCAGTGGAAGGTATGGTTCGATGCCTGGTGGTGCTTCAATGCTCAGGCAGGTGTGACCTACGCGCCCAACACCATTACTGCCATCAGCGAACTGCGGCACGGAAGTCTGCCCACTGGCATGGAGGGTGACTACGTTGCCAGCACATACGTCAACTCGCGTTACCTCTCGCCGTGGGTCAGTGTGTCGTTCACCAAGCGTTTCGCCAAGGACTTCGTCTATAAAGCTGACGCGCTGGCTGCCATGCCCAGTGCCAAGTATGGGGATTTCAGCCAGCATGGCCATGAGTTACGCTTTAAGACCTCGCTGCAATACTACAACCGCAAGTATCACCTGACAGCCTTTATGGCCTACGAGATGAACCACAATAAGATGGTTACTCCACAGACTTATTCAATCAACGACAAAGATGATTTGCTCTATATCTCCATCGACAAGACTTTTTTCCACGACCGTCTCAGTCTCAGTTTCTTGGCGATTTCTCCTCTCAAGTGGGGCGATGGCATCAGCAGGACTACTGTCGTTTCGCCAGCCATTCAAAGTACCAACTATTTCAATTCGTGGGAGAGCAACAACCGTGGTGCCCTTCAATTCACCCTCGTCTATCGCTTCATGGGCGGCAAGTCGGTGAGAGAATATAAAAGGGAAATGTCGGACGAAAGATGAAAAAGAAAATAAAAAAGAGCTGTATAGTGCGACATATTTCTTACCTTTGTGCCTATATAATAGAAAGAACCTGAGATGGAGATTGACGACAAGACACTAATAGCACACATATTAAGTGGCCAAAGTGAGGATTTCCGCCACTTAATGCGCCGGCATGGAGGCACATTGCTTTCTTTCATTGAGAGTGTCATCGGCAGTCGCGAAGAAGCGGAGGACATCGTGCAAGAGACTTTCATCAATGCATTCCGTTCTCTCCGTCAGTATGACGACGGCAAGGCATCGTTCGCCACATGGCTCCACCGCATAGCATACCACGAGGCGATTCGTCGAATGAAACGACGACGGTTTCCAGCGCTCTCATGGGATGAGGACGAAAGGCTGTTGAAATACGCCGAAGAGACTGATGCTGACGACTGGTTGAAAGATATTTCCGAGGAGCGACTGCAGAGACTTGACAAGGCCATCAGCCTGCTGTCCGAATATGACCAGATGCTCCTGCGGCTCTACTATGAAGACGACCGGGCTCTGAAGGAGATAGCCTACATACTCGACAGTGAGGCCGGCATACTGGCAAGCCGGCTACGACGAATCAGAAACAGACTAAAAAAAGAATTGCAAAGAACAGATGAAGACATCAAGTGACATAAAGCCCAAAGCCGACGCACTCCGTCAGCTCATGCACCGAAGGAAGGAACGCCGCCCTATGATTGAACTCCCCAAGGAGGTAGAGGACCGGGTGATGGAGCGGATTTCTACAATGGAGAAGGTCTCTGCCCCAAGGGTCAAAGCAGTGCAGTTATGGATTCTTCGTGCTATGAGTGCAGCCGCCGCTATTGCATGCATCTTCTTTCTTGTGGAAACGATGATTCCAGAAGAGAAGGAAGAACCATCGAATGTTGTAGCAAAAGTAGAAGTCCCCAAGCCTGTAGAGCAAGAAGCAGAACCAGAAAAAGAACATCCTCAGATTGCAGAAGTGAATCCGCTTCCCACTCAAAGAAAGAAACCAACGCCCAAGACTAATGTCATTGCAACTTTAGAGGATAATCCCCCTGCAAAGGCCGAAGCCGATGTGTGTATTGACTGCGAAATGGACGCTATGGACGATGAATTGACAGCCATGATTAACGAGTTTGAAAATCAATAAGACGCTATATGAAGCACTTTGTTTTATATCTATTACTGCTCTGCCCAATGGGTTTGTGTGCACAATCTGCCACCGAGCAGGCCATTGACAGCATTATGAACTATCTGGCCTTGAATTGCCTTGACGGTTCTTTTGTTATTGAGAGCAATGGGCGCAACCATGCAACACGTGGCGAAATCGCTATAGACAACGGACCAATGGCGGCTACGAGAAAGCTCATCAATGGCATCCGACCCTATATAGATCAGCTGCCCCACCTGCGGAAAATGACCGATGAAAGGGCAGGTGAGGTGTTCGAAGGTCGCATTGCCATGCGGTTACAGCCAGAACCTGGCGACACATCGGCCTACTTCCTAATGACCTATAACCGCTCTAAACTGACATTCAAGTACGGCGTGAATAGTCCTGGCAGCATCAGCCTGACCAAGAGTTCTGCAAAAGGGCTGGGCGTAGGCTTTAGCCCAAAGGGACTGTCAGCAGAAGAGGCTGCTCCTGTCACACAGATTTACGAAAAGTTCACTCATCGCAAAGATGCTCGCGTAGTTGATACCGTTTTCGTGTATGATGGCGAAAAAGACTATGAGTGGTGGCTGGGGGCTACTGGTGAGCGCAGCCGCACCAAAGCCCAAATTATCTTGCTGCCGTCGCCGACAGAAAAGGACATGCAAGAATGGTTGAACATAGTGAACCGATACGGCAAGCACCCTGATGTGACCCTGCTCCAGAGTAACCGCGTGATTCGTAGCGATGTCTATCTGGCGAGCAGCACCTGCACGTTCATCGTAGGCGGAGCTTTCCACCTATACTTGGCAGGTCTTTATCACGGGCATTTTTGCCTTGTCCGCGTGATAGCACGCTCCGACCAGCCTGGTGAGGTTGTGCCTAGTTTCGCAAGACTTATTGACCATCTGACAGGGGCAGAAAGAACCATTCATAACGCAACAGGCCATCCCACCAAACTCGTCCAACTGATGGAGAAAGAAATTTCGAACTTACAGTCACAGGCTGGTGCGGAGGTTATCGACACACTCTTCCTCAGCAACGACCACGAAGGGCATATTTGGTGGACGGGCATAGACAGTCGCTGTCCCACCCGAGCCAGTCTTGTTCGCGCGCCATCATCAGAGAAAGATTTTGCCTCACTTCACCAACGCATTCGCAAGTCCATCGATAATATTGTGAACTATCAAGCATGGACAGACGATGACACCGACGAAGACAGACGGATTATCCTCCTTTGGACTGACGGCCACGGGCAGCTGCATGCCTATATCATCTACTATATGATAGCCACTCACCATCTCATCATTGAACGGGCTGATGGTGAGGAGCCTGGCAGCATCTGCATCCCTCACTACAAGCAGAAGTGGTTTGAGTAGTCTAATAATTAGCCCATAACGAGCGAGATTAACAAAGTATTTTTTTTGTTCAAGTCTTATTGGCATCAAAGCCCCACTGCGTCGTGACGGTGCGGTGGGGCTGCTGAAGTGAACCCACAAAGTTGGACACAACCCTTACTGTTCATATGCGAAGAAGAACATTAGAAGAAAAGCCTCAAATCCGCAACCACCCTCAAAAAATGATATAGAACTGAAAGAAAAATAGG
>JAEDNQ010000157.1 GCA_016302435.1 Bacteroidaceae bacterium
GAGAGAGGAAGATGAGATGTGTGTAGATGGTGCGATGCTTTCCGGTCTTCTACGAGAGCAGGTCGGGTCGCAGGCGCATTGTGCGTTCGTAGGCTTGGTTGTACTCCCATTCGCGTATCTTGGCCTCGTGTCCCGAGAGGAGTATGTCGGGCACGTCCCATGACTCTTCAGGATTGGAGAGCGGATGGTATTGAGCTGGACGAGTGTAGACAGGCGGTTCGAGCATGTTGTCCTGGAAGGAGTCGGACAGGGCGCTTTCGACGTCTCCGATGACTCCTGGTATGACTCTGACTATGGAGTCTGCCATGACGGCTGCTGCCAGTTCGCCACCCGTGAGCACATAGTCGCCTATGCTTATCTCTCGGGTGATGAGATGTTCTCTTATTCGGTAGTCAATGCCTTTGTAGTGTCCGCAGATGATGATGATATTCTCCTTGAGGCTGAGTTCGTTAGCCATGGGCTGGTTGAACTGTTCGCCATCCGGGGCTGTGAATATTATCTCGTCATAGTTGCGTTCGGCCTTGAGGGCTGTGATGCAAGCGTCGAGAGGTTGGCACTGTATGAGCATGCCAGCTCCTCCACCGAAGGGGTAGTCGTCCACACGCCTGTGTTTGTCGGCAGTGTAGTCTCTGAGGTTGTGGATATGTATTTCTGCCAGTCCTTTCTTCTGGGCTCTTCCGAGGATGGACTCTTTGGTGAAGGGCTCTATGAGTTCGGGCAGGACAGTGATGATGTCTATGCGCATTTATAGTGTGTTGTTTGTTTCTTCTTTCTTAGTGTGCTATCTGGCATTGCCGTATAGACAGGATTCAATCAAGGTGATTCAAAACACGAGAGTTGAATTAATCATACCTGGCATTGCCGTCTATTCTACCGTCACGCTCTTTGCGAGGTTGCGAGGTTGGTCCACGTCCTTGCCTTTGGCGACAGCGATGTAGTAGGCAAGCATCTGGAGGGGCAGGGAAGCGAGGAGCGGTTCGAGGCATTCCTCTGTCTGAGGCAGTTCGATGACAGCATCTGCAAGGTTTCTGACCGTGTCGTCACCTTCGGAGACAATGGCTATGACACGGGCGTGACGAGCCTTTATCTCCTGGATGTTGCTGAGCACCTTGTCGTAGAGTATGTTTTTTGTGGCGACGACGACTACAGGCATCTCTTCGTCGATGAGCGCTATAGGTCCGTGCTTCATCTCGGCAGCAGGGTAGCCTTCGGCGTGGATGTATGAAATCTCCTTGAGCTTGAGAGCCCCTTCGAGAGCTACGGGGTAGTTGTAGCCTCGTCCGAGATAGAGGAAGTTGTGGGCGTAGGTGAAGATGCGGCTTATGTCCTTTATGTTGTCGCTCTGTTCGAGCAGATGCTCCATCTTGGCAGGAATCTCGGAGAGAGCGTTGATGACCTTGACATACTTCATGTTGTCGATGGTGCCTCTCTCCTTGCCGAGCGCGAGCGCGAGCATGGCAAGTACGGTGACTTGTCCTGTGAAGGCCTTAGTCGATGCCACTCCTATTTCAGGTCCTACGTGGATGTAAGAGCCTGTATGAGTGGCTCTTGGTATGCTTGAGCCTATGGCATTGCATATACCGTAGATGAAGGCACCCTTCTTCTTTGCCAGTTCGATGGCAGCGAGCGTGTCGGCAGTTTCTCCCGACTGGCTGATGGCGATGACCACGTCTTGCGAGTTGATGACAGGATTGCTGTATCTAAATTCGCTGGCATACTCCACCTCCACGGGTATCTGGCAGAAGTCCTCTATGAGGAGTTTGCCGATGAGTCCGGCGTGCCAGCTTGTTCCGCAAGCGACGATGATGATGCGCCGAGGGTTGATGAGATGCTTTCTGTTGTCGATGATGGCCGACAGCACAATGTTGTCAGCTTCTACGTTGATGCGTCCTCTCATGCAGTCTTTGAGGCAGTCGGGCTGTTCGAATATTTCCTTCAGCATGAAGTGTGGGAAACCGCCCTTCTCTATCTGTGAGATATTTATGTCTACCGTCTTGACCTCATGGTCTGTCTTCTCGTTGTTGATGTCCACGATGTCGAGCGGTTTGCCTTTGGTGATGACGGCTATGTCTTTGTCGTCGAGGTATATGACCTTGTCGGTATATTCGATGATGGGGCTGGCGTCGCTTCCGAGGAAGAACTCATCCTGTCCTATGCCGATGACGAGCGGGCTGCTCTTTCGAGCAGCAATGATCTGGTCTGGATTGTTTTTGTCGAGTATGGCTATGGCATAGGCTCCGATGACAGCTCTGAGTGCTATTCGGACAGCTGTCAGCAGATCAGTCTTTTTCTTTGTTCGGATGTAGTCAATGAGTTGCACGAGCACTTCCGTGTCCGTGTTGCTGTTGAACTTGATGCCTTTCTGCTGCAGCAGTTTTTTCAGGAATGCATAGTTCTCTATTATGCCGTTATGGATGATGGCGAGGTCGCCCGAGAAAGACATGTGTGGGTGAGCGTTGTTGGAGTTAGGTTCACCGTGAGTGGCCCATCGCGTATGCGCTATGCCTATGCAGCCAGATGTGTCTTTGTCGGCCGCATATTGCTCCAGGTCTGCCACCTTTCCTTTTGTCTTGTACACTCTGAGGTTGTTCTTGTCGTTGAGCAGAGCTACTCCGGCGCTGTCGTAACCTCTATATTCCAGTCGCTTCAGTCCCTTAATGAGAACAGGGTAAGCTTCTCTTTTTCCTATGTATCCTACGATTCCACACATGTTGGTATGATGGTTTAATTATGGTCGGTTTAAAGTTTATCTGTACAAAGGTACGGCTTTTTTCGATTACAGCGCTGATTTTGAGTGATTTTTTTTGCAAAAAAATAGCATCTGCCTGTTTCGTGGCATGATATTGCCATAGGCAGATGCTTGATATTGTCATTTTTCTCTCGTTAGGGTGGAGGAGCGTCATGTCAAAATGGCATGTTTATGCTCTTCTGCCTCGTCCTACAGAGAGAGGGGGAGATGATCCCGAATCAGATGAGGTCGATGCTTCTCTTGACGAAGTTGTTGAGAGCTTCTCCCTTGAGGAGTCCGTTCTGGAGGAGCGCGAGGTCGATGAGCTGGCTCACCACTTCAGGCTTTGCATCCTTTATGCTCTGCTTTATGAGAGGATGGTCGGTGTTGAGCACGAGGTTGAGCATTGTAGGCATCTCGCCGTAGAATGCCATTCCAGGCTGCAGCTTAGACATGTCCTTCATGCGTCTCATGTACTCGCTCTGAGTCATGATGACAGGTTCAGCCTGTTCGCCGAGCGACTGTGGCTCGATGTTGAACTCTATCTTGTCCATCTTTGGCAGAGCGTTCTTGAACGTCTCAGTGAGCGACTTCTTGTCGTCCTCCGGGAGTTCTTCCTTCTTGTCGTCGTTCTTGACGATGAGACGGTCGATGATGTCGGCGTCCACACGAGTGAATCGAGTCTTCTCGTTTTTCTCCTCATAGAGGTTGAGCATGGCAGGTTCGAGCTGTCCGTCCATGAGCAGCACGTTATATCCCTTAGCGTTGGCAGCAGCTATGTAGCTGTACTGGTCGTCCTTGTCGTTGGCGTAGAGGAAGATGAGGTTGCCGTCCTTGTCTGTCTGCTCGCTCCCAATGAGAGTCTTGTACTCCTCGAAGGTGTATTTCTTGCCCTCTGTGTCCTTGAGGAGCGCGAAGTTCTTGGCCTTGTCGTAGAAGTCTGCCTCTGAGAGCATGCCGTAGTTGATGAAAATCTTTATGTCGTCCCATTTCTCCTCAAACTCCTGTCTGTTGTTCTTGAAGATGTAGGAGAGTCGGTCGCTCACCTTCTTAGAGATGTATGTAGAGATTTTCTTCACGTTGGAGTCGCTCTGCAGGTAGCTTCGGCTGACGTTGAGCGGAATGTCTGGTGAGTCGATGACGCCATGGAGCAGTGTCATGAAGTCTGGGACGATGCCCTCCACGTTGTCGGTCACGAAGACCTGGTTGCAGTAGAGCTGAATCTTGTTCTTCTGTATGTCGAGGTTTGTCTTCACCTTTGGGAAGTAGAGCACTCCTGTGAGGTTGAAGGGATAGTCCACGTTGAGGTGAATCCAGAAGAGAGGCTCGTCAGCCATGGGGTAGAGCTTCTTGTAGAACTCCTTGTAGTCTTCGTCCTTCAGTTCTGAAGGCTTGCGAGTCCAGAGAGGAGTGGTGTCGTTGATGATGTTGTCCTTGTCAGTCTCCACGCTCTTCTTCTCCTTCTCGTCCCACTCTGTTGTCTTGCCGAAGGCTACGGGCACAGGGAGGAACTTGCAGTATTTGTTGAGGAGCTCGCTTATCTTGTATTTTTCGAGGAAGTCCTTGCAGTCATCGTCTATATACATGATGATGTCTGTACCACGGTCCTTTCTCTCCGCGTCTTCGATAGAGAAAGAAGGGCTTCCGTCGCAGCTCCACTTGACAGCCTTGCTTCCTTCCTTCCAGCTCTTGGTGATGATTTCCACCTTCTTGCTGACCATGAAGGCAGAGTAGAAGCCGAGGCCGAAGTGTCCGATGATGGCATTGGCATCTTCTTTATACTTGTCGAGGAAGTCGTTAGCTCCGGAGAAGGCTATCTGGTTGATGTATTTGTCTATCTCCTCTTCTGTCATGCCGATGCCTCGGTCGCTGACGGTCAGAGTGCCAGCTTCCTTGTCGAGCGTGACGTGTACTGTGAGGTCTCCTGCCTCTTCTTTCAGTTCGCCCTTGTTGGCGAGAGTCTTCAGCTTCTGTGTGGCGTCGACAGCATTGCTCACTATCTCGCGGATGAAGATGTCGTGGTCAGAATAGAGAAACTTTTTGATGACGGGGAATATGTTCTCAGTTGTTACCCCGATATTACCAGTTTGTGCCATTGTTGTTATAAGAGTGTTAAAGTTATTCTTGTTTGTTGTGAGTGAAAA
>JAEDNQ010000158.1 GCA_016302435.1 Bacteroidaceae bacterium
ATTTCTCCGCCGATGGAAGACAGATGACAAACAGAGGTCCGCTGGGCGGACTTGTCTGGAGTGAACGTGAATTGCCATGAAGGCAGTCATTTCTTCTTGTTGAAATGTTTCTCCAACCTCTTATACTCTTTCTTAGTCAGGCGCATGAAGCTGCCATGCTGAGGTCCTGTCACTCCTTTGATGTCCACAGGGTCGTGGAAGTTGGACAGATATTTGTCAGCCTTGCAGATGCGGTAATGCTTAGGGCGGTCGCTATACTGGATATACGCCACTCGCCAACCCTCTTCGCCCACTATCTGGAAGGCACTGCTGCCCTCACACTTCTTCTTGCCTTCAAAGTTGACAAAATCTTTTTCGTCTGGTTCGGGCCAAGGGCCTGTCAACTTGTCGGCCTTGGTGTGGAAGATGCCCGGATGGCCACCTTCTTTCTTTATTAGCATGTGGTACTTGCCGTCACTCTCCAAGAGGTTGATGTCAGCATCAATGGTAGCATACCCCCAGTCGAAGAGGACACGAGGCTTGGTCAGCTTTGTGAAAGACTTATCAGCGTAGCTATACACCATCCTGTCATAAGCGTCGCCCTCATTAGAGCTCCAGATAGAGTAATAGATGAAATATCCGCCCTTGTCACCATCGGGCCACACATAGTCAGGATCCCAGAAAATCTGAGGAGCCCACACCCTGTTTATCTTCGACCAGTCGGCCACGACATCAGGACTCTCAGGGTCGCAGAAGATAGACGCTCCCTTGCGGAAGTCGAAAGTGGTGGATGTCCAGTGGATAAGGTCATCGCTCTTCAGGAGGTTGATGCCATAGTTAAACCACGTGCGGCTCTTGCGGTTGCACATGTCAGTTGTCACCATCAGGTAGCCCTTGCCGCTGTCCGACTTGCGACACACATACGCATCGCGCGAACCTCCCTCTATCAGCGATGTCTGCTCAGGGTCAATGACAGCCTTGCCATCGTTAAGGTCATGGTAGTTCAGTCCGTCGCGGCTCAGTGCGTATGCCGTATACTCACCCATGTCGCTCATGTGGCAGTAGAGATAGCCATAAGTGCCCTTCTGCAGATTCTGAGCACACACAGGCTCAGCCGCGCAGCCAAACAGACACGCAGCCATTGCGAAATGCTTCAACAGGTCGTTTCTCATTTTCAATGTCAGTTAGTTTTATTGGTTATTATTATGGTAGGTTCTATTGATTACAATTCTATTTTTGGATTACCTCTACGGTCTTTCATCCATGTGGCGAATACCCAAATGCGCCCACTGGCACTGCACATCCAAGCGGGAGACAACAATATCCGAATCACTTCGCAAATATAGCTCTTATTGCTAAGAACACAAAACAAAACAAGCAAAATATCACTTTTGGCACTAACAAAATGTCACCCAAGACACTCTTTGCCACGAAAAATCATGCACTATTTTACAAAAACACTTTGTGATGTGGATAAAAATATATACCTTTGCAACCTCTACACACTTTTAACAAGGGAGACACCCCCCGTTTCCCCATAACAAACCCTTACACAACTATTATTCAGTATGAAACAAGACATGATTGTCATTCTCGATTTGGGAAGCCACGAGAACACCGTCGTAGCACGTGCCATCCGCGCCCTTGGCGTATACAGCGAGATTTACCCACACGACATCACACGCAGTGAACTGGAGGCTCTGCCCAACGTGAAAGGAGTCATCATCAACGGAGGTCCCAACAACATCATCGACGGAGTAGCCATCGACGTACTCCCCGAAATCTACGAGGCAGGTATCCCCGTCATCGCAGCAGGCCACGACAAGGCCCTCTGCTCAACCAAACTTCCAGCCTTCGCCAACGATGAGGAAGCCATCAAGACATCGCTCCGCTCCTTCGTCTTCGACACATGCAAGGCCGAGGCCAACTGGAACATGAAAAACTTCGTAGCCGACCAGATAGAGCTCGTGCGCCGTCAGGTAGGCGACAAGAAGGTTCTACTTGCGCTCTCAGGCGGTGTGGACAGTTCCGTCGTTGCAGCCCTCCTCCTCAAGGCCATTGGCAACAATCTCGTCTGCGTGCATGTCAACCATGGCCTCATGCGCAAAGGCGAATCAGAGAACGTCATCGAGGTCTTCAAGAACCAGCTCAATGCCAACCTCGTCTACGTTGACGCTACTGACCGCTTCCTCAACCTGCTTGCAGGTGTAGATGACCCAGAGAAGAAGCGCAAGATCATCGGCGGCGAGTTCATCCGTGTCTTCGAAGAAGAAGCACGCAAACTTGCAGGCGGCATCGACTTCCTCGGCCAGGGCACTATCTATCCCGACATCGTGGAGAGCGGCACAAAGACAGCTAAGATGGTCAAGAGCCACCACAACGTGGGCGGACTGCCCGAAGACCTACAGTTCCAGCTTGTCGAACCTCTCAAGCAACTCTTCAAAGACGAGGTGCGCGCATGCGGCGTGGAGCTCGGACTCCCATACGAGATGGTATACCGTCAGCCATTCCCAGGCCCAGGCCTCGGTGTCCGCTGCCTTGGAGCCATCACACGCGACCGTCTTGAGGCTCTCCGTGAGAGCGACGCTATCCTCCGCGAGGAGTTTGCCAAGGCCGGCCTCGACAAGAAGGTTTGGCAGTACTTCACCATCGTGCCAGACTTCAAGAGCGTAGGCGTGAAAAACAATGCACGCTGCTATGACTGGCCAGTCATCATCCGTGCCGTCAATACAGTTGACGCCATGACAGCCACCATCGAGCAGATAGAATGGCCTATCCTCATGAAGATTACTGACCGCATCCTCAAGGAGGTGCCTGCAGTCAACCGCGTATGCTACGACCTCTCTCCAAAGCCATGCGCTACCATAGAGTGGGAGTAACGAGCACAAGCATATCCTAAAGGAGAGTTCTATAAAGGTGGGGCTCTTTATTCGCTTTGATGCGATTTTTTGAATTGCAATAAATAGAGCCCACCTCAAGATGAATCATAAACAATAGCGCCACTCGAGTGAGTGGCGCTATTATTGTATGCGGGTTCTATGATTGTAGGTGAGTTCAGAAAGGTTCAACTACCATTTCCCATGAACTTCATTTGTTCTGAACATCTCTAAGCATGTGTGCTTAATCACACCTGCTATTCCCGGCAATAGACTTCCGCTATAGCAAGGTCGGAGGGTGTCGTTATCTTTATGTTCTCCCTGTTGCCATCGACAAGCGTGACAGCATGTCCGAGAGCTTCGACAACCGAAGCGTCGTCGGTGAAGAAAGAAGTGTACTCCTGTGTGTACGCATGGCGAAGCAGAGCGGCATCGAATACCTGAGGTGTCTGCACCAAGCGGTAATCATCGCGCGAGACAGTTTCTGAACCTCCGTCGTCCGTCAGGTGGCGAACAGTCTCTACGACTGGAATAACGGGCACTACAGCGCCACTGCGTCTGGCCTCATCATAGCAGGCAGCGATAGTTGCCACCGACACGAACGGACGCACTCCATCGTGCACACCAACCAGCGTGACATCGGGTGCCACTACAGACAGCCCGTTCTTCACAGAATGGAAACGCGTCTCACCACCATCAGCGACGATGTGAGGCTCGGAAAAATGATACTCTGCACACAACTGCCTCCAATACTCTTGTTGCGACACTGGCAAGACGAGCACCACCTGCATTGCCTTGTCATACTCAAGGAAACGGCTGATGGTTCGCATGAGCACGGGCTTTCCACCTACGGGAAGAAACTGTTTGGGCACGTCGCCTCCCATACGCAGCCCCTTGCCTCCTGCCACTATGACTACTGCTTTCTTCATGCCTGCAGCAAAGTGTATCGCATGCCCTGCCTCAACTGCTCGGCTGTATCCTGACCGCAGAAGAAGCTAACTATCTCATATCCGAGAGCCAAAGCTGCTGCTGGTCCGCAACCAGTGAAGAGCATGCCGTCACGCTCCACGAGAGCGGCAGTATAGTCAGCACCCTCTAAATAAGTCTCAAAGCCGGGGTAACATGTAGCTTTCTTTCCCTTCGTCAGTCCGAGTTTGCCATATACCATTGGTGCGGCACAGATAGCTGCCAGAGGTTTGTCAGCCTTGGCATGCTCAAGGATGAGTCTGCGCAATCCTTCATGTGCATCGAGATTGGTAGAGCCAGGCATGCCACCTGGCAAGAACAGCATTGTTGCATCGCTGAAGTCATTTTCCTCGAAAAGGGAATCAGCCACAATGCCCACACCATGGGCACCTGTCACGGTCTTTTCGCCTGTCACAGAGACAGTCTTCACATTGAGTCCTGCACGACGGCACACATCGATGGGACCAAGAGCCTCGACTTCCTCGAAGCCTGTTGCTAAAAATGTATAAATCATATTCTTGTTCCTTTTTTATATTACTTTAGGTGGGGGCAAGTAATTCCCACCGAAAGACAATTTCACATTCGCATTACCTTAACTTGAAGCGGTAAGTTATTGTGCCCGACTCCACCTTGTTTCCTTCTGAGAATCGCGACTGCTTGGCAGCTGACAATGCCGCATTTTTCAGAGCCGCGGACGATGTGGTGCTGCTCATAATGCTTGCTGACACGACTGTGCCTCCCTCGCTTACCTTAATAGAGACGACTACCACACCCTCGCTCTGCTGGTCTGCATAGTTAGGTTTGGCAAGATACACCACTGTACGGTTGCTCACAGAGGCTGTAAGGCCAGTGCCCAATCCTCCTTTTCCTGCAGGCTTGCCTACATTGCTATTGCCATCTGGCGAACCTTGCGCACCGTCGCCTGTGGTATTGCCACTGTTGACAGCTTTGCCACCTGAGCCAAAGGCACCTGCCACTCTATTGTTGGCGGCAGCCCTGGCAGCATCTTCTGCAGCTTTCTTTCGGGCAGCTTCCTCAGCGGCTTTCTT
>JAEDNQ010000011.1 GCA_016302435.1 Bacteroidaceae bacterium
TTAAAACAAATGATTTATGGGATTTTTTTTCACTTCTGAATCCGTGTCTGAAGGACATCCAGACAAGGTGGCTGACCAGATCAGCGATGCAGTGCTCGACAATCTTCTCGCTTATGACCCTGACTCTAAGGTGGCTTGCGAGACTCTCGTGACAACAGGACAGGTCGTTGTGGCGGGAGAGGTGAAGAGCAATGCTTACATTGACCTCCAGGAGGTCGCAAGAGATACAATCAACAAGATAGGTTACACTAAGTCATCGTATAAGTTTGACGGTGAGAGCTGTGGTGTGCTCAATGCGATACATGAGCAGAGCAGCGACATCAACCGTGGAGTGGAGCGCGAGAAACCTGAAGAGCAAGGTGCTGGCGACCAGGGCATGATGTTTGGCTATGCCACAAACGAGACGGCTAACTGCATGCCGCTGTCGCTCGACCTCTCTCACCGCATTCTCCGTGTGCTGGCCAACATCCGACGCGAGGGCAAGGAGATGACCTACACTCGTGTGGGCGGCAAGGTTGTCACCTATCTCCGTCCTGACGCTAAGAGCCAGGTGACTATAGAGTATGGAGACGACAGCAAGCCAAAGCGCATTCACACTATCGTCGTCAGCACGCAGCACGATGAGTTCATCCTCCCAGGCACTGCTGAGGCTGCCACTCAGGAGGAGGCTGACACCAAGATGCTTGCCCGCATCAAGAGTGATGTCATCAACATCCTCATACCTCGTGTAGTGGAGGAGATTGGCGACGAGAGAATAAAGGCTCTCTTTGGCAAGGACATAACGTATCACGTCAACCCTACAGGAAAGTTTGTCATTGGCGGTCCCCACGGAGACACGGGGCTCACAGGCCGCAAGATCATCGTCGACACCTACGGAGGACGTGGTGCTCACGGCGGCGGTGCCTTCTCGGGCAAGGACCCCAGCAAGGTGGACCGTTCGGCTGCTTATGCCGCGCGCCACATAGCCAAGAACATGGTTGTGGCAGGTGTGGCTGACGAGATGCTGGTGCAGCTCAGTTATGCCATAGGTGTGGCTCGCCCTGTCAGCATCTATGTCAACACGTATGGCACTTCGCACGTGGCTGTGAGCGACGGTGAGATAGCTACCATCATTGACCAGATATTCGACCTTCGCCCAAACGCCATAGAGAAGCGATTTGACCTCCGCAAGCCTATCTACCAGGAGACGGCCAGCTACGGACACTTTGGCAGAGAAACGGTGAAGGTGGTGAAGAAGTTCACCAACCGCTATCAGGGTGACAAGGAGATAGAGGTGACTCTCTTCCCGTGGGAGGAGACGACTGAGTATCAGGATGCCATAAAGAAGGCGTTCAACCTGTAAGGTAGAACATGCTGCTCCCCCACCCCCATCCATAAGGACAAGGAGCTGCACATATCTCAATCCACATGTACGACTACGACAGCATAATGACAGCTACTGACTCTACGGTCATAAACAGGTCATCATACTACAAGGAAGGTGTCTCTCTGCCGGACGGCGATGTCGCCATGGCAGAGAGGCCTTACTCTGTGGCCGACGACAATGCTGTAGGGCTATGCATGCTGGCTCTTTTCTTCCTTCTCTCGCTGGTGCTGAGCCGCAGCGGTTCTGTCTTGCTCATCCGCCTCCAGAGTTTTTTCAAATCGAAGAGAACATACACTGACGAGCGATATACCGACAATACACGGGAGCGCCTGTCGACGCTGGCTCTCATCTTCATCTGCTGCATGAGTCTCTCTGCCGTATGGTTCAATCCTGTGGCGGAGCAGGGAGAGGGATTCCCCTGCGCTCCAGTATGGCTATACGCTATCGGATGTGGCGCAATCATGGCACTTCTCTTAGCAAAGATATGTGCGTATGGGGTGGTGAACTGGATTTTCTTCAACAACGAAGCAAACAAGAAGTGGACTTCCAGCTACCTGTATCTGACATCGCTGACAGCACTCATATTTTACCCTGCAGCCCTCGTCTGCACTTATGCGCCACAGACACGCCAGGTAGTAACTGGAGTTGTCATATTGATGCTTGCAGTATATGAAGCTATGCTTTTTTACAAGCTAATTATAAACTTTAGGATGAAAAAGTACAGCTATGTGCTAATTATTTTGTACTTTTGCAGCGTGGAAATGGTGCCCGCCTTAGCGATATGGCGTTTGGCATCATATTTTAGTGGGTTTATAATAGAAAATAAATTGTTATATTGATGGCAACAAAGATACTCGTATCTCAACCTAAACCTCAAACAGAGAAGTCTCCGTACTTCGAGGTAGCTAAGAAATACAATCTCGATCTCGTGTTCCGCCCCTTCATCAAGGTCGAACCTATGTCGGCCAAGGACTTCAGACAGCAGAAAGTGTCGGTGCAGGGACACACAGCAGTAGTTTTCACCTCTCGTCACGCCATTGACCACTTCTTCGCACTGTGCAAGGAGCTGCGCGTGAGCATACCGGAGGACATGAAGTACTTCTGCATATCTGAGCAGGTGTCGCTCTACATACAAAAGTTCGTACAGTACCGCAAACGCAAAAATTTCTTCCCCGAGAGCGGGCAGATGAAGGACCTCATCCCTATCATGGTGAAGCACGGAAACGAGAAATACTTCGTCCCGCAGTCGTCCATTCACGATGACAAGATGAAGGAGATGCTCGACGAGGCCAAGCTCGACCACGACGAGGCAGTCATGTACTACACAGTGCCAAACGACTTCGCTCCAGACGAGGCCTTTGACTACGACATGCTCGTATTCTTCTCTCCTGAGGGTATCAACTCGCTGGTGAAGAACTTCCCCGACTTCAAGCAGAGGGACATCAAAGTGGCATGCCTTGGAGCCAAGACCATACAGGCAGCGGAGGCGGCTGGGCTTCACGTGGACTACCAGCCTACAGCAGAGCTCAGATCTGTACCTGCCATCATAGAGGCATACGCCAAGTCGCTCGCTTGATGTATATCCTAAGTGATGTTTAAGTTATTGTTCTGAACATTGCTGAGCAGCGAAGGCTGGCGGATGTTGCACACACCACTCTCGTTCATACGCTTCATTTTTCTTCTTTCGCTCATGGACAATATTTCTGACAACATATCTGCCAAGACATCTTCGAAGACTTTGGATGGTGGCATTGGCAACTCATTTAAGAAAACGGAGAGGCTCAACAGCCAACTCGTCATAGACAAACTTTTCGCAGGAGGAAACGCTTCAATGGCAGTGTTTCCCCTGCGAGCTGTTTTTATGAAGACTACTCTTGCGGACAATGGGCAAAGCGGCGAGCTGCCGCCTGTGTCTATTCTGATTTCTGTCCCCAAGAAGAGGTTTAGGCATGCGGTGGACCGCAACAGGATGAAGAGGCTCGTGAGGGAGGCATACCGCACGCAGAAGCATGTGCTGTGGCGCGCGCTCGACGGCAAGGACTATAGGCTTGCTGTGGCTTTTGTCTGCATCACGGACAGTATGCCGTCTTTCTTCCATGTGCGCAAGAGCATGATGAAGATTCTCACTCGCATAGCTGAGAAGATGGGCGATGCGGCAAATAACGGCATCTCTTCGCCAGAAGTGCGTCCATGAGAAAGAGTTCTTCTCCGCAGCCTTGCAGGAGCGTCTTGCAGCGAATGTTGCATTCGGCTCTGACCATGGCAAGGGATGTGCTCACGTGGATGTTCCTCTTGCCCATTAGGTTTTATAAGGTGGCCATCTCGCCGATGTTGCCTCCGTCGTGCCGCTATACGCCCACGTGCTCTTCTTATGCCATTGACGCTATTGTGAAACATGGTCCGCTGAAGGGCTTGCTTCTCGCCTGCATGCGCATTCTGCGCTGCCATCCATGGGGTGGGCATGGGTATGACCCTGTGCCTGAAGCGTTCGGATGGAAGGATTTTCTGAAGAGAAACAGTTGGAGACAGAACCAAGGCAATGTTTGACTTTCACACACATATATATGATGACACAAGGTGTCCGATGTCTTTCCTGCTCAATGTGGACGTGCAGGACACGGGGCTATGCGGACTGACATCGGGTGGAGGGACGAATGGGTTCTCTCTGCCTATGGGGATGCCTGCCGACTTTTCTTGCGGCGGTGTGCTGCTCTCTGTGGGGCTACACCCTTGGCGCACTGAGGGCGGATGGGAGCATTGGATGCCGAGGCTCAGAGAGTGGGCGGAGAGGGACTGTGTGGTGGCTATTGGCGAATGTGGTCTGGACGTTATGAGGGGAGCGAGCATGGACGTGCAGATGGAGGCCATGAGGGCTCAGGTGGAGATAGCGGCCAAAGTGGGTAAGCCTGTCATTGTGCACTGCGTGAAGGCTATGGAGCAGCTGATGGTCTTGCGCAAGGAATATGTGGTGACATGCAACTCCCGGGGATGGAAGCCTCAGACATGGGTCATTCATGGTTTTCGCGGCAAGCCTGAGCAGGCAAAACAGCTGATGGCCAAGGGCATGCGTATATCCCTCGGCCATCAGTACAATATAGATACGTTGCGCTATCTGTTTACTTGCGGTTGTCCTTTTTACCTTGAGACGGACGATTGCCATCTTCCCATCGAGGAGATTTACCGTCAGGCTTCCATCCGTCTCGGCGTGGACGTCTGTCGTCTCGTGAGTCGCTGTAATCCTTTCGTGGACCTCTTCCGTCCTGTGACTTCTTAGAGCCCTGTCCAGAGAAGAATTCTCTGCGGGCTTCTTGTCGCTCCTCACGGTTGGAAGAGCGTTCGCGCTGCTGGTAGCTGTCGGAGCGTCCAGAGCGTGGGCTGCCGCTGCGTGGTGGACGTGAATCGCTGGACTTTTCAGAACGGACATAGACCGTGCGGTCGCCCCACTTGCCGAGGTGGCGATTGATGATTTCGGCTTCTTCCTCGTCTTCTGGTTCGAAGAGAAGTTCTCGCCTGTCTCTTGGGCTGAGGGACATGTCCTTGTAGTTGCGATCCTTGATGCCTCTGTCTTTGGTGGGCTTGTCCTTATAAGGCTTGGACTTGAAGTAGTGGGCTTCATCGTCGGTCTTCTTCTCGTCTCCCCACTCTCCGTCTTCATTTTTCTTGTGGGGCTTGAACTTGAGGTTGTGCTTTCGCTCTTCCTCTGTCTTGATGTCGAGTCCTTCCTCGCGGCGCTCCTTGAGTTTGCCGTCGAAGATCTGGTACTTGCGGAACTCGCATTCGAGCTGTCCGTTGAAGAGGGCGTAGCGTGTGGAGGGACGGAAGCCTATGCGGTCGAAGAGCTCTTCGTGGTGGGTGATGATCCAGGCATCGTTGCCGACGAAGTTGCGCTTGAGGTTTTTGCCTATTGTCTCGTAGAGGTCGAAGATGTCGTCGGTGGTGATGCGGTCTCCGTAGGGAGGATTGGTTATCATGATGGCCTTGTCGATGGGCTTCTCAAACTCGTAGAAGTCGCGCTGCTCTATGCTGACGACATCTTTGACGCCTGCATTGGCTACATTGTCCAAAGCTATCTGGACGGCCTGGCGATTGATGTCGTAGCCATATATCTTATGGTCGAAATCGCGCTCCTGGCTGTCGTCGTTGTATATTCTGTCGAAGAGGTCGGCATCGAAGTCCTTCCACTTCTCGAAGGCATACTCTTTGCGGAAGACCCCAGGATACACATTGAGGGCTATGAGGGCTGCCTCGATGACGATAGTGCCTGAGCCGCAGAAGGGGTCGATGAAGTCGCACTCGCCGTTCCATCCGCTGAGAAGGATGAGTCCTGCTGCAAGCACCTCGTTGATGGGGGCTGTCACTGTGGCGGTCTTGTAGCCGCGCTGGTGGAGGCTCTCTCCTGAGGAGTCGAGGGATATGGTGACGTCGTTGTCGGCTATGTGCACGTTGATGCGGATGTCGGGGTTGCTGATGCCCACATTGGGGCGCTCGCCTGTCTTCTCTCTCCAGTAGTCGGCTATGGCGTCCTTCACGCGATATGCCACAAACTTGGAGTGGCGGAAGTCGTCGCTGAAGATGACGGAGTCTACGAGGAAGGAGTTGTCAACATCCATGTAATCTTCCCACTCGATGGTCTTGACCACTTCATACACCTCATCAGCGTCTGTTGCCTTAAACTCCTTGATGGGCTTAAGTACTTTGACTGCTGTGCGAGTGCAGAAATTGGCCTTGTAGAGCATCTCCTTGTCGCCTGTGCATGCCACCATGCGGCGGCCTATCTCTACGTTGTTTGCTCCAAGGTCGATGAGTTCTTTTGCAAGCACCTCCTCAAGTCCCTGGAAGGTTTTTGCTATGATTTTGAATTCTTCCATATATATGTTTTGCAATCTTTGCCTTGTTATGATATGTATGTTTGTAGGGGGGTATAGTCTTTTGTATGTTTACTGTGGTGTGCCGTGGGCGGGGGAACGTGGCGAGGTCCGTATGGATGCCTGATATGGCGAGGACGTGTTACTGCACGGCTCGGGGTGTCATCTTTTCTGTGTTATGCTGGCTCCTGCCGGCACATCCTGTGTCACCCATATATTGCCGCCGATGACGGCTCCGCGCCCTATGCGTATGCGGCCGAGGATGGAGGCATTGGAGTAGACGATGACGTTGTCCTCCAGTATTGGGTGTCGGGGCACTCCCTTGATGGGGTTGCCATTGGCATCGAGGGGGAAACTTTTTGCGCCTAAGGTGACTCCCTGGTATAGCTTGACGTTGTTGCCTATGATGCAGGTCTCGCCTATGACGACGCCGGTGCCGTGGTCGATGGTGAAGTATTCGCCTATGGTGGCTCCGGGGTGTATGTCGATGCCTGTCTCTGAGTGGGCTATCTCGGTCAGCATGCGGGGTATGAGGGGCACGTCGAGTGTCCAGAGCTCATGGGCTATGCGGTAGATGGTTAGTTCTTTGATGACGGGGTAGCAGCTTATGATTTCTCCATAGTTTTTGGCTGCAGGGTCGCCGTTGAATGCTGCCATCACGTCTGTGGCGAGCACTCTCCTCAGTTCGGGCAAGCGGCTGATGAACTCTATGGCTCGTGCCTCAGCCATGCGGCGCATCTCGGTGTTGATGGTCGTCTGGCTGTAGGCGGCAAAGACGGCTCCCGTATCTTCGAACTTGGAGAAGGAGAGTCCGGCTTGTATCTGTGTCACGAGCAGCGAATAGAGTTGCTCGGTGTATACGCCAAGATGAAATTTCAGCGTGTTGGTGTTGATGGACGAACGGCCATAGTACCCTGGAAAGAGTATGCCTCGAGCCAGTTCGATGATCTTATGCAGCACATCGCCTGAAGGTAGAGGCACTCCGTCGCTGTGCTCATGATAGAGGTCTTTGTAAGACTCTGGGCATGCCAACTCCTCTACTGTCTTGGCGAGAGTGTCGGCAAAAGTCCTTGCGTTCATTTCGTGTTGCTTTATGAATATTCGTATATATATACATGTGTCTTCTCAGTTTGGCAATGTCAGAGCAAGCTCATCATGCTCATGTAGGCTGAGTGGGACGTTGTCTTCCGCACGGGACAAGACATGTTGTACGTTGTAATTTGGCAACAAAGTTAGTTTGTTTCTGTCGAATATCAAAATTTTGGTAAACAAATGTGTGATTAACAATTGATAATATGCCATATCATAGCAAATATCCCTGTGTTTTTTTCATTTTTTCAATAGATTTGCCTAACTTTGCACCATCATTGCAAAATTGCAGTTCTTTGTGCTCATGCCGTATCGGACTTGGTTTCTGCCTGCACGGAGGCGCGGGGCGGGACTGTTCAATGTGCAATGTGTTGTTTCATACACGCAATAAACAAACCACATTTATATAAGATATGAAAATACTTTTGCTTGGAAGCGGCGGCCGCGAGCACGCCTTGGCTTGGAAGATAGCACAGAGCCAGAAGATTGAGAAACTATACATTGCCCCAGGCAACGCTGGCACAGCCTCTGTAGGAGAAAACGTTGCCATAAAGGCTGACGATTTTGAGGGCATCAAGCAGTTTGTCCTCGCCAACGCTGTGGACATGGTTGTGGTGGGTCCTGAGGATCCGCTGGTCAAGGGTGTCTATGACTTCTTCAAAAATGACAGCCAGCTGGCTTCCATCCCTGTCATCGGCCCCAGCAAGCAGGGGGCTGTGCTGGAAGGAAGCAAGGACTTCGCCAAGAGCTTCATGCAGCGACATGGCATTCCGACAGCTGCTTACCGTTCGTTCAACGGTACGAATATTGAGGAAGGCATAGCTTTCCTGGAGACTCTCCAGCCTCCTTACGTGCTCAAGGCCGATGGTCTCTGTGCTGGCAAGGGTGTGCTCATCGTTCCTACGCTCGAAGAGGCGAAGAAGGAATTCAGAGGCATGCTTGACGGCATGTTTGGAGAGGCGAGCGCCACTGTCGTCATTGAGGAGTTCCTCTCGGGCATTGAGTGTTCTGTCTTTGCGCTCACCGATGGCAAGAGCTATAAGATTCTGCCTGAAGCGAAGGACTACAAGCGTATAGGCGAGGGGGACACTGGTCTGAACACTGGCGGCATGGGCAGCGTATCTCCTGTGCCGTTTGCCGATGCTGAATGGATGAAGAAGGTAGAGGACACTATTGTGCGCCCTACGGTGGAAGGTCTGGCGAAGGACGGCATAGACTACAAGGGCTTCATCTTCTTCGGTCTCATCAAGGTGGACCGCGACTATGCTTATGCCAAGGCTGGTGACCCTGTGGTCATCGAGTACAATGTCCGCATGGGCGACCCTGAGACGGAGACTGTGATGCTGCGCATCAAGAGCGACCTTGTGGACCTGCTCCAGGGTGTAGCTGAGGGGAACCTCGACACTAAGTCTATAGAGTTCGACCCTCGTTCTGCCGTATGTGTCATGATGGTCAGCGGCGGCTATCCGCAGGAATACAAGAAGGGATTCGAGATAACGGGCATTGACAATGTGGAGGGCAGCGTAGTCTTCCATGCTGGCACAGCTCTCAAGGACGGAAAGGTTGTCACGGCTGGCGGACGTGTCATTGCTGTGAGCTCGTATGGACAGACGCAGAACGAGGCTCTCGTCAAGTCTTTCACTGAGGCTGGCAAGATACAGTTTGAAGGCAAGTACTTCCGCAGAGACATAGGCAAAGACCTGCTTTAGGCTTGATATGCACTTATCAATATACGAGCGCCCCGGATGGCATACCATTCGGGGCGCTCACTATATGTTTCTGCCTTCACTCATTGTTTTACCGCCCAGGACGATAGGGGAAGGAGAGTTGTCGGGTCAAACCGATGATTCACTTCGCCATGATGTGCTGCAGTTTGTCCACTATGTCCTTTGCCACTTCTTTCTTGCTCTTCAGAGAAAAATCTTCTTTGCCTTCTGCACTGATGATGGAGATCTTATTGGTGTCAGTCTGGAAACCTGCACCCTTGTCCTGCAAACTGTTGAGGACGATAAAATCAAAGTTTTTCTTCCTGAGCTTGGAAAGTGCGTTGCTCTCCTCATCGTTGGTCTCCAAGGCAAAGCCTATGAGTGCTTGGCCGGGTGACTTGATGGCACCGAGGGAGGCTGCTATGTCGGGATTGGGTTTGAGGCGGATGACCATATCGTCACCTGTGCGCTTGATTTTATGCTCTGCCACAGTCTCTGGGGCAAAATCTGCCACGGCTGCACATAGGATGGCAGCATCCATGCAGGGATATTGGCTATGGCACGCTTCATACATCTGCTGGGCACTTTCCACATCGACTCTCTTGACTGTCGGGGAGGATAGCTGCATGGCTGAGGACACGGGACCACAGACGAGTGTAACTTCTGCACCGCGGTTGGCGCACTCGTCGGCGAGGGCAAAGCCCATCTTTCCCGATGAGTAGTTGCCGATGAAGCGCACGGGGTCTATCTTCTCGTATGTCGGGCCTGCTGTGATGAGTATCTTCTTTCCGCTGAGGTCGGAAGATGTGGCAGGAGCTGACTGCGCTTCGAAGAAATGCTCCAGTTGGGAGACTATGTTTTCTGGCTCTTCCATGCGTCCCTTGCCTTCAAGCTTGGAGGCGAGAAATCCTGTGCCTGGCTCAATGATGTGGTTGCCGTAGGACTGGAGTGTGGAAAGGTTGCGCTGGGTGGAAGGATGGGCATACATGTCGAGATCCATAGCTGGGGCTATGAAGACGGGGGCTTTCATGGACAAATAGGTCGTGATGAGCATGTTGTCAGCTATGCCATTGGCCATCTTGCCTATGGTGGAAGCGGTGGCTGGGGCTATGAGCATGGCATCGGCCCACAGGCCAAGGTCGACGTGTGAATGCCAAGTGCCGTCGCGCTGGGAGAAGAACTCGCTGATGACGGGTTTGCTGGTGAGGGCAGAAAGGGTGATGGGGGTGATGAACTCTTTGCCGGCAGGAGTGATGACGACCTGTACTTCTGCTCCTCTCTTGATGAGCTGGCGTATGATGAGGCATGACTTATAGGCGGCTATGCTGCCTGTGATGCCGAGTACTATCTTTTTTCCTTTTAGGCTATTCATGGGGATGTGGTGAGGGAAATGTGGTGTGTATCGACGCTTCAATGATAACTCATCTTCGGGTCTTCGTGTTCGGGGGTAATGTGGTGTGTGTCGATGCTGTCAATCTTTTGATGAGGATTTCTTTTGTTTCATCTTGAGGTATATGCCCTGCAGCACTTGCTTGGTGTTTTGAGGGAAGTCTCCCTGCATCATCCATGAGTAGTAGCTTGGTTCTATCTGCCGGAGGACTAGTTCGACGGGTCTGCCCCTGTGCTTGCCGAAGTTGAAGACAGGTACACCTTCGTCGTTGGTGGCGAAGCGTCCCGCAAAGTCGATGTTGCGGCCCACGTGGCTGTATTCTGCCAGGAACTGGATATCGTTCTGCAGGTCGTCGGGGTAGCGGTCGAGCTGAGCTTCAAGGACTTCGAGTGTGGCACGTGTATCGGCAAGGGCTGAGTGGGCGTTCTCGAGGTCTTTGTCGCAATAGTATTTGTAGGCGGCAATGAGTGTGCGGCGTTCAAGCTTGTGATAGATATTTTGGACATCTACACACCTGCTCTTTGTTATGTCGAAGTTGATGCCTGCGCGGAAGAACTCTTCGAGAAGCATGGGGATGTCGAACTTGTTGGAGTTGAAACCTGCTATATCGCATGATTCGAATGTTGCGGCGAGGTCGGCTGCCACATCCTTGAATGTGGGGCAGTCCTTGACATCTTCATCGTGTATGCCGTGTATGTCGGCTGCTTGCTTTGGTATAGGCATGCAGGGATTGATGCGCATGGACTTTGACTCTTCGTTGCCGTTGGGATAGACTTTGATGTAGCAAATCTCTACTATTCGATCTTTGGCTGTATCTATGCCTGTCGTCTCGAGGTCAAAGAAGACGATAGGTCTGTCTAATTTCAGTTTCATGATTGTCTGTCGGATTGATGGATGTTGCGTGGTTCATCGTGCATGATGTATTATGCGTTGATGGCAAGTCTCTACTTGATGAGCATTGGCATGAGGAGCATGATAAGGCTTTCTTCCTCTCCCATGTCGGCAGGCATGGCCACTCCTGGACGGCTTGGGTCGGCAAGTTCGAAGATGACATCTTCTGAGGAGATGCAGTTGAGCACTTCCATGAGGAATGGGCCGTTGAATCCTATGCTCATAGGCATGCCGTCATATTCGCACATGAGGCGCTCTTCGGCTGATGTGGAGTAGTCCAAGTCTTGGGCTGAGATGGTTAGTGTGCCTGTTTCTACTCTCATCTTGACGACGGCGCAGCTCTGGCTTGCGAAGACCATGATGCGGCGGAGTGTGCTGATGAGTGCCATGCGGTCTACCCTGACATGGAATGGATTGTCTTGAGGTATGACAGAGTCGTATCGGGGGTAGTTTCCTTCTGCCAATCGGCACACTACGGTGTAGTTCTCAACTTCAAACTTAGCATTGGTTCTGTCAAAGCTTATGGTAGCCTCCTCATCGTATTTTTGCATGACGTTTTTGAGCACCATGGCTGGTTTCTTAGGCAGGATGAAAGAGCTGGGCGACTCAGGATGCACGTTGTTCAGCCTGTTGCGCACCATCTTGTGTCCGTCTGTTGCCACGAAGGTCACGACGCTGTTGGACATGTCGAAGAAAATTCCGTTCATCTGTGGACGGATTTCGTCGTCGTCGGTAGCGAAGAGGCAGCGCGCAATGCCGTTGTAGATGTGTTGGGAATTTAGGGTGACGGTGTTCTCGTACGTGTCGAGCGGTATGGGCAGGGGAAAGTCTGTGCCATCGCTTCCCGTGAAGCTGTATTCGCCGTTCTGATATGTGATTTTGATGGCGAAAGACCGTGTGTCGACATCGACGGTGATGGGCTGGTCTGGGATTTCCTTGACGGCATTGATGATTTTCTTTGCGTTGATGGCAATGACTCCTTCGCCGTCTACGTCTGTCACGTCGATGGTAGAGTTTACAGTTATCTCACTGTCTGAGCCAGTCAGTCGCAGGGTATTGTTGCTCAGTTCAAAGAGTATACAGTCAAGGATTACCAGAGTGTTTTTGGCATTCTGAACCTTGTTGATGGTCTGGAGCCTTGTGCTCAGATCTGAACTTGATACGGTAAATTTCATATTGTCTGCTTGCATGTTGATTCACGGGCGGAGTGGTGCTATTCAGATAGCATTATCAGCCTGTGAGTGATGAGTATTACGATATTTGAACACAAAGTTAGGGATAAGTTTTGAGAATACAAAAAAAAGATGTAATTTTGTGGCCTAAAAGCAACTTCAAATAATATATATATAGAAAAATGGAATTTACAGGAAGAATTATTGCGGTGCTCGAAGCTCGCAGTGGCGTATCTGCCAGAACAGGCAACACATGGAAAACTCAGGACTATGTCATAGAGGAGTCTATGGGTCAGTTCCCAAAAAGAATGGTGTTCAACGTGTTTGGAGAAGATAATATCCAGCGTTTCAATATACAGATGGGACAAGAGCTCACTGTATCGTTTGATGTAAACGCTCGCGAGTACAACGGACGTTGGTTTAATGATATCAGAGCGTGGAATGTAGTTCCTGCTACTCCTGCCGCTCCTGCTGCCGGTGCTCCTGTAGCTGCCGGAACAGCTCCTGCAGCAGCTGCTCCTGTCGCCACTCCTGCCACCTCCACATTCGAGAGCGCAGAAGACAGTTCAAGCGATCTCCCATTCTAAGGGACAGCATTCTCAGCATGAAGGGATAATGAATGAGTTCCCCATACGGGAATATGGTATAAAAGAACTATTAGAGGTCTTGCCCACACAATGGGACAGGGCCTCTGTTTGTTTGGTTAATCCACAGATGTTGAACAGATTTGCACACAATGGGACAGAGCCTCTATTTATTTGGGCTGCAAATTCGCCGACTGGTCAGTTGTATCTCTCAAACTCGGTGACAAAATCACCATGCATGAGGACAAGGCTGTCGGCCGTGAGATACATTATCTCAAATGTGTCGGTCGGAGCGGGTTTCTCTTCTCCAGGTGCCTTGGGGGAAGAAAGAAGCAGCTGGCCGCTCTCAACTCTCCATGTGTCGTAGTCGATAGACATGTTGTAGGTTGTAGCTCGCCCTGCTGAATCGAGTTCGAGGCTCTGTTCCTTGCCGTCGAGGCCCTTCTGCACCCACACATGAGCGAGTGTAGTGAGGTTTACCACCACAGAGGCCACGTTCTCGTCTTTCATGACATTATATACAATTTGCACTTCGTCGCCTACTTTTACTCCACCGGCTACAGACTGGCTATTTGCCACGAGGGTGAGTGTATCTCCCTCATCGGTGATGAACTCTATGCTGTTCATGCTTGTGCCATCGCCTATGTAGCCATGTGCCTCGTATATGCCAGGTATCTCATCGAGGGGCTTCACGATGATGTTAGGCTTAGTTTCTATTGTTTTCTGCTTCTTCTGACTGTCGGTGCATGAGAATAGGCTGAGGAGAAGAAGCAGGATGGATATGGATGATGATGCGAGTCTCATAGTTTTTATAATATTGTTGAATGTATCGAGTGGAAGGTGAGGTTGAATGTATGGATGGGGTGAGGTTGAATGTACCGAATGGGTGATTATTCTGTTGTGCAAAGATAACTTCTTTTTTTTACATGGCACGCATCAATCTGTGTTTTTAAGGTTATATGATGAATTTTATGCAGAAAAGGTGTGATAAGGGACTGATATGACAAAGGCAAGTGAATAAATAAACGTGTATTCACTTGCCTTTTGTATCTGATGCTATCTGCCTGATTTGCTATGTGCATGTCCTGATAATTCCGCACAAGACATTTTTTTGCTTGTTGCGGAAATGGCAGGAGGACTTTCGTGGTGGCTTTATTTGCCGTGTGTCACACAAGATGGCGGATGAGTTCTTCTCTATCTCCACAGAGCATGTCGATGACAGGTATCTCAACCATAGTGTATGCTCCTGGCTTCTGCTTGAACGATGCGCGGGCGACATTGACCAGCACCTGCGCTGTGAGGGCGGGATTGTTGATCTTCATGTCAAATGAGAAGAGCTGGTTGTGTGTCTTGCCTGACACTCCTTTGCGCACGAGGTTGACTCCGTGGCCTACATCGTTGAGTTTGTCAACGCATGGTACCTGCTGCACGTGTGTCTCGTCGTTGACGAAGTATGGGTCTGCCTTGATGGCTGCTTCTACTGTCTTGAAGTCAGCTCCTTCTTCCAGTTCGACATATACCATGCGGCGGTGTATGCCTGTACCTACGGGGATAGTCATGGACAGGGCATCCTTGACTCCTGCTATGGCGCGCACAGCCACAGAGTGGCCCATTGAGCGTCCTGGACCGAAGTTGGTATAGCTGATACCTTTGGGGGCAAGGCTCTCCATGAGAGTGCGGACGATGGAGTCTGACCCAGGATCCCAGCCTGCGGAGATGACGGACACAGCGTTGTGAGCCTTGGCTACAGCATCGAGGCTACGGCGAAGGTCTACTATCTTGGTGTGGATGTCGAAGGAGTCGACAGTGTTGATGCCTAAGGCTAAGCACTGCTTTGCGTATTCTTCAACCTTGCGTGTTGGAGTGGCGAGGATGGCCACCTGCACGTTGTCCAGCTCTGTGATGTTCTTTACTACGGGATAGCCAGCGAGTTCTGCTGGTTTGTCTGTGTCGCCATTGCGGCGTACGACACCGACACACTCCATGTCTTCTGAGGCTTCGATAGCCTCAAGCGCATACTTGCCAATGTTGCCATATCCTACGATGGCTGCGCGAATTTTTGCCATAAGTCTTTTTCTGTGTTTGAATGTGTTGTTTTGTTGTATGGTGTGTTCTGGTTGGTCAAGGCTTGTGTCTCCCTGCTCGATAGCTTTGACGCATGATGGTGAACATGGTGTCTATGCTTGCAAAAATGCTCTCTTCTGTGTGTCCTGACTCTGTGATTGTTTTTTTCAGAAAAGAGGAGGAACGAAGGAGGGAGGGGAAATATATAGGGCAGCAACTCAATGCTGCTGCCCTGTTGAGGTGAGGTAGTTTATGCCTTTGAAGGTGCTACGCTCGTTTCCTCTGTTACGTCAGCTTCCTTGATACGAGCACCCATGACGAGGTATGCTGTAGGAGCGGCGATGAAGAGGGATGAGCATGTGCCGAAGATAACACCGAGCATCATTGCGAAGGC
Source organism: Bacteroidaceae bacterium (assembly GCA_016302435.1). Lineage (GTDB taxonomy): Bacteria > Bacteroidota > Bacteroidia > Bacteroidales > Bacteroidaceae > Minthosoma. The sequence continues at coordinate 15,522 of JAEDNQ010000011.1, forward strand.
GAAGGCGCGGATGCTGTCGCCGCCAAGCACGAAGATTACGAGGAGCACTATGAATGTTGACACTGAGGTGTTGATGGTACGTGCCAAAGTGCTGTTGAGGGCATCGTTGAAGATGCGCTGGCGGTCACGATGTGGATAGAGGCTGAAGACCTCGCGGATACGGTCGAAGACGACCACCTTGTCATTGATAGAGTAACCGATGACTGTGAGGACAGCTCCGATGAATGTCTGGTCTATCTCGAGTGAGAAGCCTATCCAACCGTAGCAGAGTGAGAAGAATCCGATAACGACAACGGTATCTATGGTAAGGGCAACAATTGAACCTACGGAGTAGGCTACGTTGCGGAAACGCACGAGGATGTAGAGGAAGATAGCCGCAATGGCGAAGAGAACTGAAAGGATGGCTCCATAGGTTATGTCTTCTGCTATGGAAGGTCCTACCTTCTGTGAAGAGATGATAGAGCCTCCCTCGCGGTTGTCGCGGTCGATGAATGCTTCTTCTGTTACAGATTTATCTACCATTCCTCCGTCTACAAATGCCTTATAGAGTAATGACTCGATAGTGGCGTCTGCTTCGGCGCTGTTGTCGTTAATCATGAAGTTGGTTGAAACGCGCACGTTATTGCCTTCTGTACCGATGGCGATGACTGTGACGTTGATGGCTTCTTCGCTCTTGTTGTTTGCCTCAAACTGCTTGACGATGGCTGCCTTGACAGCTTCTGGCTGCACCTGGTTGACAAACTCTACCTTGTAGTTGCGTCCGCCTGTGAAGTCGATTGACTGGCTGAGTCCGCGAACTGCAAAGCTGATGAGGCAGACAAGGATGAGGATTCCGAAGCCCATGAAGGACTTCTTGTAATGACCCATAAAATTGTACTTGGTGTCTCTCATCATGTTTTGAGAGAGCTTAGTGGTGAACTTAAGGTCTTGCCACTTGCCCTTCTCAAGGAAGTGCTCGTAAGCTATGCGAGTCAGCCATACGGCTGTGAAGAATGAGCAGATGATACCAATCATCAGAGTTGTGGCGAAGCCCTTGATAGGTCCTGTACCGAAGTTGTAGAGGATGATACCTGTGATGATGGTTGTAACGTTGGAGTCGAAGATGGCTGAGAAGGCATTGCTGTAACCTGCTGCTACGGCTGAATTGATGTGCTTGCCTGAGCGCATCTCTTCCTTTGTGCGCTCGTAGATGAGCACGTTGGCGTCGACTGCCATACCGAGGGTGAGTACCATACCTGCTATTCCTGACATGGTGAGGGCTGCACCGAGAGAGGTGAGGATGCCGAAGGAGAAGAAGAAGTTGAGCATGAGGGCGCAGTTGGCTACCATACCTTCACGTACGCCGTACATGACTACCATGTAGAGCATGAGGATAATGAAGGCCACGATGCAGGAGATGAATCCAGCCTGGATGGACTGTGCACCGAGGGTAGGTCCTACGATGTCTTCCTGTATGATGGAGGCTGGGGCTGGCATCTTACCAGACTGGAGCACGTTGGCCAAGTCCTTGGTTTCTGTAGTGGTGAAGTTACCGCTTATCTGTGTGCTACCGCCGTCAATCTTGTTCATGACGTTTGGTGCGCTGTATACGAGGTTGTCGAGGACGATGGCTACGCAGTGGTTGACGTTGGCCTCTGTGAGGGCAGCCCACTTGCGTGCGCCTTCTGTGTTCATCTTCATGCTGACAACGGGGTTGCCAAACTGGTCGAAGTCGTCTTTAGCCTCTGTTACGACCTCGCCTTCGAGTGGTGCGCGGCCGTTGGTGCCTGTCATGCGGATGGCATAGAGTTCGAATACCTTGCCTGCCTTGTCCATTGACTTCACGCCCCACTTGAGTGAGAGGTCGGCTGGGAAGATCTGCTTTGCTGTCTCAGAAGTGAGAAGTGCGTTGATTTCAGCTGTGTCGCGTGCCAAGGCGTATGCTACCATACAGCCTCTCTGGGCTCCTGTTGGCTGAAGGATTGCGAAAAGAGGGTTGGCCTTCTTGGCTGCCTCGGTGTCTTCGTCGCTGGCAGTCTTGTCATCAGCCTTCTTGACCTGCGAGAGAACCTCTGCTGCAGCAGACTTGCTTGAGTCGGCTTTTGTCTCTTCGACGGCTACGGGCTCTGCCGCTGTACTGTCTGTGGCTGTAGAGTCGGCTGGTGTGTCCACGGTAGCGTTGTTGCGGAGAGCTGCATTGAGCTGAGCGAGGTAAGGTGCTACCTGAGGAGCGTCGTATGTCTCCCAGAACTCGAGGTTTGCGCTTCCCTGCAGAAGTTTGCGCACGCGCTCTGGCTCTTTGATACCAGGGAGCTCGACCATGATGCGTCCGCTCTGTCCCTCAATCTTCTGGATGTTGGGCTGCACGACACCGAAGCGGTCGATACGTGTGCGGAGCACATTGAACGAATTGTCCACGGCCTCTTCCACGCTCTCGCGCAGCACTTTCTCTACGTCTGCATCGGTGCTGTTGGTGTTGACCTTGCCTTTGAGCTGCTGGGTGGCGAAGATGGCCGCGAGGGGCTTACCCGGAGCATTCTTTTTATAGGCACTGACAAAAAGTGTGATGAAATCGCTCTGACTTTCTTGCGCACCCTTAGCTGCTTCGTCTACAGACTTAAGGAATGCTTCATCAGTCTTGTGGTCTGACAATGTCTTCACTACCTCTGGCACGCTTACCTCGAGGATGACGTTCATACCGCCCTTCAGGTCAAGTCCGAGACCGATGGCTGTTTCGCGACAGTCCTTGAGAGTGTAGTTGCCAAGATAGAACTCGGTCGTGTTCAACGAGTCGAGATAGAGCTCAGCCTGCTGTGCGTCCATCTTTGCAGCTTTGTCTTCTACCCACTTGGTAGCGACTGAGAATGAAAGATAGAAGAGGCAGATGAGTGTCAACGCCACTGCTAAAAACTTTACAAATCCTTTGTTTTGCATTGTTGTTGAAATTAATTAATTATTGATTGTTATTATTTTTTCGTGTCGTGGTTTGCCTGCTTTTGGCGTGCGGGCAAGTATGTTCAAGGTGCAAAGTTATACATTTTTTTATAAAGCAAAAGAAAAATGTAATGAATTTCTTGCATAAAGCACGTTAAAGTATCATTTTGACCCCAATTTGATATGTGAGAAGATAGGATAATGGTCGCTTGACTTGATTGTATTGTCCACACATGTCTCATAAGACGTGATATTCGGGCTTATGAGTATGTTGTCTAAGCGGAAGTACATGCCGCTGCGGTTGTAGCTCACGCCTGGGCCGTTGCCGCTTCGAGTGTAGGCATCGTTGAGGGCTCGCGTGAGCCGGTAGTGAGGGTAGGATATGGGGGATGCGTTGAGGTCACCGCAGAGGACTATGTATCTGCCCTCATTGCGCTCGACGAAAGCTGCAATGGAGTCTGCCTGTATGCCGCGCAGGGAGTCTTTGGGGGCGAGCTTGCTGGTCAGCAGCTGATACTTCTCATCGGAATCATTGCGGTCCGGATGGCGGTAGTTTCTGATGATGGACTTGTAGTCGGCCTTATCGGACGGGGTGAGTTTGTACGACTCTAAATGGTTGTTGACAACCATGAGGGTGTCTTCGCCAATGAGTATCTCGTAGACATAGGAGGCGTTTTTCTCTGAGGGGTATTCTATGGTGTAGCACTCCTGTATGGGGTATTTGGAGAAGCACACCATGTAATTGTCTGTAACGAGGTTGAGGGAATTGTAAGGATAGATGTCTTTGAGTACTTCTGCCATCTGGTCTGTTTTGGACTTCATGGCTTCTTGCAGACATACGATGTCTGCCTTGCTGTCTTTGACGTAGCGGTAGATGCTGTTCTCTTCCAAAGGGAGGTTGTTGTCCACTCCGAATGCCATGGTGTTGTAGGACAGTATCTTGATGCTGCCTTCTGGTACTTTGCTTTTGATGTTGAAAGGGCAATAGGTGCGTATGCTGCTGGCGCATAAGAGCATGCCAGCCAGCGGCAGGACTGTCACTTTCCACTTGAAGATGAGCCAGAAGACGATGAAAAGCGTGTTCATAGCAAGGAACACAGGGAAAGCTAACCCCCAGTAGGAGACACCTGGATAGTGCTGTGGCGGCAGGTAGGCCGTAAGGGCACAAAAAATCATTGCCACTATCACTATCAGATTAATGGCAATGAATATCATCATTGGTATGAATTTTATCAGTTTCATTTCTGCATGCTTTTGCTTGCGTCAAACAGTGTGCGCTTCTCCTCATCCGAGAGGTTCTGATAGCCTGACTGACGTATTTTGTCAAGGATTCGGTCTATCTCTTCATCCCTTGCCTTTTTCTTGCTGTTGTATTCGTGGTCCTGATAGTTGGTCTCACGCACACTGTGCACTGTCATCTTTGGCTTGCGCTCTTTCTTGAAAATTTTCTTTAGTCTGTCTACGAGTGTCTCTCCTGTGTCGTAGCTGCTGCCGGTACGTGAGTAGCTGCTGCCAGAGCTTGAGTAGCTGCTGTTCCATCTTCTTCTACCAGAAGTGGCGTTGTCCATGTGTTTCCATATTATCAGGATGACGGCTCCGACGAATATTCCGCCCAGATGGGCAAAATGCGCCACTCCGTCAACTGACTTGAAACCATTGTACATCTCAAAGGCGGTGTAGAAGGCTACAAGCCATTTCAGCTTGATGGGGAAGGGGATGGGGATTATGAAGAGTTTGGCATTTGGGAAATAGTAGGCTGCCGCTGCCATGACTCCGTAGATGGCGCCAGATGCTCCCACGAGGATGTTTTGGGGGATGATGCCAAGGAAGGACATGAATTGATTGACCAGCGCACTGCCTATTCCACATATTAAATAATAATATACAAATCTCTTTGTGCCCACCTGCATCTCTACAGAGTTGCCAAATATCATCAGCGACCACATGTTGAAGAACAGGTGCATCCAACCGCCATGCATGAACATGTAGGTCACGTATTGGTATATGGCAAAATTGCTGGAGCCTATGGGGTGGAGAGCATTGAACGCCGTAAACCAGTCTGTGTATCCTCCGAGCGGAAACATTGGGCATATCAACTCTGAGAGCGCGAAGAATACGATGTTGACTATTAGGATTATCTTTACTGCTGGAGTAATTCTCATGTTTGTCTTTCTTTATTTATATTGCTTGTTGGTTACTTTAAGTTTGCGTGGCCGCATGTGGCATGGGCTCCCTTCTTTTTGAGGATGGACATGCAGGGCAAAACGCAATTGCGGTGCAAAATTAGAGATTTTCTTCCTATTACAGGTCAAAAACATATAAAATACTATTGATTTTGACGTTTTTCAACGTTTTTTCCCCACTTTTGTTTGTAGAAGCAGATTTATCTTATAAATTTGCAACGGATTATGATTAACAACCAAGCTAACCGAACTCCGACGGCTGTTTCGACGGGTATTCTCACTCTGAAGCCATCATTGCGAAGACATCAATCCAAAACTTATCAACTCCTTTCAATGCAACACTCATTATTTATACACATTATTAATATATAATCTTAATACTCATTTCAACATGAACAAGACAGATTTAGTAAACGCTGTCTCTGCAAAAGCAGGACTTAGCAAAGCCGATTCAAAAAAGGCTGTTGAAGCAACAATCGAAGCAATCACTGAGGCTATCAAAGCTGGAGAAAAAGTTGCTGTTATTGGATTCGGCACTTTTGCTGTGCAGGAGAGACCTGAGCGCCAGGGCATCAATCCTGCTACAAAGGAGTCTATCACTATCGCAGCCAAGAAGGTGGTAAAGTTCAAGCCCAGTGCTGAACTCGACTCGGCAATCAACTAACCTCTCGCAAAGCAGACGCTCATGATTGGCTCATGGAACGATTTACATTGCCAATCTCAGCTGTATTTTCCACCTGCTCGGAATCAGACATTAATGGCGACACTCATTGTGCCGCCATTATTCATGGAAGGATGTTCATGGAAAGTTGTTATTTCTTTTTCCTTAGTACTAAATCTCTTTTTCTGCAATTTACCGCCCCCCTTTTGACATCAAATTTTATATCTAAAAAAGCTGTTATGTTGCCTAACAGGAGTCAAATCGTTACTTTTGAAAAAAAAATTTATAACTTTTACGTATTTTTTTCTGATTTTCTTTGTTCATTAAGACATATTCGCTACATTTGTCGAAAATTAATTATCAACCTAAAAAACGTTACGACATGAAATTACAACATTATTGGCTTGCAGGACTCTCATCTGTAGTCCTCATAGCAGCAACATCATGTGTAGACAATGATTATGACCTCAGCGACATTGACACCACTGCAAGACTACAGGTAAAGGAGCTTGTTGTGCCAATGAACATTGAAGAGGCCATTCTTGATCAAGTGCTCGACCTCGATGACGACAGCGAGGTGAAGAAGATTGAGTTGGAGGACGGCTCTTTCATCTACGCTGTAAAAAAGGATGGTTCATTCAACTCTGACCCTATCCATATTAGCGAATTCACAGCCTCCAAACCAAACATCACGCCCATTGTGAGCACACTCGACCTCGTAGACCTCAGAACGGCTGCCGAATATGTGCCTGGCGGTATCACAGCTTACTACGACATAAAAACAGACCCCACTGAAATCAAGTCTGAAGCATCAGATATTGATAAATCTATCTACACCGTTAAAAAGCTCGATGTAAATACTAAAATTAAAACCACTCTCAAGGTGGAAGGTCTCAGTGCAGATGTGCTAGATAAGATGAAGATTGATGACCTCAAGGTCAAATATCCTGTAGGTCTGATTGCCACAACTGACAATGGAAGCTATGACCCCAAAACAGGTTATCTGACTTTCTCTAAATCACTGGAACCAAACTATCTGGGTGAGATTTCTGTAACAATGACAATTACAGCTCTTGACGCATCTTCCCCCAACATTAAATTCGACGGCGTAGCACACACATTCAAGTTTGAGGATAACATCACCGTTGAACAAGGACGTGTCAACATTTATGCTGACAAGACCTTGCCAAATACGGTAACATTCAGAGTAAAACCTGAAATGGAAGCAATAAAGGTTGAAAAGTTCACTGGCTCTATTGTCTATGACGTAGGCGACATCAACATCGACCCTATCGACATAAGCAATCTCCCCGACCTCATCAACCAGGAAGGTACATCAATCAGCATAGCTGACCCACAGCTTTATCTTACTCTTAGCAACCCTCTGGAGGAGTACATTGCAGATGGTGATATCATGGATCTCGGTGCTGGCATCAGCCTCAAGTCAGAGAGAGAGGGTGCTTCAAAGGTATTTGCGCTTGATGAAAGCAGATTCAGCACAGCTCAAAATAACACAGGATATACTTATGTGCTCGCACCAAAGAGTCCCGAAAAGCCTATCGAAGGATATATCAACCCTCAATGGGTGAAGTTCTCAAGCCTTTCCAACGTACTTGACCTTGACGGCAAGGGTATTCCAACAAAGATATATGTCGACATCGCTGAGCCACGCATCGACGAGACTAACATCGAGTCTCTCAAGCTTGGTGTCGACCTCCCTGCTGTCGTAGGTAACTATACTTTCTATGCTCCTCTCCAGCTTAACGACGGGTCAGTCATCAAGTACGTGGACACTATCGACGACTGGAGCGATGAGGACCTCGACAAGATGACTATCACAAAGCTCAACGTTGACTTCGTTGGTTCTACAGAAGTTCCATTCGAACTGAAGCTGAAGGTATTGCCTATAAACAAGACTGGTAAGCCCATATCTGGTGTCACTTCCAACACCGTGACAATTCCTGCAATGGCTAAAGGCACACCCGTCAACGTGACCATAGAGGGTGAAATCAAGGAACTCGACGGTATTCAAATAGAGGCGAATATTGTCAACAAAGGCAGCGATACCACTCTTGCTCCTTCCATGAAGCTTATCATCAAGGACTTCAAGGCTAAAGTCAGCGGTTACTACGAGGACGAATTATAAGCTACCACCAAATCAAACAACTAAAAACAAGGAAACAGTATGAAAAACTATAGATCATTTCTTGCGGTGGCAGCACTCGGCATGGCATCTGCCGCATCAGCCCAGAATCTGAACTCTGGATATTTCACAGAAGGTTATCTCTACCGCCACGACCTCAACCCTGCTTTTGCCAATGAGCAGAACTACATTGCTATGCCTGCATTGGGTAACTTCAACGTCGGCATCAACTCCAACCTTGGCGTTGACGATGTGCTCTTCAATGTGAATGGCCGCACAGCCCTCTTCCTCAATCCTAATGTGAGCGCGAGCGAGTTCCTGAGCGGCATCAATGACAAGAACAAAATCAATGAGAATCTCAAGATTCAGATTCTCGGAACAGGATTCAAAGGATTCGGCGGTTACAACACTATAGAAATCAACGCTCGCCAATCTCTCGGAGTGCAGGTGCCTGGTTCTATTCTGCGCCTTGCAAAAGATGGTGTGCAGAACCAGACTTATGACATCAGCGACCTCCACGCCTCTGCAGTAGGATACGCCGAACTTGCTCTCGGCCACAGCCGCCAGATAAACGAGAACCTGCGCGTAGGTGCTAAACTGAAGGTTCTCCTCGGTATCGCCAATGTCGATGCAGAGGTGACAAAGGGACAAATCACACTCGGCGAAGACTCATGGACAGGTGTCACCAATGCCAAACTCCAGGCAAGCATCAAGGACCTCAAGTTTGAGATGGAAGAGAAGGAGCGCGGAGCTGAAGGCGAAGAGACCACTCACCGCTATGTCAGCGGCATTGACGACAGCTCATGGGGCATCAACGGATTCGGTCTCGCTGTAGACCTCGGTGCTGAGTATAAGCTCGACGACAACTGGAAGTTCTCTGCTGCCCTCCTCGACCTCGGCTACATCGGCTGGAACACAAACTTTGTTGCTTCCACCAACGGCGACAAGCAAGTCAGCACAGGCGACTACAAATTCAACCTGGATGACGATGAAGCTCATTCATTTGAAAACGAAATGGACCGTCTCACCGAAGGTCTTGCAGCACTCTATGAGCTCGACGACAATGGAGACGCTGGAAGCCGCTCAAAGGCCCTTGCTGCAACAATGAACCTTGGCGTTGAATACACTCCCGACTTCTACAACAAGATGTCATTCGGCCTCATGAACAGCACTCGCTTTGCAGGCAAATACTCATACACAGACTTCCGCCTCTCAGCCAATGTGGCTCCATGCAAGATTTTCTCTGCATCAGCCAACTTCTCAGTCAACACTTACGGCACAAGCATGGGATGGCTCCTCAACCTACATCCTACAGGCTTCAACCTCTTCCTCGGCATGGACCACACGCTCGGCAAGATAGCTAAGCAGGGTGTGCCTCTCTCTGGCAGAGGAAGCGTAAGCCTCGGTATCAACTTCCCATTCAACTGATTCAGATAAAGAGAGGGGGGGCATGAACTCCCCCCTGATTAACATCATCACGTTTTATTACGTAATGCAACCCACAATGCCAAGGCAGAAATCACAGATATGAACAATACCCCTGCCAGTTCGGCAAGACGAGAGAGAGGCTTTTTGGTCTCTCTCTCTTTCGTCACGTTCACAGGATATGGTATGCTGTCTCGCTCAATGATGCGCAACGTGTCATGCAACAACTTGTAGCGGTACTCTGTTGAATACTCACGCAGATAGACCGTGTCCTTGGTACGGTCGAGCATCTTGTCATTATATATGTAAATGGAGTCATATTGAAGAGACGTGACGTAGACGGTGTCCGTGTGCATCTCCTTCACTTGCTCCA
>JAEDNQ010000159.1 GCA_016302435.1 Bacteroidaceae bacterium
CGCATATATACTCTCAGTTTGTAGACTCGAATATATACTCCATATAAACGACTCGCATATATACTCCATTTAATCACATCATCATCACATTTAACCACATTGAATCAACTCACACATGCAGACAACATTCAAGACTTTTGGCACCTGCGCCCAGTTCATCGTCGTCGACGTGGACAAGGAGAACGGCATAGTGAATAATGTCGAGTTCATGGGCGGATGTCAGGGCAACACTCAAGGCATTGCCAGCCTTGTCAAGGGAATGAAGGTAGACGACGTCATAGCTCGATGCGAAGGCATAAGATGTGGCATGAAGCCTACAAGCTGTCCAGACCAACTGGCAAGGGCTTTGCGTCAGGCCATGGAGCAGTAGGGGAGGGGACAAGTAGTGTTGAACATCCTTTATTGCTAACTATATATATAATATTATGTACGCGCGAAGATATATATGGCTCGCTGCCATCGTGACCCTCATCATGGCAGCATCGTGCAAGGAGTCGAAGTCGGACTTCTTCAAGCGCGATGCCGCTCTTTATACCGAACGTTACTGCCCGAACACCTTTGAGGATGGCATCACTGTGCTGGACAGCATGGTGTTTGACGACGGGCAGGAACCTGGAGAACTTCAGGTGTACTACACCCTCAATCTCGATTCGACCTTTCGTGGCGAACTGATGAAGAAGGTTGATGACATCTGGAAGGAAAACCTCAACTATGTTGTCAACGCTACAATCTTTGTCAAGCACAAGGAGTATGGCGTCAGCTTCAAGTTTGTCTACTTCGACAAGGAGACAGGACAGCTGCTCTTTGAGAATGTCATCGACAAGGAGGACTACCAGAGGTGAACCAACATGCTGAACGACTCATAATAGGGAGGGCAACCTTAGGGCTGCTCTCCTTGTTTTTTTTTGTTAAAGGAGGAAATTTATAGAACCTACCTAAATAGCATTTGTTACTGTGTGCGTGCACAATAGGCGTGTCAAATAACGGCAAAATGGGGGAGTTTGTGGTACTTTTCTTATAAGTTATTAATTTTTTCATGTAAAAAATTTTGTAGTTTAAAGAAAATCGCGTAACTTTGCATCAGATATTAAGAGAATTGGCTCAAGCAGCCATCAAAAAAACAAGGTTCAATAATTATTAAAGGTAAAGTTGTAAGATTATGTTACAGGAAAAAGCAGGAAACATCGCAGGTCTTATTTGGAATGCACTTTCAGAGGCACAGTCAGGTCTCACATTCAAGCAGATTAAGAAGACAACAAAGCTCGCCGAGAAGGATTTCAACCTCGGACTCGGATGGTTACTCCGCGAAGATAAAATCGTTGCTGAAGAGACAGGCGACGATAAGGACCCATTCACATATGTTCTCAAGTAATTTAGAGGGGTCAAGAAATAAAAAATGCGTTATCCGCTTTCGGGTGACGCATTTTTTTTGTAACTTTGTGGCCAAATTCAAAACTCAACATGGAACATATACGAAACTTTTGCATTATTGCACACATAGACCACGGAAAGTCGACACTTGCCGACCGTCTGCTTGAAAAGACCAACACTGTGAAAATCACTCAGGGGCAAATGCTCGACGACATGGATCTCGAACAGGAGAGAGGCATCACCATCAAGAGCCATGCCATACAGATGGAACATGTGTATGACGGAGATAAGGATGAGTACAAGGGAAAGAAGTTTGTGCTCAACCTCATAGACACTCCAGGACACGTCGACTTCTCATACGAGGTCAGCCGCTCTATTGCTGCATGCGAGGGAGCTCTTCTCGTAGTGGATGCCACTCAGGGAGTGCAGGCGCAGACTATCTCCAATCTCTACATGGCCATTGACCACAACCTGGAGATTATACCCGTCATCAACAAGATAGACATGCCAAGTGCCATGCCTGAAGAAGTTGCCGACGAGATAGTGGACCTCATCGGATGTGACCACGACGACATTCTCTATGCCAGCGGCAAGACAGGTGAAGGTGTGGAGGCTATTCTCAATGCTGTGGTGGAACGGGTGCCTCACCCCGTGGGAAATGAGGAAGCTCCGCTACAGGCTCTCATCTTCGACTCGGTCTTCAACTCTTACAGGGGCGTCATCGCATACTTCAAGATTGTCAATGGCATCATGCGCCCCGGTGGCAAGGTGAGGTTCATCAATACCAAAAGAGAATACCAGGCGGAGGAGATTGGCACTCTGAAGATGGACATGATTCCGAAGAAGGAACTACGCACAGGCGACGTGGGATATATCGTCACGGGCATCAAAAACGCTACCGAAGTGAAAGTGGGCGACACTATCACGTCTGTGGCTAATCCTGCCTCTGAAGCTATCAACGGCTTCCAAGAGGTCAAGCCCATGGTCTTCGCAGGTATCTACCCCATAGAGACGGAAGACTATGAGAACCTGCGCACTTCGCTCGAAAAGCTACAGCTCAACGACGCTTCGCTCACATTCATGCACGAGAGCTCTGCTGCCCTCGGCTTTGGTTTCCGATGCGGATTCCTCGGACTGCTCCACATGGAGATTGTGCAGGAGAGACTCGACAGGGAATTTGACATGGATGTCATCACGACAGTTCCTAACGTCAGCTACCTCGTATACGATAAGCATGGAGAGGTGCAGGAAGTGCACAACCCAAGCGGCATGCCCGACCCTACGCTCATTGACCATGTGGAAGAACCATACATTCGGGCAACTGTCATCACTACTGCCACATACATAGGTCCTATCATGACTCTATGTCTCGGCAAGCGAGCAGAACTCGTCAAGCAAGACTTCATCGCCGGCAACCGCGTGGAGATAGAGTTCCTCATGCCTCTCGGCGAAATCGTCATCGACTTCTACGATAAGCTGAAGAGCGTCAGCCGAGGATATGCTTCCTTCGACTACCATCCGGCAGGATTCAGAGAGAGCAAACTCGTCAAGCTCGACATCCTTCTCAATGGAGAGTCGGTAGATGCCCTGTCTACTCTCACTCATGTGGATAATGCCGTGACACTCGGACGCCGAATGTGTGAGCGACTCAAGGATTTGCTCCCACGCCAGCAGTTCGACATTGCCATCCAGGCTGCCATCGGAGGCAAGATTGTGGCAAGAGAGACTGTCAAGCAGGTCAGGAAAGATGTCCTCGCCAAGTGCTATGGCGGTGACGTGTCGCGCAAACGCAAGCTCCTCGAAAAACAGAAGAGGGGTAAGAAGCGCATGAAGCAGATTGGCAATGTGAGTGTGCCGCAAAAGGCATTCCTTGCCGTCCTCAAGCTCGACGAGGATTGATACGACTTGCCATACTCGAGCTCGACGAGGACTGACATCATAAAATCAAAAATAACCGGAATTTGCAATCTGCCCCTTCTAAAAATGAGCAAAATTGACCTTCTGACCGATAAAATAGTTCTAAAACATGCTTTATAGCATATAAATTTTTTTGTTAGAAGAAAAAGCCCTAACTTTGCATCAGTTTTTCAGAAACCAAAAGGTAAGATTGTATGAAGAAATTACTAGTATTGGCACTGATGGCTGTTTCAATGACAATGACCGCACAGTCAAAGTCGCAGGCAGACCTTCAGAAAAAATGGGGAGCTGTTATCGAAGCCATAGCAATGGTGGAGAGCGAAGGCAACCCAAAGAGAGTATCTAGGAATGGTCTCTACGTCGGTTATCTGCAGATTTCCGAGATTCTGGTGCGTGAGTGCAACCGTATTGCAGGATACAAGAAGTACACTTATGCCGATCGTTATGACAAGCAGAAGAGCATCAACATGTTCATCGACTATCAGGAGTTTCACAACAAGACAGGCAACATGGAAAAAGCCATCCGCCTTTGGAACTCAGGCGATGTCAACTGCATGATGCGAAAGGCTCGTACTGAAGGCTATTACAAGAAAGTGATGTCGAAGTACACCAGCTTGGCCGCTCTGCGTTAACACTGAAAAGATTTTTTCTTTCATAGCAAGACGAGGTTGTCTCAATAAGAGATAACCTCGTCTTTAGTTTTTTCATTATTTGACTGGCAAGAGTGCTATAGTCAACCAGTCAAGGTGTTTTTGTATATCCACCTCAAGTTGGTCAGTTTGACTTCTCGAAGATGTTTTCTATCTCGACGATATAGACATCGTGGAGGCTGCCTCCTGGATTGTTGTTATACCAGAGCTCGAGGATTCTCTGGTCAATGAAGTTGCACTTGTGCATACTGGTCTTGAAGAGTTTGCGGCAGTCGAGTGTGAGGCGAGCCTCATCGAAGCCCATAGTGCCGCTGGGAAGAACACAGGGGGTCAGGCCTGTGGCTTCAATCTTGTTTACTTTGCGTCCGCTCCTCGTGCCGCAGAACTGAAGTGCTTTGCGGTATGCCTCGCTGAAGAAGGAGAGGGTCATACGGTCGGAGGACTCTATGAAGTCGTGTGTATAGCGTTCGGGACGGATGAAGACGAAGGCCACTGGCTTGTTCCAGAGCCATCCGAGGCCGCCCCAAGAGGCTGTCATGGTGTTGAACGAATCTTTTGTACCTGCTGTAACAAGCATCCATTGTTTGCCTATAAGGTCAAACGTGTCTTCGCTTGAGAGTGATTGTAGTGTTGAATCTTTCATAGATACGTATTGAGAATAACTTTGTTGAATAATTGATTTAACTGTTGGAAGGAGTATGCCATTCTTTGGGGAGTCGCTCATCGTTATGACTATTCTCTTTTAGAATAGCCCGTTCGTATGGCTTTTCTCTTTTTTTGAATAGTCCGTTCGTATGGCTTTTCTCTTTTTAGAATAGCTTCCGATGACAGCTTGCATGTA
>JAEDNQ010000160.1 GCA_016302435.1 Bacteroidaceae bacterium
ACCGTCAAAAAAACAGAAAGTGGACATTGCCCATCAGCAATGCCCACTTTCTTTTGATTCAAACGAACCCTCAAGCCCGTCAAAGATATGAGGATTAAGACTTGCAGCCTTTCTCACATCGGCCATAGCTCCATCCTTATCACCACGCTCCATCCTTATCCTGCCGCGCATCAGATAAATCTGCGCATCTTGACCATCTAAAGACTCTATCAGATAATTCATATCCTCCAAAGCCTCATCATACTGCTTCATCTGAAACAACAACGAAGCTCTCACCTTGTAAGCTTCAACATTCTGAGGGTCAGCCTGTATCAGCTGTGTCGCCTTTACCAGCAACTCTAACATGTTATAATTCTGTGCCATATTTGTTTTGCTTTTAGGTAGGTTCTATAAATTAGCTTTGATGGGATTTTGCTCTATCTTCGAACAGATTTTCTTTTAAGGGTGAAGCAGCATAGCGAGCTATGGTGCAAACACTTACAAGGAAAGATGCCGAAGAGAGAGTAAAAGACCGCAAAGGTAATTCCATAGAGAATTGTAATTAATAGAACCTACCTTGATTCAATCATTATTCCTTAATGCCCATTCACATCAGCCTCCCTTCAGCTTCATCCCTGACACATCAGTCTCCACCATTTCTTCATCTATCAGATGTCTGATAGCCTCTTTCACCACAGTAGAACCTAATTTGCCAACAAAAAAATCCTCCCACACATGCTTTCTTCCATCGCTGAGAATCCCGACAACAAAACGCTCAGCCTCTTTGGCTTCCTCACGACTGACTCCAGCACCATTTTTCCTTGCCTCCACACACACGTCACATCTGCCACAGTTCTTTGCGTCCTTCTCGCCAAAGTAATAAAGCAGCATGCGGCTCCTGCAATACTTGTCGGCCGAAACATACTGACCCATGGCATTGATACGCCTGCGGAGGTCATTTCTCCTTGCCTCATACACACTCTCGGGCAGAAAGACACGTTCTGTCTCCACCCTGGCTACGGTATAAGTAATGGTCGGCGTCTTTCGGTGCGGAATAAAATCTATCACACGTCGCCTGTGCAGCTCCTTCAATATCTCAAAGACACGCTTCGATTCAACACCCGTAGCATGAGCAATGAACGCTTCCTCTATGTATACAAAACCAGCAAATACACCCACGTAATTGCGCAAGATGCATTGTATGACCGCATCGGTGTCTCCTTCATTGTCCGACAATGTATACAGTTGGTCTTTCCTCAATATGAAATGCAAAGCAGACTGAAACTCCCGTTCCTCATGATACTCGATGTACCCAGCATTGTTAAGCAACTTCAGAGCACTGTCCACCTGCACAGGAAACATCCTGAACTGCTTGCAGAAGAGCTCTATAGGGAAGAAAAACGAACGTCCCTCCGCCTCGCCCACTCCTATCTCAAAGAAGCAAGCCAAATTCTCATAAGTATCCTTGATATATTCCTTGGCAGGAAAACAGCTGTCCACACGTTTCAAAGCAGACTTCAAATCCTTATCGTCATAGAGCAAGACGGCATAAGAGTCCTTGCCATCCCTGCCTGCACGCCCTGCCTCCTGAAAATACGCCTCTATGGAGTCAGGCATGCTGTAGTGAATCACCAACCTCACGTCAGGCTTGTCTATGCCCATGCCAAAAGCATTAGTGGCCACCATGACCCTCACTCTGTCCTTAGTCCAGTTTATCTGGCGAAAATCCTTCTCAGCAGCCGTCAAACCGGCATGATAACCGCTGGCCGTCACACCTTTTTCATTAAGAAACTTTGCCAACTCATACGTGTCCTCGCGCGTACGGACATATATTATCACACTGCCCTGAGTTACCGATGCCAGAATATGCAAGATTTCGCTGTCCTTGTTGGCAGCTCTTCTGACCACATATATAAGGTTCTTCCTTTCAAAACTCATGGAGAAGACATTCCTCTCCCTGAAAGCAAGACACCGCTGTATGTCATCAACAACAGCAGGAGTGGCCGTAGCTGTCAGAGCCAACACCGGCACATCCGCCGGCAACATGCTCCTCACACTGCTAATATTCATATAAGCAGGACGAAAGTCATAGCCCCACTGAGAGATACAATGCGCCTCGTCAACCACTATCAACGAAACTCGCCTCATCCTCACCAGCTTAGCCTGAAACAGTTCTGTACCTAAGCGTTCGGGCGATACATACAGTAGAGTGCAGCCACCCAGCACGCAGTTATCCAGAATGCGGATGGTGTCTTCGCGCATCATGCCCGAGTATATTGCCTCAGCCTTGATGCCTCGACGCTTCAGGTTAGCCACTTGATCCTTCATCAGCGATATGAGAGGAGTCACAACAATGCACACACCCTCCATAGCCAATGCAGGCACCTGGAAGCAGATGGACTTGCCGCCTCCTGTAGGCATAAGCCCCAGCGTGTCGCGACCGGCACACACACTCTCGATGATGTCGAGCTGTATGCCCCTAAAGTCATCATACCCCCAGTACTGCTTCAGTATCTGCCTATATCTGTCTTCAGCCATTTGACTCTTGTTCCCTGATGCGTATGTCTTCTATCTGCAGCTGTATGTCACCATGCTTGCGGGCGTTCTCCTCCACACTGTATACAATATCAAACGAACCCTTGGTCTTTATGTACCTCGCCTCCGAACTCTGGCCGAAAGCTATGCCATTCACCACATTGTTCGACTTGCTATCGACCAGCTCCAACTTTATATGCTCCTGCTGCCTGCCTACAACCTTGCTTGTTCCGTAGTCAAAGACATGCATCGTGCACAACATCGGCTTAGGATTGTCTGGTCCGAAAGGTCTCATGCGCTTCAAGTCAGAGTGGAACCGATGGGTTATATCGCGGAAGTTGACCACAGCATGAATATCCAAAGTAGCCATAATCTTTTCGGAGTCGATATGTTCTGTCACATACGCCTTAAATCTTCGCGTAAACTCTTCCACATTGGCAGCCTTCATCGACAAGCCAGCAGCATAAGTGTGACCGCCAAAATTCTCCAGCAGGTCTTCACAGTGCTGGATAGCCTTATAAACGTCAAAGCCGCTCACACTGCGCGCACTGCCCGTTACGATGCCGCCATCAAGTGTCAGCACCACAGCCGGACGAAAATACTCCTCTGTCAGTCGGGAAGCCACTATACCTATCACACCCTTGTGCCAGTCGGGATTATAGATGACAATAGCCCCCTCGTCCTTGTCTTTCAACATCTCAGCCACCATACGGCTGGACTCTTCTGTCGTACGCTTGTCCAGTTCCTTGCGCTCCTCGTTATACTCGTTGATAGTCTCAGCCAGCACCTTTGCCTTGTCAGCGTCTCGCTCCACGAGCAGGTCAACCGACTGCTTGCCGTTCTGCACCCTGCCGCTGGCATTGATGCGCGGACCTATCTTGAAGACAATGTCACTCATCGTCAGTTCCTTGCCCACGAGTCCGCAAATGTTGAGGAGAGCCTTCACCCCCACACTCGGATTGTTGTTGAGCTGCCTGAGGCCATGATAGGCCAGGATGCGGTTCTCACCCATCACGGGAACGATGTCACTCGCAATGCTGATGGCACACAGGTCGAGCAGCGGGATAAGCTGACTGAAGGGTATGCCATTGCTCATGGCAAAAGCCTGCATCAGCTTAAAGCCCACCCCACATCCTGAAAGTTCCTGATAAGGATAAGTGTTGTCCACACGCTTAGCGTTGAGAATGGCGACAGCCGGGGGCAACTCGTCATCGGGCACATGGTGATCGCAGATGATGAAGTCTATGCCCTTTTCTTTAGCATACTTCACCTCCTCTGTGGCCTTGATGCCACAGTCCAACACTATGATGAGCTTCACTCCCTGACTTGCAGCATAGTCCACACCCTTGACAGACACCCCATACCCCTCGTCCGAACGGTCAGGTATGTAACACTCTAGATTGGAGTAATACTGAATCAATAACCTGTACACCAAAGCCACAGCCGTACAGCCATCCACATCATAGTCTCCATAGATCATGATGCGCTCACGCTGCCCCATAGCCTCGTTCAGGCGCTCCACCGCTCGATCCATATCTTTCATTAGATAAGGGTCGTGCAGATCCAGCAGCTGAGGACGGAAATAGGCTCGCACTTGCTCTTGAGTGCGCACACCACGCGCAACAAGCATCTGGGCTATAGCCAAATTGACATTGACCTCGCCCGCCAGCTTCTCCGCGCATGCCTTGTCCTCATCTGTAGGCGGTTGATAATTCCATTGATATTTCATTATATGTTGTCGTTTTTATTATCTAATCTGAAATCCTCTTCACCATGTTCTGCCGCACAGCCTTAGCCACACTTTTCTTCATCTTCTTCACATGCTTCTATCTCTCTTCTTTTCTCCTCGTTTTCTGTCTCTCACACATGCTTGTGGCCAATATAGCTTTCAAAATTACTAAAAAAAACAGACACTCACATTATATCAGACGAAAGTTTTGCATTTTTTCACTATTACACACACACTTCGTAGCATTTTCTTCACAAAAACACATCTTCAAGTCTCATTTATGCGCACATACATGCTCCACACCCATCACACCAAAAGCAGCGCCAAGCTATTCGTTTCACCAGAGAGCACACACTTTACAGCTCATGTGCTATTGACCAAAAGCGGCACCAAGCTTTTAGTTTCACTAATAGCTCAGCACCGCTTTTGCCTTCTTGCTCATCCGT
>JAEDNQ010000161.1 GCA_016302435.1 Bacteroidaceae bacterium
CTGCAATAATGCCTGTTATTATTCCGCTTATCATAATTGAGTATGTTTATATTTTAATGCTTATTATTACCTAATAGTTTGTTTTTCTTCATTCTGATCAGTTCTCTGAGGAAGACTACAGGTGAGGTGACTGCCAATATCACAATCCATGTCGTCAGAGACATAGGTACTGTGCGCATGACTTCATCACCATACTGCACCATGAGGATCGTGACAAGGAGGATGAGAACCATGATGCCGATAAACTTAAAGTTGGAGAAGAGGCCGCTGAAAGCAGACTTGCCACGGCCCATGACACGGGCGTTGAACATGTTCCACCAGTTGATGACCATATAGCCGACAAAGAACTCTGTGAGGTTTATCTCGTCAAAAAGGTCGGACAGCCAGGCGATGCCCCAACTGTCGATGAGCAGGTGATGCTCCATGCCGTAGAGGACGGCTATGCATAGGGCTGCCACAGTTCCGCCAAACCAGAGTATCTCCTTCAGCATGGGTCGGTTGATGATGAACTCTCTGCGGTCGCGCGGACGGTCGAGCAAGACATTTTCGTCAGCTGGCTCTGAGGCCAAAGCTATGGCTGCAAGCGAGTCCATCACAAGGTTAATCCACAGGAACTGGATGACAGTGAACGGCATCTCCACTCCTGCCAAAGGACCTAACATGGCGACGAGGCATGCTGACACATTTATGGAGAGCTGGAGATAGAGGAAGTTGCGAATGTTCTTGTAGAGTGAACGTCCCCACTTGACACCAGTAATAATGGAGGGGAAAGCATCGTCGAGCAAAACGATGTCTGCCGCTTCTTTAGCCACGGAAGTGCCTGACCCCATGGCAATGCCCACGTCGGCATAGTTGAGCGAAGGCGAATCGTTGACACCATCGCCTGTCATGGCACAGACGTGATGGCGCTTGCGTGTCCACTGGAGGATGCGAAGTTTGTCGTCAGGGGTGCATCGAGCTATGACGTTGGGCATTTGGCGTCCCCCGTGCTGTTGGTTGCCTTCGGCTACGGCGGCATCAAAGTCTTTGGCCTCTATGGCCCAGATGTCCTTGAGTCCTGCCTGACGAGCTATCTCAGAGCCTGTGCGGAGGTTGTCGCCTGTCATCATGACGACATCGATGCCAGCCCTATAACTTTTGGCTACAGCTTCGGGCACATCGCTTCTGACAGGATCCTCAATATACCATGTACCAACATACCGGCTGCCATTTATCTGACCGCCACCAGCCAACAAGCCCTTGACCTTGGCGTAATCTGCCTCGCCCAAGACGGCTGCTGTGATGGCACGACGGCCCCTGGCCTGCTGTGTGGCCACATCGGCAAGAAAACTGTCGTCGCCAATGATGCGCGCCACCACCTCGGGAGCACCCTTTATGATGGTGGTCTTGTGTCCCGAGCCATCGGCTATGAGCGACACCATGTACTTGTTCTTGCTTGAGAACGGTATGCAGGAGAGAATGGCATAGTCCTTGCGTAATCTCACCACGTCTTCTCTGCCTATCTGTTTGAGGATGGCTCCTTCGGTAGGATTGCCCAAGACTATATTGCCCTTCGACCAGTTGGCGGTAGAGTTGAGGGCACCGACAACCTTCATCATGGCTTCGTCTCGGACGTCTCTCTCCACCACAGCCATGGTGTTCTGTGTGAGTGTACCCGTCTTGTCGGTGAAGATGGTGTCGACGGCTCCAATGGTCTCACAGGCATGCATTCTCTTTATGAGGTTGTTTTCCTTTGCCATGGTCTTCATGGAAAAGGCTAAAGCCAGTGTGACGGACAGGGGCAATCCTTCTGGCACTGCCACGATGACGACAACAACTGCCCCCATGAGGAACTGCACCTCCTGTAACAGCATGTCCCATGTCCACTGGAACTCATATCGGCCAAAGGCAAAATCCCAGTGTACGAGGTTAAGCACGACGAACATTGTGACTGCCACCCAAAAGGCACCAGCGCTTATCTTCTTGGCCAGACGCTCCAGTTTCTCTTCGAGAGGAGTCTTGATGTGGGTCTCTTCTGATGCCTGACGTGTGGTCTTGCCTATCTCTGTGGCATCGCCCACACTGACTACTATGCCCTCGCCCATGCCTTCTTCGATGGTGGTGCCTCGCAGCAGAAGATTGGGCGCATAGCCTGCTCCCGTGTAGGCTTCATCCATGGGATATTTCGCCACAGCCACCGATTCGCCTGTCATGCAGGCTTCTGCCACCTTCATGTCCATGGACTTTACCAAACGAATGTCGGCTGGTATCTCATCGCCCGTGCCGAGCAGGACCACATCGCCTACCACAAGCATGTCTTTCGTCACCTGAACCACCTCTCCGTCTCGTCTCACCTTGACTTTCTCATAGTCGGTGTCGTGGCGCATGGCGTCAAACTTCTTCTTTGCGCTGTATTCCTGCCAAAAACCTACGCTCGTGGCAAGTATGACCGTGCAGATGATTCCGACAGACTCCGTGAAGTCGCCATGCACAATGCCGAAGCCAAGGGAAATGGCTGCAGCTATGATGAGGATAAGGATGATTGGGTCCTTGAACTTCTCAAAATACAGTTTCCACCAGGGTGTCTCAGCCGGCGGAGTGATGAGGTTGGCTCCATGTCTCTGTCTGCTCTGGGCCACAGCCTCTTCGGTCAATCCTTTTAAACAGTCTTTTTCCTCGTTGGTCATAGTGATTGATGTTGATTAGTGTGTTGATGTCTGAAAGAGCAAGGAGTAGTGGGCTTTCTGATCCTAACCTTTCCCCTGGCGCATCACTTTATTGCCTTCGCGAACATTGCATCGAGTTCTCCCTGCGAAAACGGACACGGCTCCTGACGTATCTTTGCCTCCTGGAAATGGTGGATGGCATTGATGACAGAACTGGCATCGAAGCAGCGGAAGAGAGTCTCATTGAGCTGGTCGAGCCTCTCTACGTCTGTCTCAGCAAACTTCCCGCTCACGCTGTAGCTTTTGCCTTGCTCTGGGATGATGTCGTGGTAGTAATAGCTCCAGATGAGAAATCTCATGCAGAGGTCGGGGGTCATGAGCACTTCCTGCATGGCTTTAGTCCTCCAGGATAGTTACGTTCATGACTATGTCTTCCTTTGGTCTGTCGCCAGTGTGTGTGGCGACTGCCTGAATCTTACCCACGATGTCGAGTCCTTCTTCCACTTCACCAAAAACAGTGTATTGCCCGTCGAGGTGTGGTGTGCCGCCCACTGTAGTGTAGGCTTCCTTCTGTGCTTCGCTGAGCCCCTTGACTCCTCTCTGGGCTGCTATGGCATGAGTCTGAGCCACGAGGTCGTTCTGCAGATCCATGAGTCCTTCCTGGTCACGGTTGCGACGAAGGTCCATGATGCGCTTGCGGTTTTGCTGCACGAGTTCATTGAATATCTGCTGCTCTGCCTGCATCTGCATCTGCTTGCTGAGCTGCCCCATCTGGTTAGCCTTATACTGCTGCCCCCATACAATATAGAACTGCGAGCCGCTGCTTCGCCTTTCGGGATTGACCTCATCACCTTGTCGGGCTGCTGCAAGTGCTCCGCGCTTATGGATGAGTTCGGGTTTTATCTCTGCCTCGATAGTATAGTCAGGGCCTCCTGTGCCGTATCGACCATTAGGTGTAGGATTCTTGGAGTCGGGGTCGCCACCCTGTATCATGAAGTCTTTGATGACACGATGGAATATGGTGCCATCATAATAGCCCTCCTTGGCGAGCTTTACAAAGTTGTCGCGATGGAGTGGTGTCTCGTCGTAAAGGCGAACGATGATGTCGCCCATGGTAGTTGAAATCTTTGCTTTCATCTATGTATCTCTATTTATTTTTTTTGAACTGTATAAACAAAATGTTTTTGTATGCTGTATAATGTAATATGTCCTTGGGTGCTATAAATATATATGTGTATGTATTCACCAGCCAGACATACATTCATCATTACTCCTTTCCCAGATGTCGTTAATCTGCCATCATGAGTCAGTCATCACGGTCATCCTCTGCAGCCATGCTGCTTTCTTCCTCCTGAAGCGTGTAGAGGAATCGAGCCCCCTGATTTTGCAGAGAGATGAAGTTGAGAGTGCGCAAGAGACCGTTGAGCGTTATTTCCCGCTCTTTGGGTTTGAGCTGACACTCCCATATCTCGACGGTGTGCCACCCCATTGCCTTCAGGCGCAGGCGTGTCGCATGGTCGCGCTGGCGATTGTGTTCAATCTTATTCGCCCAATAGTCCACATTGGTCTGCGGTAAGCGATACATACTGCATCCTTCATGTCCATGCCAGAAGCATCCGTTGATGAAGATGCAGGTGTGCAGACGGGTGATGACGATGTCGGGAGTGCCAGGAAGAGGACGAGCATGTATGCGGTAGCGAAAACCATGGCTGAACAAGAACCGGCGCACAATCATCTCTGGCCGAGTGTTTCTCGACTTTATCTTGCTCATGCACCTGCTGCGTTGTTCGGGGGTCATCTTGTCTGCCATAGTCGTTGGAGCTTGAATATGTTTCTTTTGTTGCTAAGAGGGTAGGGGGCATTTATTCCCGCCGATATATGTTTTAAAATAATTACCGTCGTTAGGACTTGGGTGGAAAAGTAAAGAGCGGCATTCCGAAAAATACCGCTCTTCCTTTGCTATGTCGGGATGACCAGACTCGAACTGGCGACCACACGCCCCCCAGACGTGTACGCTAACCAACTGCGCTACATCCCG
>JAEDNQ010000162.1 GCA_016302435.1 Bacteroidaceae bacterium
ATGACCCTGCCTTCCTCTGCGCCACCCCTCTTTTTCCCCCATACACATTTCATGTGATAATTAATAGACCCTACCTTCAACCCCCTCTTTTTTCCCCATAGTGCCTCCCTCCCCATGAAACAGCGCAACCACACCTTCGACCTCCTCTGCGGCATCTGCATCATCCGCATGATCATGCTCCACATCACCAACGCCTGCGGCTTCGGCGACGAAGGCTGGTGGGCATCCGTCATGTCGTGGACATACTTCTTCATGTCCTTCTTCTTCTTCAAGGCAGGCTACTTCAACAAGACCGTCTCGGGCAACAGCCATGACTTCATCCTCGACAAGGCCAAGCGCCTCCTCATCCCCTACGCCGTGTGGGGCACCATAGGCAACATCATATACTTCTTCTTCGTCCTCTTCATCCTCGACCCCAACAACACCGTCGTCAAACAGACCGACGTGACCCACCTGTGGACCACAAGCCAGTTCTTCGGCAATGTGCCCTGCTGGTTCCTCGTCTCCTTCTTCATGGCCTACGTCGTGGCACACCTCGTGTCCAAAGTGCCCCCACTCTTCAAGATAACATCACGCGGCCGCACCTACAACTTCAAAATCCACTGGTTCATCCTTCCCCTCCCCCTCCTCAGCTACTGGCTCTATGCCCATGGCAATCCCCTCCCCTTCGGCCTGAACAACATCTTCATAGGCATCTTCCTCTTCTACCTCGGTCGAGTGTGGCACTTCGTAACAGAGAAGATGGGTCGTGAGGTCACCCTCGGCGTGTCAGGAGTCCTCCTTGCAGGCTACATCGTCGTCAACAGCACATATAGCGGAAGCTACACCATGTCAGACAATCTATGGACAGGCAATCCCTACCCCATCATCCTCTCCATCACCCTCGTCCTCTGCGGCCTCTCTGGCATACTGCTCAGCATCGACCTGCCCCGCATCCCCGTCATCAACTACATAGGCCAGCACTCCATGGTCTTCTTCGTCGCCCACTACCCCATGCTCATCCTCTACAAGCTCATCCGCTCAGCCAATGTCCACAGCATCCGCCACCAGTGGGACGACTACACCATCCTCCTCATCATCATCTTCTCCCTCTGCTTCCTCCTCGTGCCTCACGTGGAGAAGGTGCCATGGCTCAGCGGACGATTCAAGAGAAGAGCTGCAATCCGCTACCGGCAGTCGCAAGCCATCCAGCCTTATGACGGGCGCGAAGGCTCATACGGTCATAAAGGCTGAAGCAGAACTTTCCGCTCAAATATTTCCTTGGAGATAACCGCAACGCTATCCAAATCCATCCTAGTTTTGTAACTGTTTGTACTATCAACCCTTTGGTTCGCTGACGACCTTAGCCTTGGATGGACGACCGACCTTCTTCTCACGCGACTTCCTTGACTTGTACTTAGCATCACATCCTTCTGGTATATTAAAGCCAAATGCTTTGGCAATGTCAAGTTGCTTGCCGACGAATGGAGTAATGTGCTTGGCATGTCCCTTGCAATAGGCGATGGCTTCGCATAACACAGGACGCTCTTCATTCTTCTTCGCACCTGAGATATGCTCCTCAAATACTTTTCGGACATCCATCTGCCTATACAAAGCATAGTCCGATAAGTCCTTGACCTGTCGTTCTGTGCTTTGTCGTTCCCCAATACTGGAAACGCGAGCGTATATTACTGCTGTCTTTTCCTGCATCTTGTATTCAAATAATGCTTGTGTTCAAATAAATCTGATAGAGTTTGTTGAACAATCCATTCTTTGTGTTCATCTTACTCTTTGACTTTTCTGAACTAGCTCTTTGCTAAACAGACCGTTTATCAGGTTCACGGCATCCACTTTCTTGTCCATCACCACATCAGAATAGATTTCAGTATTGTGAATGTTGGTTCTTCTATGTGGGAAATGAACGATTGTTACTTCTGATTGAGAAACTCTCTTGCCATTCGTGTAAGTTCATCGGTGTCTATCGTTTCCAAAATTACTTCTTCCGGCTCCAAATCGAGTAGGAACTGCATATAAGCAGGGAGAGTCAACAGATCCCCGTCGCGTCCTACGTTGTAGTCACCAAACTTGATGAAGTGCTTTACGCCATACTTCTCAGGATGTTTTCTGATGGTAGAGATACTTTTTGCCTGAGCACTTTTTGCTTTCACCTCTACTGGAACGCACTCGCCTTTATAGCGGATAAGGAAATCCAACTCCAAGCCAGAATCTTTTTGGAAATAGTATAGGCTCTGTCCCTTTTTAATGAGTGTATCAGCCATCAAGTTTTCAAAGATTGCTCCTTTGAATCCTCCCAGATTGCCTTGAAGAATGTCTGCTCTTGAAGTGCCTCCAAGCATGGCAACCAACATGCCAATGTCAGCAGTATAGACTTTGAACACGTTGTCTATGGCATTGCCCTCCAACGGCAGTCCCGTAATATTGGAGTTATAGCAACGGCGTATGATGTCAGCATCTTCTAACCATTGAAGGGAGTCCTTGTAAAACACACCACGTCCGCCGCTTTCCACTTTGGACCACTGGTATTTCTTGTTCTCCTTGGCCAATTGCTTTGGAACGGCATTAAAACAGGCCCGAATATGAGGTTTGTCCTTGTCATCAGCATATTTCACCATGTCTGAACGATATTCTTTGAGAAGAGAATTCCAAACGTCATTTACCTTTCCCATGTTTCCTGTTTCTATCAGTGCATTAACAGCAGCAGGCATTCCTCCTACAGCGACATATCGATACAGGAGCGTTTTCATCGCAACATGTATGCCACTTGGTACGGGTGTTTCTTCTTCCAGGCAATGCTTCAACACATTGATGATTTCTTCATTCATGTTGTTCGCCCAAAGGAACTCTTCAAAGTCGAGTGGATACATCTCCACTATTTGTTCATAGCCTACAGGGACGGAATTGCTACCCTTTTCTCGTTTGATGGGTTTTCTTGTGCGCTGCTTCTTTTCCTCCTGACCGTAGCCTTGCACACCAAGCAACGACCCTGTAGCGATGATGTCATAACGACCATCTTCCTTGAAGAACTTCAGGCTAGTACGCGCTTCAGGGCAGTCTTGGATTTCATCAAGGATAATGCACGTCTCTCCCGGAACGAACTTGGCTGTCCTCATCTGGGCAGAAAGGTTAAGGATAATACTATCTACATCCTTTGAATCATAGAAAGCTTCTTTCCTCCTTTTTTGTTTGATAAAATTGATATATACCACATGCTTGTAGTTCTCCTCTGCGAATAACTGGGAGATATAGGTCTTTCCGCATTGACGAATGCCCATGATGACAAGTGGAAAATGGTTTGGTTGCTCCTTCCACTTCTTTAATGTCTCAGATATTTTTCTTTTAAGCATAGTACATAAAATTTTGTGTGCAAAGATACGTTTTCCCAACGACTTTCGCAATAGTTGATGTCATTTTTCTAGCGACTTTTATATATTTTTATGACTTTTTCCTGACGAGATTCACAATTCTGCTGCTTTTTTCAAAAATAGCATCTATTAGTTCAGTGCCGAAATCCTCAATGGTTTATTGTTGGAATATGCCGAAATTCTCAATGGAAATTCTATCCGAACAGTCCATTTGTCAGGTTCACGGCATCCGCTTTCTTCTCCATCACCACATCGGCAAAAATCTCCGTGGTGTGGACGCTGGTATGCCCAAGAAGCTTGCTCGTCGTATAGATGTCTGTCCCGGCTGTCAGGGTCATTGTGGCAAAGGTGTGGCGGCTGGTGTGGAAAGTGACGAGTTTGTTGATTCCGGCACGTTTCGCCATGGTCTTCAAGGGCCTGTTGGCAGCACCCAGTTTCGGAGCGTTGGGGAAAACCAACTGGTCGCTTGCATCCTTCGGTCTCTGCGGCCTCTCTGGCATACTGCTCAGCATCGACCTGCCCCGCATCCCCGTCATCAACTACATAGGCCAGCACTCCATGGTCTTCTTCGTCGCCCACTACCCCATGCTCATCCTCTACAAGCTCATCCGCTCAGCCAATGTCCACAGCATCCGCCACCAGTGGGACGACTACACCATCCTCCTCATCATCATCTTCTCCCTCTGCTTCCTCCTCGTGCCTCACGTGGAGAAGGTGCCATGGCTCAGCGGACGATTCAAGAGAAGAGCTGCAATCCGCTACCGGCAGTCGCAAGCCATCCAGCCTTATGACGGGCGCGAAGGCTCATACGGTCATAAAGGCTGAAGCAGAACTTTCCGCTCACCCGTAACAATGTCATAATCTTGCATTACCATATCTACGGTAACGACCCTAACATCGACTTCATGAAGCGTATCGGCACACTGCGTGCGTCATCCATCTCCACAAAAGCCTACAAAACACTGGTGCTCTATGGACTCGTTGTGAAGATTGCCGAACTATGCAAAAACGTCACTGTTCTTTCACTCGATGTTAGTCTTTGTCAATATTAAGTAGGTGTGCAAAATTATTTTTATAATGATTGTATTGATTAGTGATGCATAACCAGTATGTGACATAAAGGAGTGTAGTGACTCCTACTCGACTGTTGTCACTTGCTGATAATGCGCAGTAGGCGGTGCAAGGATTATATAAATAATTTTGCACACCTACTTATGCTTTATATTTTATCTTGAAGTAGTCAAGTATCAGTTTGTAATCATCCTGTGCAGCAAGGCAGGTGTCCCGAA
>JAEDNQ010000163.1 GCA_016302435.1 Bacteroidaceae bacterium
GAAGGTATCTTCATGAGCCAATGAAGGCATCTTCATGAGCCAACGAAGGTATCTACGTAAAAACGCTGTCGTTTTCTCTGTCTTTTCCTGATTGCACTGGCTCTTCTGCAATTTAGTTGAAGAGGACATGTGTCTTATACTGATTTTGCGTTAGGAGAAACAGCGGAGTACCTTTCAGACCGTGGTGCAGAATGACCAGGCGTCAGCAGCCACCTCACCAGCACTCGACATCCTCTTTTCCCTCTTTCATCATCTCCTTGCTGAACACAGGGTCGTGCCCTTGCTTGCGCTGCCTCATGTAGTCGTTGAGGAGGAAGAACACTTTGGGCGAGAGCTGGATGATGGCGGCAAGGTTGACGAGGGTCATGATGCCCATGGCGAGGTCGACAATACTCCATGCTTCCTGAAGGCTGATGAGGGCACCAGCCATGACGGTGGCAGCGGTGACGATGCGGAAGATGTTGACATAGGACTTCTTTGAGGTGATGAAGCGTATGTTGGTCTCACCGTAGAAATAGTTGGCTATGATGGTGCTGTAGGCAAAGAAGAAGATGGCGGCGGTGATGAAGAGTCCGCCAGCAGGGCCGATGTGGGTCTCAAGGGCATATTTGGTCAGTATGATGCCGTCGCGTCCGCTGTCGTAGATGCCGGAGAGGAGGATGATGAAGGCTGTGCAGGTGCAGACGACGATGGTGTCGGTGAAGACACCGAGAGCCTGGAGCAGACCCTGCTTGACGGGATGGGAGGTGTGGGCGATGGCGGCTGCATTGGGTGCGCTGCCTTCGCCTGCCTCGTTGCTGAAGAGGCCTCGTTTCACGCCCTGCGTTATCGCTATGCCGACGGCTCCGCCCAAAGCTGAGTCTATACCAAAGGCTTCGCGGACGATGAGGGCGAGCATGGAGGGTATGGAGGTGAGGTTGGAGAGTATGACGAAGAGGGCTATGATGGCATAGCCGATGGCCATGAACGGCACTATGATGCTGGAGAAGCGTGAGATGCGCTTTATTCCTCCGAAGATGATGGCGAGGGTGGCGAGGGTGAGTGTGGCGCCTATCCATCGGCGGTCGAGGGAAAGTGTGTCGGAGAGGGCATCGCAGAGTGTGTTGCTCTGTACGACTTGGTTTGCCATGCCGAAGGTGATGGTGATGAGGACGGCAAAGAGCACACCCATCCATTTGCGGTGCAGTCCTTGCTGCATGTAGTAGGCAGGGCCGCCATAGAAGGAGTCGGTGCCCCGCTTCTTGTAGAGCTGGGCGAGGGTGGCCTCTACGAAGGCTGTGGCTGCACCGAAGAGAGCCATGACCCACATCCAGAAGACAGCACCGGGACCGCCGACGAAGATGGCGGATGCCACCCCGGCAAGGTTGCCTGTGCCCACACGACTGGAGAGCGACACGGCGAAGGCATGGAAGGAGCCTATCTTCTTGAGATGGGCATCGGCATCATTTGGGGATGTGCCGTCGGATGGCGACGGACGGTTGGAGGTGGCTGCCGGTGCTTTGCTGCTGTTGAAGATGGGTCGTCCGGTCATGACCTTGATCATGTCGCGCAACATCCAGAACTGCACTCCACGTATCTTGTATGTGAAGAAGAGGGCGCAGAAGACAAGGGCTGTGATGACGATGTAGCCCCAGAGGAAGTCGTTGGCTTGCTGAAGGAGGAGGAAGAATGTGTCCATGTGTGGGATAGTGATGAGATGGGTTGATGATATGGGTGAAGTATGGTGTGACTGCTAATGATGGTGCAAAGGTACATCATAATTGTGAGGCGGCAAAGGGTTGTTGTGTTTTTTTTGCGAGACGGAGGGTAAAAGGGACGAATAGAACCTACATACATACAAAAAACAAGGAGAGCACCCTTCATTGGGTGCTCTCCCTTTCAGTATGCGTATGTCTCAGAATGCAGGAATCATTTGATTTCGATGTGTCTTTGAAGTTTCTCCACGTGTTCCTTCGACATCTTCGGCAGTGTGATGGTCAGGACGCCGTCGTTGACAGCCGCGGCGATGTTCTCCTTGATGACATCGTCTGGCACGGTATATGTCTGCTGGAAGTTGGTGTAGCTGAACTCGCGGCGGAGATAGTGCTCATGCTTGTCTTCTCCCTTGTGTTCGAGCTTGCTCTCGATGGCAACTTCGAGATTGCCATCG
Organism: Bacteroidaceae bacterium; assembly: GCA_016302435.1. GTDB lineage: Bacteria > Bacteroidota > Bacteroidia > Bacteroidales > Bacteroidaceae > Minthosoma. Next base: position 2,150 of record JAEDNQ010000163.1, read on the forward strand.
GCATTGATGCTTACGCGGCAGAATTCTTTTGTGACTCCAGGTACAGCAAACTCCATGGTGTAAGCCTTTGCATCCTCAATGACATTCACTGCTGGTGTAGCTACTCTGTTGCTTGTACCGAACGCTGTGTTGTAAAACTCATCAAATAATGATGGGAACCAATTGTTTGAACGCATTACCTGTAACATAATAAAACCTCCTATGATTTAAAATTATTTATTTGTTGATGTTGGCCGCTCCGCCCTCGCCTCCGGAATGTTTTTGTACCCCTCGGACCGTGAGCTTAGTCGGTGGTTGTTTTGGCTTTGCTCGGCCTTTCGGCTTCGCGCTGCTGTCTTAACTTAAAAGCAATGAGCGTGCCACGTGAGAGCAGGCATGACAGGTTTAACAATCTATTACAATAAGGACCGTTTTGGTGACATTTTGTCCACCTTCCCTTGACTAAATGTCCACTTCAGTCATCACCTACTGGCAAAATCCTGATATTTCATCACTCTCGACCGCTCTTCGAGCCACTTTACTGCCTGATTATTTTGCACTGTGGGGGAATAACACTAACTTTGCATCGGGAAACCTGTGACGTGCAGGCTGCATGAGCTCTTGCACGGGCGGGTTTTTCTTCAGAGATAAACATTCAGTACCACTACATAATCATTATTCTCACCACGTCATGTCACTAATCTTCGACATAAAACGCTTTGCCATCAATGATGGCCCTGGCATACGGACTACCATCTTCTTGAAGGGGTGTCCGCTTCGATGCGTATGGTGCCACAACCCCGAGGGCATCTCGCCCCGGCCTGTGAAGATGTATACCCGCAAGAAATGTATAGGGTGCAGGACATGTGTAGATGTCTGCCCTGAGCACAATCTGGAGCTCACGCCCGATGGCATCAGAGACCTCGGCCACTGCACAGCATGCGGACGTTGCACGGACGAGTGTCCTACCCTCGCGCTTGAAATGGCAGGCAAGGTATGGCAGATGGACAGGCTGATGAAGGAAGTGGAGAAGGAGAGGCAGGTCATGGAGGAGAGCGGAGGAGGCGTCACGCTGTGTGGCGGCGAACCGCTGCTGCATCCCGACTATCTGTGTGCCCTGCTCGACGAACTGGGCAAACGGAATCTGCACCGGACCGTAGACACTACCCTATTTGCCTCGCCCGATGACATACGGCGTGTGGCGGAGCGATGTGAGCTCTTCCTTGTCGACCTGAAGATGATGGATGCAGAGCTCCACAAGCGCTATACGGGTGTGAGCAATGAGCGGATACTCGATGGCATACGGCTCGTCAGCGAGATGGGCCACCCGTACTGGATACGCATCCCGCTCATCGTTGGTGTCAATGCCGACGAGGACTCTCTTCAGGCATCAGCAGACTTCCTCTCGTCGCTGCCCTCGCCGCCAGAAGTGGTCAACCTGCTCATCTACCACGATGTTGGCATAGGCAAGCACGCGCGCCTCGGCACAACGTACAATGCTGAAGCTATAGACATGCGTCCCCCGACGGAGGAGGAACAGGAAAGGGCTCTCGGCATCATGAGCCTGCATGGCCTCAACGCCAAGATAGGCGGATGAAGCCGAAAGCACGACAAATTATAGACATACACATATATACATATATATATCTATGAGAATTACTATCAAAATAGGCAGCAACGTACTCACACGGGCGGACGGCTCGCTCGATGTCACTCGCATGTCGGCTATCGTAGACCAGATAGCGAGTCTTCGCAGGATGGGGCATGAGATTATCCTTGTGTCCTCTGGTGCGGTGGCAAGCGGACGCAGTGAGCTGAAACACATACAGCACGACCTCGACTCAGTCGACCAGCGCCAACTCTTCTCTGCCGTGGGGCAGGCCAAACTCATCAACAGATATTTCGAACTGTTCAGAGAATACAGCATACCTGTGGGACAGGTGCTCACCACCAAGGAAAACTTCTCTGACTCAGAGCACCGCAAGAATCAAGAGAACTGCATGCGCGTGATGCTCGAAAACGAGGTTCTGCCCATAGTCAATGAGAATGACACAGTATCGGTCACCGAACTGATGTTTACCGACAACGATGAGCTTTCGGGACTAATAGCGCGCATGACACAGTCGCAGATGCTCATCATACTGAGCAATATAGATGGTATCTATACGGGCAATCCCACTGACCCTGAGTCGCGCCTCATCAGCATCGTCAAGCCAGGCAAGAGCCTCGATGAATATATCCAGGCAAGCAAGTCGTCGGCAGGCAGGGGGGGCATGCAGAGCAAATCGTCTGTGGCTCAGCAGACGGCGGCGGCTGGCATCAGTGTCATCATAGCCAACGGCAAGCGCAACGACATATTGTTAAACCTCATGAACGACAGGGATAACACACCCTGCACAGAATTTCTATGCTGACATCGATTTTTCAATCCACTAAAGACGCAAGCATCGAACTTGCGCTCCTCGATGGCGAGACCATCAACAGCATACTCCTCTCTGTGGCGGAACGCGCC
>JAEDNQ010000164.1 GCA_016302435.1 Bacteroidaceae bacterium
AGGAACAAGATAGGGTAAATCGTAAACCTGAGGGTTAGTTATCGTAAACCTGAGGATTAGTTATCGTAAACCTGAGGATTAGTTATCGTAAACCTGAGGGTTAGTTATCGTAAACCTGAGGGTTAGCTATCGTAAACTAGGGGTTTAGCTATCGTAAACTAGGGGTTTAGCAAAAGCAAACAAAAAGTATAGCAGGCAGGAAGCATGAATCGACATGCATCCTGCCTGCTGTTTATAGTTTAGAATAGAAGTCGAGATATTGCTGTGCAACCTTGATGTAGTCGTGGTGACGCTTGATATACTCTACACTCTCTCGTTTAAGTCGGGGGACAAGCTCGGGATGGAGGGCAATGCGCTCTATCTCTTGGTAGCAGCTTTGGTATGTGGGCTGAACATTGATGATGGGGCGCAGGGTGGCCTCATGCAGAAGGTCGTAGTGTTCTGGCTCACCTCCGCCTACATTGACGATGCCTTTTGACATAGCAAGGAGGGAATTCATGGCTGGAGTGTAACTGTACAACTGATCGAGGATGATGTCGGCGCTGTCCATCATACGCTTATATTCGTCGAAGGGTACACCCTCTGCAATGGTTAGGCGGATGCGGCCGGGATGGGCGGATGCCACATCCTGTGCTGCTTGCAGCATGATGTCGGTACCTTTGTAGGCACTGCGGTTCTTGCTTATGCCGATGAAGATGTTGAGCGGATGGTGGACATCGAAGGTGGAAGGAGGGGACGGGAGCTCTATGGGAAAAGGGATGTAGGTGAGCTTGTCCACGAACTGCTGATAAGTGACCCAGTATTCGTAGAGGCCTGCCACGATGCCGTCGCAGTCATCGGCTATCATGCGGTTGAGATGTTCCTTGTCTGTGCCTATCCACTCGTTGCGGAAGAGTTCGGCTTCGGCATCAAGGCGCACGTGGTCGCCAAAATTGAAGTCGCTGTAACGAAGCGGGCGCTGGGAGGTGTTGACCTGTGTCCAGTAGTAGTCCATGCCGAAGGCACCCAATACGACCTTGCCATTGTGGCGGCGCAGATAGCGGTAGATAGGTGGCAACTTACCAGCTTTGAGTTCGAGGAAGATGGGGTTGATGAGCTGCACCACATCGTAGCCGCGCATGGACGGCAGGGCGCAGAGGAGTCGCCAGAGGAAGCTGACATTGCCTCTCACGCCAAAGGAGCGCTGGAGATCGATGTCGCGTGGATAGCCTTTCCACTTGTCGCCATCACTGGCTACGACACATTCGTGGCCGAGGGCCTTGAGGCCACGGGCAAGGGTGGCATGGACATTGGAGTAGTCTCCAAGAAGGAGTATTCTCATAGTGGACGAATCTTGACGTATATGTGTTTGGAGATATATTGATGGGATGTATCTGGATGCCTTGATGGGGGGGCTTCACCGTAGGGAAGGTACAGGGAAGCGGGAGCGTGATTTGATGTTATCTGGATGACATTGCACACGTCAAAAAGAGGCTTTCACGTTACAAAGGTAAGGATAAATCGTGTATTGAGACGCATTTTATAATAAAAAAGACATTTATCGTATGCAAAAGTAAAAAAAAATGACTAAGTTTGCATCATAAAAATCTCATTCTATATATGGAAATAACAATAATCATACCTGTCAAGGACAGGAGAGCACATATAGGCAAAACTCTCGACTCTATTATGAAGTCAAGCTGCCCACCTAAGGAAATTATCATCGTGGACAACGAGAGTACAGACGGCACATACCAGTTTTGCGAACAGTATATCAAGAACCGCAGCAACATCACACTGTTGCGAGAGACTTTCCCTGGTGCAGCAGCCGCACGCAACAAAGGACTGAAGTCGTGCAAGACTGAATGGGTATACTTCTTTGACAGCGATGACCTTTTCGACTACAACTACATCTTCCATATGCAGAGCGCCAATCTGGAAGGCATTGACGTTGTGGCATGCCCTACGAACATGGTGGTGGATGGAAAAGAGGATGTGCGCACTTTCATCCCCGATGAAGACCCTCGCGTGCAGATGCTGGCCAGCGTGCTCAACACACCTGGTATGCTCTTCCGCACACGCTTCCTTAAGGACATAGGTGCGTGGAACACGGAATGCCGCATTTGGGACGACTGGGAACTGGGGCTGCGCGTCTTGCTCCACAGGCCAAATATCCTGTGGTACCGCAAGATGGCTTTCCACAAGATCATCGTTAACAGCGACAGCATCACTGGCGAGAATTTCTCCGAGAACTACAAGCCGCTCATACGCACTCTGTCTGTAGCCTTGAGTGAACTGAACTCTTCCATCCTCCAGCCGCTCTCCCACTACCATGCCCAGCATCTCTCTTGCCTCTACCCCCACCTCGACCATCTCGTCTTTCCTCTATACCTGCGCACATGCATCCTCTTAGGACACATACAAAATGAGAAGATGGTAAGAAAGACCAATAAGAATAAACTTGCTGCCAAATCGATGAAGGTATTCATCCACGACAACTTCAACCCAAAGACTAAACAAAAACTGCTGGGCGAAGCTCTTAGGATATACACCATGTTGGGAGGAAGAGGTGCTTGGCGCATTGCGCTGGCTATTTGCAAGACTCACAAGAAATAGAACATTGCTTTGCACAAGAAAAAAAAGACAAGGGACTCACCCTTGCCGGTTGCTCAAATCGGCAAGGGTGAGTCCCTCTGTATTGTGGAAAGGGTAATTATCCCTGAAGGTTTAGGGTTGGGACAGAAATGGTTGGGCTATCAGAAGGCTGCTGTTCAATACAAGGGTTCGTTGATGTCAAAGACTAACTCTGCGTCCTTGAGGCGTGGGTGGGCAGCATCTTTGGCAGAAAGTATGCGGTTTTCTCCTGGCACTTGCCAGTCGATGGCAAGGTCTGGGTCATCCCACGCTATTGCACCTTCGCTCTGGGGGGCATAGTAGTTGTCACACTTATACTGGAAGACGGCCTCGTCGCTGAGCACAGCAAAGCCATGGGCAAAACCGCGAGGAACGAAGAACTGGCGGTGGTTGTCCTCAGAGAGCACCACTGCAACATGCTTGCCAAAGGTAGGGCTGCCCTTGCGGATGTCGACCGCCACATCGAGCACTGCTCCCTTGACAACACGCACGAGCTTGCTCTGAGTGTAGGGAGGTTTCTGATAGTGAAGGCCACGCACCACACCTGCCACGGAACGGCTCTCATTGTCCTGAACAAATGTGGTCTTGCAGACCTTCTCCTCAAACTCTCGCTGAGAAAAGCTCTCGAAGAAATAACCGCGGGCATCGCCAAAAAGTTTGGGTTCGATGATTTTCACATCGGGTATTTCGGTATCAATAACGTTTATCATAATCTTGACTGATGATATATGTTTTGGGATGAGTATGAAATATTGTCGTACAAAGGTAATAATTTTGTTTGGTATATATACGCTATGTGGATTATTTTTTATAACTTTGCACTACAAACAGTAATAAAAACATGGCAAACAAAGTAGTTATTTCAACAGACATAGCAATATCGCTGACACAGGCTGTCGACGAAGTGGAACACGACAAACTGTTTCTGCTGACCGATGAGACGACCCACCAACTGTGCCTGCCGCTTGTCAAGGACATCCTATGCATGCAGGATGCGATACATATCACTATCGGAGCAACTGACACCCATAAGACTCTGGAGACAGTGGCTTCGGTGTGGACTGCTATGGGCGAGGGAGGAGGCACACGTCACTCTCTGATGGTGAACCTCGGCGGAGGAATGGTGACCGACCTTGGAGGTTTTGCGGCAAGCACCTTCAAGAGGGGCATCAAGTATATCAACATCCCCACCACCCTGCTGAGTATGGTAGACGCAAGCGTGGGCGGCAAGACGGGCATCAACTTCAATGGACTGAAGAATGAGATAGGTGTGTTCAACTCTCCCGAGACGGTCATCATTGACACGGAGTTTCTGAAAACGCTCGACCACAACAATATATGTTCGGGATATGCCGAGATGCTGAAGCATGGCCTCATTTCCAACGAGGACAACTACGCCGAACTGCTGCAGTTCGATCTTGACAACGTGGACTACCGCCATCTCGGCGAGATGGTAGGAACATCGGTGGATATCAAGGAACGCGTGGTAGAGGAAGACCCCTTTGAGCATGGCATACGCAAAGCGCTTAATCTGGGCCACACAGCAGGACATGCTTTTGAAAGCTGGGCTCTCGTTCGATCTCCCTTCCTGCACGGCTACGCTGTGGCCTGGGGCCTGATATGCGAGCTATACCTCTCGTGTGTGAAGACAGGTTTCCCTACAGACAAGATGAGGCAGACGGTGCGCTTCGTCAAGGAGAACTACGGCACTCTGCCCATCACCTGCGACGACTACGAAGAACTCTACGCCTACATGACTCACGACAAGAAGAACATGGCTGGCATCATCAACTTCACCCTGTTGGGCGGGATAGGCGACATTCGCATCAACCAAACTGCCAACAAAGAGGAGATTTTTGAGATGCTGGACTTCTTCAGAGAGGGGGCATAGCGTCTTTAGGTACTTTCAAATCAAAAGAACCCACCAATAAGCATTGTTTGGTGGGTTCTTTTAATTACAGGTGGGTTCTA
>JAEDNQ010000165.1 GCA_016302435.1 Bacteroidaceae bacterium
ATGAGTTACTGAGCGTGCCTGCTCAACCGCTATCGTGCATTATCGTGCAGTATCGTGCATTATCGTGCAAAATCGCTCACTACTTGAGAAAATCGGCAAAAATAATTGGCTTGTTTTTGGGAAAGAACAGAGAAATGTTGTATCTTTGCATCAGATTTCAGAAGGAGATGCCCATGGCGGTGAAGGCTACTACTCCTGATGAATCGAATAAACAGGGTGTCTGGTTTGAAGTTCCAAATTGAGGGGTCACAGGGGCTGGTAACTATAATTCCTGTTCGACATGAAAGGGCAAAAGCCCGTAGCCCAGGGCAGAGTGAAGCGGCATCAGGGTTTCGGCACACTGGTATTTCGCGTATGCCCAAAAGGGCAAAAACAATTCTGCACACCTACTTACAGTTGTCCTTCAACTCTCCAACGTGCATGTTCTCCGCCTGAGTGGCGTCTCTTGAAATGCGGTAGCGGCGCAAAAGCCCTATCTGGTTTATAAAGGGAAAAATGGCTATAAAAGATTAAAAAAGCCTTGTTAGACAACATTTTTTTAAAATTTTGTCATATTTTTTTCTGTTTGAAGTAGATGTTTTTAGGAATATTCACTAACTTTGCAAGCGATGATGGATGTAGAATATGTGCTTCAGAACAAGTTTCAGATGGCAAAATGCATGATCATCATAAAATGTACTTTTTTATTAACCTCATAAACTATAATATATATAAATATGTATTATTATTTAGACAATAACGGTACTCAGCAAGGGCCTGTAGACAAGAATTTGCTACGTTCGCTTGGAGTAACAGCTGACACAATGGTTTGGAAGAAAGGTCTGGAACAGTGGGTAAAGGCATCATTAGTGCCCGAACTACGCCCCATCTTCATAAGTGAACCTCTGGATACTCCACCGACTCCTCCCAGTGCCAGCCAACGCCCAGCCACATACGAGAATGGAGGCTATAATAAAGATGAGAAAAGCTCAGAAGCCCCAACAGCTGCCAGTGCTTACTCAGCAGGCACCGCCAACAATACCAAGCCTGCCAAACCCAACAACAACCTCGTCTTCGCTATCGTCACCACAGTCATGTGTTGCATTCCGTTAGGAGGTGTGGCCATATACTACGCTATCCAGTCCGACTCGGCATATAACGCAGGCGACCTTCAAGCAGCAGAAGCCAATGGCAAATCTGCCCGCAACTGGTCAATAGCCGGTGTGGTATTAGGTGCTGTCGGAACTATCATCTATGTCATACTGATGATGATAGGAGCTGTAGCCGACTCTTTATGATGACCAGCATGCATGTCCGATAACCAACCATCTGGCAGACAGAGGAGCAATATAATCATGACCGCACGCAAAAGAATCGTCATAGCCTTCATTGCGCTTTGTGCACTGGTAGCAATCGTGGTGTTCTATGCCTACGATCCTTCATGCACATGGTGGAGCCCCAAGTGCCCGATGTTGCTGCTGACAGGCTACAGATGTCCAGGATGCGGATTCCAGCGTTTCTGCCACCATCTGCTCCATGGAGATGTCCTCATAGCCGTCAGCTACAACTATTTTCTTCTTCTTGCTCTGCCTTGGATAATCATCCTCCTGTTAGCTAACATCTTGCCACAGACACCCATCGTCAGGCGCATCCAGTCGCTCTTTGGAGGCAGACAAGCAGCCATCATATACCTCGTGCTCTATGTGGCATGGTGGGTGGTTCGCAACGTGTGGGGACTATGAAAAAGGTTTAAAACCAAGCTTTTCAGTGGTTTATTCAGGACAAGTACGCCCTTTTCAGGTCAAATACGAACTTCACATATCCAATTTATTTTTAATTATTAACACTTAAAACATCTTTAGATTATGACATTCGGAGAATCTATTAAGACTTGCTTCAGCAAGTATGCGACATTTGAAGGACGTGCCTCACGTTCTGAGTTCTGGTGGTTTTTCCTGCTGACATGCGTTGGCGGCTACATTCCTGTAGTAGGATGGCTGTTTGCCCTTGCTTCCATTATCCCATACATAGCAGTGAGCGTGCGTCGTCTCCACGACACAGGCCATTGCGGATGGTGGTGTCTCTGCCCAATCTACAACCTCGTGCTGTTTGCTACAGCCAGCGATGAGGGAGCCAACGAGTATGGCGAACCAGCCGAATAACTCCATAAAGGAGTCGTAAGGCAATAGCAAAAGCCGCTCTGATGCAGGCATGAGTGATAAAGTCGAGGATGAAAAGTCCTTGAGCTCATGTCGCATCAGAGCGGTTATTTTGTGGAGTCGCATACCTTAGCTTTGCTTGCCACCAATAGTTAGAACCATTGGTCTAAGAAGTCTTCAAGCGTGCTCTTGAACCAGTCCCTGAAATTCATCCCCTTGCTGTGTACCCAGTTGCGATAGTCAGGGAATACGGAATCGATAGGCTTGCCTTCGTTTTCCTTGCTTAACAGTTCTTTAACATCGTCTGATGTCGCTCCGTCGAGATGGAGGCTGAACGGGTAGTCACCGTTGCGCACGTAGTAGATGCCGCCAGCAGGATTGGAGGCGTCGTTGCCTTGGCCGAAATACTTAGTGTTCATCTTTGTAGAGGGTTTGTCGCCTGTGACATGCACCTCCCAGCGGAGTCCGTCTTCCTCCTCACGGTAGATGAAGGGTATGGCCGTAATTTTCTCTATCTCCCCTAAGTCACGATGGGTCACTTTTATCATGAACTCGGCTTCTGGATACTTCTTGACATCGTCGGTGAGCAGTACAACACCATCGTTCTCCATGGTGAGCTGTATCTCGGTGAACTCTTTTTCGCCAGCTTTGCGCATGAAGTATGTGACAACGTCGTTGTTGAGCCCTGTCACTCTGGCTGCGAGTCCGTTCTGCAGGGAAGCGAAGTTCTGGCACAGCTTGAATATGTAGCTTTCTGTCAATACCTGGTTCCACTGGTTGGTGGTCTTGACGTAGTTCACCTGCACACCCACATCGTTGAGGTCGTAATCTCCCTGACTTGGCCAGAGGTCTTCGAAGGTGTAGAAACCCTTGGTGATGGTATCGTGATTTATGACGATTTCCACATCTTTGTCATTGGGGTCGATAAGGGCCTTGACAGGGTTGGACTTGAGGGCGACGATGACATCGCTCATGTTGAGGTCGTCTTTGTGGTCTTCGAAGGATATGAGGGTCTGTCCGGCGTAGGTGTATTTGGCTGTGCGGCGTGGGTCGTTCTTATATAATTTTGGATTGTCTTGTACCTCTTTTATGGTCTTGAAAGGAACGTCAGACATCGGTACGCTCAGCCCCTCAGATGTGGCAGCTCGATATATCTTGTCGTTTTTTGCCCACCCTTGCGACACTCTGTTTGTCCATGCGTTGGTGGCAAGTACGAGGCCTATGCGGTAGCCTGCCGGGAAGACGTATGTCTCTCCCTCTTTGCTGCCTTCCTTTATGTTGGGGTAGTACTTCAGCTGAACGCAGTCGCCTGTGTTGATGCCTGCCTGGTCGTATGCATTCCAGTCAACGCCGTGTTGCGGGTTAAAGTTTTTGTATTTCATGGCACCATTCTGGGTATTGGGGAATATGAGGATGACGTTGGCTTCCTTCAGCGATGCAGGCTTCTTTCCTTCGGGATAGTAGTAGTAGCCCAGTGAGCTTGACCAGCAGGTGTTGCCGCCGATGAACGTGATGGCAATTTCTGATGCCTCGTTGACGAGTAGGTCGGCATAGCTGCGGTACTCTTCGGGGCATGTGCCCTGCACGTTTATTACGGCCTGGTGTGCGGAGAACAGATCAGTGGCATTGGTAACCATGAGGTCGGGGCGGTCGGTCGTGAGGTTTGTGACATGTCCGTTGGCTTTCTTGTCAAACGTCACAAGCCAGTCTTTCCATGGGCAGTCGGGGTAGTTGTCGCTGTTATAGGTCAACACCTTTGTGTTATACTCCTTAGAGGTGTTGGCCACTGTGCGTGAAGCTCTGGCGCGTGTGCTCTTGTAGTCGTAGGTCACAGTTGCAGACGAGCCGTTGACGTCGGCTGTGAGTATGGTGGGGGCATAGAAGGCAGGGGCGAAGATGTAGAGCTTAGTGACGTAGGAAGGCAGGGACACCTTCTGGCTGAAGTTGCCGTCAGAGTCGGTCATGCCTGTGAAGAGAGGCATGAGTCCCTCCACCTTGTTGTAGCTGTTGCCCTCGCCATTGTCCTCTATGGGCATCTTGTCGTAGAGCTCGAAGTATATGGGTGCTTTATGCTCAAGGTTGTATTGCAGCTTGAGGCTGAAGTCTTCGTTGGTGGTGGAGAAGTCGAAGTCGTTGTACTCCTTTCTTGGCACATCAGGGAAGTCTTCTGATAGGGTACCAGCATCGAACTCGGAACATGCGACGAGTGCTGTTGCGAGCAAGAAGTAACAGAGAATGTGTCCTATTCGTTTCATATCCATAGAAAATTAGTAAGTTTGACTGTTTATGTTTATGGGTGCAAACTTAGCAAAATCCTTTTTTGTGAACAAATTATTTTGCAAAAAAAATACAAATCAGTCCAAAGATTCGTTCAAA
>JAEDNQ010000166.1 GCA_016302435.1 Bacteroidaceae bacterium
TTTTGTGTGTTGATAGTGTTCAAAAAGCAATGGCGAAGCTGCTCCGCAGGATGGCATGATTGTGCACATCTGCTTATCTTCGAGCAGCCCTGTCGTGCAGAAAGGGGCAAAGTCCTAAGGATGCCAGCTCACAATGACGAGGGCTCAGCCTCTTTCTCAGGCAGGAATCTCACATCCTTGAACTCGTACCTGACCACCTGCCCCGTCTCAAATCTGAGCAGCAGATGTCCTGTTGGTTCCACATCAGCTATCTCTGCCATGAAGTCGCCCCTCACGTCGCTGTAGGGGTGCATGCCCTCACGTCTGTAGAGATGCTGCATGTAGAGCTTGCGCACATCCTCGCTCCGTCCTTGGCTCACCCATCCGTAGTAGAGCTGAAACCTCTCCAAGATGTCTGCCAAGACCGTCTCCCTGTCTATGTCCCTTCCCGTGAGCAGCCGCAGAGATGTGGGGTTAGGCACATTGCTGCTGAAGACGGTCTGATTGATGTTTATACCCACACCGATGATGCAGTTGGCAATGCTCTTCCCCTTGAGGTCGCACTCGATGAGAGTGCCGCTGATTTTCTTCTCGCCCACATATATGTCATTGGGCCATTTCACCTTCACTCCGTCTGCTACCTTGGCCAGCGCGTCCCTCACGGCTATCGCCATGCACTGCAGCAGCACAAACTGCTCCGATGCCTTGACCATGTCGGGGTGGCACAGCAGGGAGAAGATGAGGTTCTTCCCTTTCTCCGTCTCCCACGTGTTGCCCTTCTGCCCCCTGCCAGCAGTCTGGTTGTCTGCCACGACGAGGGTAAACCCAGGAAGGGAGGAGGCGGAAACGACACTGCCCGACGACTCTTCGGCCAACATCTCGCGAACGAACGTGTTGGTGGAGTCGACCGTGGGAAGATTGATGCGAGATAAGTAGGTGTTCATACATTACAATTTTGTGCAAAGTTACTACAAAACACCTAATGATAGTATGAAAAACACCTTTTTTTCAATGCTGATGTAAAAAAAAGACTTGAAAGCATGATTATTTGCCGACTTATCATTAATTTTGTGACGCAAATTATAACATTGATGTTGATCATTGAGACTGCAGACCTACAATCGACAATGCAAACTTACAAAACAAGAAAGTCAACAGCCACTACACAAATAAAATGAAAACCCTGATAATAACAATATTTTTTACAATACTGACGCTCACACCGCAAGTCGTATCTGCCGGCAATCACGCCATGACACAAGAAGTGAAAGAAGCTCTCGCCGAACTTGACAGTGCCATAGCCCGCAAGGCTACATATATGCGTCAAGCGCAAGAGCGCATAAGCCGTTGTGAGGAAGACCTGAAGGGAAAGTCAGGCAAGGCCTATATCGACGGATGCAAGCGCCTCTTCGATGCCGTAGCCCATACCGACGGGCGCAAAGCCCTTGAAGTGCTCGACATGATACAACAGACAGACTCCTGCAAGCGCGACCCGCATCTCCATACCTGGTGCGTCCTGCAGAGAGCCGGAATCATGAGCACCATAGGCCTGCATGGAGCCGCACAGATGATCCTCTGGCCCATCGACCTCAAACAACTGTCGGGCGAGGACCTGCACTTCTATTACCACACTCTCTACAACAACCTCATACGCATCAACCAGTTCTCCTCCAACGTGAGCTCGCGCATCGGAGTCCCCACCGACTCCATGAAACTCGTCTATCTCGACAGCCTCATAGCCCATCAGACAGCCGACGAAAGCATAATAGCCTACACCATAGAGAAACAGATGATGCAGGGCGACACCTTGATGGCGCTTCAGAAAGCCGTCTCCATGTGGTACCACACGCAGGGGCTTCTCCGCCTTCGCCTTGGCTATGCCATAGCCAATGCCTACAAGGGCATAGGCGACATTGACAAGCAGATGTACTATCTCGCCAAGATAACCACACAAGACATCGCCGAAGCCCGAACCGACTACAAGGGACTGCCGCTCCTCGTCCAGGCCCTCTACGACATAGGCGAGATAGACCGCGCATACCGTTATCTCATCTGCATGATGGAAGACGCCAACCTCTATCCCTCACAACCCCTGCAGTTGGAGATAGCCCAGTGCTTCCCACTCGTCAACAGCCGCTACAGCGCCTACAAGTCTTTCGAGGCCAACAATGAGAAGCTCCGCAAGGACTCACTCTTCCTCACCTATTCCCTCCTCGTCATAGCCCTCCTCACCGCTCTCTACCTCGGATGGCGCTACAATAATACGAAGAAGGAGAAGAGACGTGCCGACCAACTCCAGAGGGCCCTCGAACAGGCCGCTGTGGCAGACAGAGTCAAGACCGTCTTCATCCAAAACATGCGCCACGAGATTCGCACTCCGCTCAATGCCATCATGGGCTTTGCCCAGCTCATGTCCAACGACCTCTCCGAAGAAGAACGCACAGAGTACAATTCCTACATACAGGAGAGCAACAACCAACTCCTCTCCACCCTCGACGACATCATCGATGTCAGCAACATGGAGGTGGGCACATTCAACTTCCAGTTTGCGGACACATCCATCGACGACCTCTGCCGGGGGCGCATGGAAGATGTCAACAGCATGCTCTCCCCCGGCGTGCAGCTCCTCTACGAGACCAACGCACCCGGACTCACTATCTACACCGACTTCAAACGCATAGGCCAGGTCATCTACAACCTGCTCTCCAATGCGTGCAAAAACACCATGAAGGGCTCCATCACCCTCTCCGTGCAGCATCAGCAAGACAATATAAGCTTCACCGTGACAGACACAGGCGTGGGAGTGCCCCACGACAAGGCCGAGGTCATATTCGAACATTTTGAGAAAATCGACAGCTACAGCCCTGGCCTCGGACTCGGACTCTATGTCTGCAACCTCATAGCCAATGCCCTCGGCGGCACCATCCGCCTCAACACCGACTATACCTCGGGAGCCGAATTTGTCTTCACCGTGCCAGTCAAACAAAAAAACTCTGAACAGCAGCAATGAATATTCGCCGACAAGCAGGGCTGCTGCTGACAGCCCTGCCAAGAGCCGCCCACCGACACGGCTTCGGAGTGCAGTCCCCATGGGCATACCTGCTCGTGCGCGATGTCCTCTTCGAACGCCTCCACTACTATGCATACATCGACCAGCAGCTCCTCACACCCCAACAGCAGCAACTCTACCGCATACGGCTGCACTTCCGCCATCAGCCCTTGACCGTCATCACCGCCACAGGCGCAGACGCACAGCAGCAATATGAGCAGACAGCCAGCTCAGCCACCGCCGACACCGTCCTCGTCGTCGAACATGCCGACGACGCCAATGCCGACCTCTGGCGTCAGATAGTCGCCGACCCAAGAGCCATCGTCACCTTCGACATGGGCTACCGAGGCATGGTCGTCTTCGACACAAAGCGCATCAAGCAAAACTATCTCCTCTGATGCGGCCCTCTCGTCTCGTCCTCCCTTCCCCCTCACACACCACTCAGCCCAGACTTCCTCCAATATCTTTTCCCCACAATCTTAATAACCACACACGCACCACATGAAAATATACACCAAGACAGGAGACACAGGCACCACCTCCCTCGCAAGCGGAGAAAGAGTGCCAAAGACATGTGCCCGCCTCCAAGCCTACGGCACCATCGACGAACTCAACTCCTACATAGGCCTGCTCCTCACCTACCTCACCGCCACCGAACACGAGACCACGCTCCTCCACATGCAGCGCACACTCTTCGTCTGCGGCGGCTACCTCGCCACCGACTCCTCCCACACGCCCCAGTGTGCCGTCACTCCCGACGACATAGCCGGCATAGAGCAGCAGATAGACCTCCTGCAGTCCAACCTACCCCCACTGCGAGCCTTCATCCTTCCTGGCGGCAGCCGTCCTGCAGCCATAGCCCATATCTGCCGCACCGTCTGCCGCAGAGCCGAGCGATGCATACTCGCCATAGCAGAAGAAGGCACTGACATGGATCCCAAACTCTTGTCCTATGTAAATCGTCTCAGCGATTATTTCTTCGTTTTAGCAAGAAAAATCAATAAAGACGAAAATCAAGCCGAAAATATTTGGAAGATATAAAAATAACTTGTACTTTTGCACGCAAATTTTTTAAACACTACGATATAACTATGTATTGGACACTTGAATTAGCATCAAAGCTGGAAGATGCACCATGGCCAGCTACCAAAGAAGAGCTCATAGACTACGCCACACGCTCAGGAGCTCCGCTCGAAGTCATCGAGAATCTCGAGGAGATAGAGGACGAGGGCGACATCTACGAGTCTATCGAAGAGATATGGCCCGACTATCCATCAAAGGAGGACTTCCTCTGGGACGAGGAGGAGTATTAATGCTCCACCCCCTCGTTTCCGTAAACTTCAAAGGCAATCTTCGTACATACGAGGATTGCCTTTGCCTTTCTTAGACCCTTGGCCTAATCGCTTGCTTCTATCT
>JAEDNQ010000167.1 GCA_016302435.1 Bacteroidaceae bacterium
CTTACTGACCCGCCCTCTCTTTCATCTCGAAGACGACGGCATCGATCCAGTCGGCTGTGAGGCGATAGGGCGATTCGGCTTCTTCATCGAATGATGTCTCAAGGCGTGAGGGGTCAACATTGTAATACTTCACGAGTGCCTTTTTGACTGACACCACTCGTTTTTCTGCCAGATGCATAGTGGGCGACTCCTCCTTGTGTGAAGCGCCGCTATATCCACGGATTATGAGGTTAACTTCAGGATGCTTGTCGAGGAAATCAGCCACAATGCGTATATTTTCCATCTGCATGTCGTTGACGAAGGTGCGGTCAACGTAGAATGATATGCGCGTCTTCATGTTCTGTCCGAAGGCTACAACCTCCTGGCTCTCTCTGTCGGCAAACTCCTGTCTGCGCTCGTTGTCGATATAGTTGGCAATGCGTGGTGTGGAACCTCTCAGATAATTCATCTCCGCCCTGCGCACCTTTCGATAGCGGTAGTCGCCATAGTGGTCGGGCAGGTGCACCCTCACGCCTAAAGAGAAATGGAGGAAGGGGTCGAGGGCGAAGGAGGGCGAATGCTTGACTCCGTTGTATGAGTCGCCGGTCCAAGTGCCCATGCCCTGGAAGTAGAGGTCTGTGGCTTCTCTCACCTTGAGCAGCATGAGCAAACCACCCCTGAAGGCCACGTTGAGGTGGTCTCCTCGGTCAATGGGATAGCCCAGTCGCTTCCATTGGATGGTCTTGTCGCTAAATCCCCATGAGTAAGTGCCGCCTACTCCTGCCACAAGTTGAATGTCGAGTTTGCGCTTCTCGTTGTAAGGACAGAAGAATTTGGTCAGGCTGAACATCTCGTCTATGTAGAGCTCGAACACATTGAATGAATAGCGGCCATTGCCCAGCACAGGGTTTTCCAATATATCTTTGTCGCTGGCGCATGCCACCTGCTTGCCAAAGCCTATAGTGAACCGAGTGCTCCACAACCGTGAGAACTGCTTGCCGAAGGCCATCTCGAAGTGGGGCAACATCACGTCCTTGAGCTGCTGTCCTGCCATGTTTTCAGCTAACGACTGGCAACCGCCGATGGTGAAGTCCATCATCCAGTTGTCTGAGACAAAATAGGGGCGCCACTCGTCAATGAGTTCGGGGTCTTTCTGCACTGGCGGCTCCCATTTGACAAGTTTTGGTCGCTTTGGGGGCACCCACTCTTTCTTCTTCTCCTGCGCAACTCCCATGAGGGGTACAAGCATCAGGAGCACTGTCAATAGTATATTTCTCATTTGGGAAAAATCATCAATAATGTTGTGTGTGTAAGCATCCTTCTCGATAGATATATGGTATCATTCTCTGTTCAACGCCTTAGCTTCCATTATCGCCTCCGCTATCATCTTCGCCTGTTCCTGACTGACACAAGGTCCGCTCGGGAGGCATAGACCGCATCGGAAGAGCCTCTCGCTCACTCCGTTGATGTACGAGGGGGCATCTTTGAAGACAGGATGCAGATGCAGAGGTTTCCAAAGGGGGCGTGTCTCTATGCCCTTGTCCTCCAGTTCTTTCTGCAGCTTGAGCACCATTGGGTCGGGGGCCGCATCGCATGAACCTAAAGTCGACGTATCGGCATTGACATCATTGAGACGTATGGTGGAGAGCCAATAGTTGGGATTCATGCACGTCTCGGGAGCGGAATGTACAGTTACCTTGTCGCATGAGGCAAACATCTGCTCATACAGTCTGTGAAGCATGCGATGGTGGGCTATATGCTGGTCAACCACAGTCATCTGCCCACGGCCTATGCCAGCGCAGATGTTTGACATGCGGTAGTTGAATCCGATTTTCTCATGATGGTAGTAGGGGTAAGGCTCCCGCGCCTGTGTGGCATAGAACATCACAGTCTTCTTGCTTGCCTCATCAGGGCATACCAGTGCTCCGCCTCCGCTGGTGGTTATCATCTTGTTGCCATTAAATGACAGAGCACCGTAGGCTCCAAATGAGCCGCACTGCTGTCCTTTGTATGTGGAGCCCATGGCTTCGGCAGCATCTTCAAGAACAGGGATGTCATATTTGGCTGCTACTTCCATTATCTTGTCTATGTATGCCGGCATGCCATAGAGATAGACTGCCACAATGGCTTTTGGCTTGCGTCCTGTCTTCGCCATGCGGTCTTTGATGGCCTCTTCAAGCAAGTCCGGATCCATATTGTATGTGTCTGGCTCGCTATCAACGAAGACGGGGGTTGCTCCCTGATAGACGATAGGGTTAGCACTGGCCGCAAAGGTGAATGACTGGCATATCACTTCGTCTCCCTTGCCGACACCTAACATGATGAGTCCAAGATGGATGGCAGCTGTGCCTGCACTGAGCGCCACCACTTCCTTACGCTGAGACATGGCGGCAATTTCTGAAGCACATGCAGAAGCATTATCGTCTGAAGAGTCCTTTGCGCATGAAGAGTCCATCTCCCTTCTGCTGACGAAAGAAGACAGTTCTTCTTCGAAGGCATTGACATTGGGACCAAGAGGCACGACCCAATTGGTGTCGAACGCCTCTTTTATGTATTTCTGTTCTTCGCCACTCATGTGGGCGAGACATAGGTATATTCTGTCCATACAACTGAATAATGTTGAATATTTTTGGCAAAAGTACAATAATTATCTTAGACCGCAAACATTTTTTGAAAATAATTCACTATAAAACTGTTTTAAGCACGTTCGGACAAAACTCTGCTCATAGCGAGCGGCAATAATGGAGCGTGAATTTGTTCCCATCCTTTCCACTTCCTCAGGACATCTGACCATGTCTTCCATGGCTTCAAACAATGCGTCCGTTTCTCTGGGCGGCACTATCACGCCATTGACTCCGTCTTTTATGATTTCTCTTGAACCGTTGATGTCGGTCACAATACTTGGCAGTTCCATTGCCCCAGCCTCGAGTACAACATTAGGGAAGCCTTCCCTGTAGCTCGGGAAGACCAGCACATCGCTTTCCTCATAGTAGGGGCGCACATCTTTCTGGCTGCCCACACTTACTATGGCTTCTTCCTCTTCAATCATCTTGCGAGTCTCGGGGAGGATGGGGTCGAGATTGTCTTCTGAAGGGCCGACCAGCAGGAGGCGTGTGTCGGGATAGTGCTTATGGAGTCGGGAAAACGCATGAACCAGTTCATTTATACCCTTGTCTCGGACCACACGTCCAACAAATATGAAAGTGAAGCATTTCTTTTCCTTTCCGCAGCTGTCTGCTTGCGATTTCTCCGTTCTCTTCCAGTAGCCGAGGTCAACACCTTTCACACTGCCGTAACCGAGCACACGCATGGGTTTGCGAGTGATGCATGTTTGCAGGTCGTGTTTCACTCCTTCCCCTTCAGGGATGACATGGGTGGCGCAAAAGCACGTGATGCGGTCGGTCATCATCAGTATCTTGCGAGAGAGTCCTGTGGATGTAGGCCATACAAGACCTGTGAAAGTATGCACTCGCAGCGGAACTCGCGCCATCCAAGCAGCCAGCATGCACAGAAGGCCTGCCTTGGGTGTCATCGAATGCACCATGCATGGCTTCTCCTTTATCATCACCTTCGTCAATTTGAAGAGTGACAGGAGATCCTTGAAAGGGGACATGTGTCGCTCCATGCTGACACCTATGGTGCGGACATGTTCTCTGCTGCCAAGTTCGGCAAGGTCGTCATCAGGTGACGAGAGAGCTATGACTTCATAGCCGTCTTGGCTGAGTTCGGTGAGAAGTCCACGGCAGAAAATGTTGAGCGACATGCCTATAGTGGCTGCACGTATTATCTTTTTGCCTACCAAAGAGGAAGGCAGAGATTCGCTACAATTCTTCATAGTTTGTGCCATTCTTGTTTCTTTACCCACAGACAGTTTGAATTATGAGTTTGATGTCTCCCACTAATGAGTGATGGTAATAGTAGTCGAGGTTGATGCGCACCTTGTCGGGATAGATGACCTCATCGTTGTACCGCTGAGGGTCATCCACCTGTGCGAGTATTTCTTCTTCGTTCTTGTACTTCAAGGATGCAGGGCCAGTGATGCCTGGGCGCAATTTCAGTATCAGCCTGTCTTCTCCTTGCAGCATATCCGCATATCCTGGCACATCTGGACGAGGTCCCACGAAGCTCATGTCGCCGATGAGCACATTCCAGAGTTCGGGCAATTCGTCAAGCTTGTATTTCCTCAACTTGGCTCCCAATGGAGTTATCCTGCTCTCTCCTGCCACTGATACCGAACTGCCTCCGTGACCGACTGTCATGCTCCTGAATTTATACATGGTGAACAACTTGCCGTCCTTCCCCACCCTCTTCTGTTTGAAGATGGCCGGTCCTCCTGGCATCTTGATACGGATAAGTATCCACACTACAAGCAGCACTGGCCACAGAAAGCACAGACCAATGAATGCTACAACTCTGTCGAATAAGAATTTCATA
>JAEDNQ010000168.1 GCA_016302435.1 Bacteroidaceae bacterium
TGTGGTGGGGCTGAACATGCTGAAGAGTATGGGACGAAACAAGGTGTACAAACGGAAGCAATAATAAGTAGGTGTGCAAAATGATTTTTATAATCCTTGCACCGCCTACTGCGCATTATCAGCCAGTGACAACAGTCGAGTAGGAGTCGCTACACTCCTTCATGTCACAAACTGATTCTGCATCACCAATCAATACAATCATTATAAAAAATCATTTTGCACACCTACTTATAAAATAAACTATCATGGTATCGTTCAAACATCTTGTGTTGATTCACGCTATGATGTCTGTCTTCGCATCTGCCAGTGCTGAGATTGTCATCATGACCGAAACAGACACGTCGTCCGGCACCTCTACGGACACGGCTATAAAAATTGAGGAATATCCAGTGGGTGCTCAGATCTATGTCAGTGCGATGCAATTTCTATTTGTTGTTTAAAAATTCTGTTGTCTCGCCACGCCACAGATCATCGGCAACGTGCAAAATTACGTCGTGCAGCTCCACATCTTCTTTGAAATGCTGTGGGAGGGCATTGTAGCCAAAGGCTGCACCAAGGATATTTCCAGTAATGGCTCCTGTGGAGTCACTATCGCCGGCATGATTGACTGCTGCTGTCAACGCTTGCTCGAAGTTGTCGAAATGGGCAAGGGAGCAATATATGGCTATTGCTGCTGCCTCATCAGCCACCCATCCACCGCCGAGGTGATTCTCTATAGTTGACACATCGTCAACAGATGACTCTGATAGGGTGACAGCAGTCTTCACCAGTTCGGCAAACTGCTTTACATGTTTTTGATGCTGCGGACACATATGTGCAAGCTCATAAAGACCGTCAAGGATATAACCCTTATATTTGTTGCGAATTGGCGCTTCGTCCTGCATCAACTTGTAGATAACGTAAGCCACAAGAGCTGACGGAATATAGCCCAAAGGATGCTGATGAGTCACTTCAGAAGCATCTGCAGCCAGCTTGCATACCTCTTGGATGCCCATTCTGTCTGCAGTTGCGCCATACAGAGGAATTGGGGCTATGCGCATAACACCACCACACCCCTTGCTGTTGTTTGCAGGCTCAATCCCCATAAGGATATTGCTCAAGGAGGTGATGCAGGTATTGCCGGGTGCCCTTCGCACATTCAGCTCAGGCACATTGCTTATCCAACACTTGTCATAGCCTTTCTTTTTATTGCCCATCTGTGTATGCAACCATTCCACGTATGCCTCGCATATCGATGTAAGATACGGTTCATTCTCAGCCTTGGCATTCAGCAATCCGCAAGCGGTGAAAAGGGTCATCTGTGTGTCATCAGATATTACAGCCTTTCCATTGCCGTTGTATTCTTCCAACCACCATTGATGAGTATCAAGTCGTGTAATACCATTGCTGCCATACTTACGCTGAATATCACCGAAGGAATAGATAAACTCAACTGGATAGCCCAACGCATCTCCAATGGCTCCGCCTATAAGCGAGCCTCTTATTCTGTCTTTTATTATATTCTTGTCCATCTTACTTTTTTGTATTTTTACGTTTATGATAGTATAGAGGTAAAGGTAACACTATCTGTATACAATAAAGTTGCGTTTAATATTCCGTTTGCATATTTCCGTTTTTAGTCAAATATTCAGTTGTTCAATGATTCTCTCCCTTTCACCGCTCCCTTTTGTTGATAGCCTTATCAATGGAAGGGAATAGAGGGCGAAGATGTGGTCTTTCATCCTGTCACGTTGATGCTGTTCCGTCGCATCGTTGTGGAAGGAATAGCCGTCTGTCTCAATGGCAAGCACAGGTTTCTTGCAGATGCTGTTGGTGACGAGGAAATCGACATGGGTGTTGTAGTTGCCTGCGTATGCCAGTTCCTCCTGCGACATAAGGGATGTGTCCTTGATAATCTGTCGGAGCGGTATGTGGCAAAGCACTTTCAGGCAGGAGAAACGGCTGTCGGAGGTGAGTATGTCGTTGATGAGATGATAGGTCATGTTCTCTGAGGCATACTCCGAGATTTGCGACAAACGTTCGAGCATGGTCATTCGATCTGCCGTATATTGCTCATAGAGATAGTCGAAGATGGAGGCTATCTTGCTGTCGGTGACGGTGCAGTTGTTGTATTGGATGTAGTCGAGCAAGTCCATGATGTTGCCGTGATTCTCCTGTTCGTTGCCTGTCATCACAAGGCAGAACTTCTTCTTGGCACGCGAGACAGCCACATTCAGAATGTTGGCATCATCGGCAAATGGAGTAATCTGGTTATCTACCACACTCATGATGATGGCATCCTTTTCCCTACCTTGGAACTTGTGTACGGTGGCGGCATCCAATTCCGGTAGCTGGCGGTGGAACTGATCGACCTGATTGTTGTAGGGAGTGACTATGCCTATGTCGTCATACTCCCTCAGTGAGGGAAGTACTTCCTCACGCACCACATCTATCTCACGCTGGTTATACTGTGCCGTGGCATGGTTGCCCTTTCGGGTAAGATAGGCACAAAGTACATCCTCTTCACCATGGTCGCGGGTCATGATGAGCAGGTTGCCTCCATAGAACTTCTGGTTGCAGAAATTGATGATGCGAGGATGGCATCGGTAGTGTTCACGGAGCATGGTCTCGGGCACATTCCTGATGATAGTACGGACGGATTCCAAGAAACTGTTCTTGGCACAGTCATACCCCTCTGGGATATGGTATTGCTCCATGATGGCTGTCAGTTTGGTTCGGTCTTCGTCCGTTACCACATTGGGCAGTTGGAGCGCATCGCCGACTATCACGGCATTGTTTGCACAAGTGAGAGCCAAGGCACCAGTCTCTATTGACACCTGTGAGGCCTCGTCCATGATGATATAGTCGTATGGCTTGTCACCAAATAGGCACGAACGGGCAGAGAAAGTGGTGCTCAGCACTACGGGGTAGCGTTTCAGGAAATCCTCTCCGTGAGCCTTCATGCCCTTGGTGTCCTTGAAGAGTATGCTTTCCTGTTTGTCATATCTGCCATGCAGAGAGTCTTTGAACAGCGTCATTGAAGTATCTGTCAGGGTCTTCGTCAGCAGGTCGGCATCGTAGGTGGAAAGTTCCCGCCTGATAGTCTTCAAGTGTTCTTCTATCTCTATGCGTCGGTTGAGATAATAAAGCGTTTGAAGTTCTATGACCAACGGCTTCATGTCAGCCTGTTCAAACTTGTTGTTCAGCCTCAGTCTGTATCGGCATATCATACGCATCCAAAGTGATTTCAATCCCTCCGTTATCCTTGACCAAAGTCCATCAGGGGCAAGGGGCGTTCCGTCTGCCTTGGACTGGTAATGGAGCCATAGCCTTATGATAAGGGACGACTGCACCCTTCTCTCCAACGGTGTATGTTCGTCAATGCCGTTGTCCATGCAGAAATGCTGCCATTCCAAATCAACGTTTTGCTGTTCCTGGCGCAGCATGGCATCCTCGTTCAGTAGAGCATATACCTTGTCAAGACTTCTGAGCGTATCGTGCAGCGTACTTTTCATTCTTATTCCATCCTGCATGGAACAAGACCATGATGAGACCTCCATGGGAACGACTGTCTGTTGGCTGATGAAGAGTTCCTTGTTCTCCTTGCTGCCAAGCGGTGCCACGATGAATGCGAGACCGTATTTCTCCAACTTCTCCTGCACATTTGTTATGGCAGAATTGTTGTTTGACACTACAAGTACCGTTTTCCCATTCCTCACTATATTGGCAATGACATTGAGAATTGTCTGTGTCTTTCCTGTTCCTGGAGGACCTTGCACCACGCTCACCTGATGTTCGAAGGCTGCTGCCACGGCTTTCTTCTGACTGGCATTGCAGCCAAACGGGTATATCAAGTCCTTGTGGCTGAGTTTCTTCACCTTGTGCTTGTCGGGATTGATGTAGCAAGCCGCTGCGGTCTTGTCATCAATGAAATCCACCTTCTCGTATATCTGCGACAGTATGCCCTCCTTGTCTTCTTCTTTCCGAAGCGGATTGATGGCTGCCACCTGTTTGAGGTAGGCAAAGGTGTTCTTTGATTTTTCCTCGTCCAGGCAGGTCTTGACTACGTTGAGCTGTCCCTCAGCATACTCTCCCTCATATCCGCTGCGGTATTTGATACGCCAATATACACTTGGCCCATCTTCAAACTGCCAAATCTCCGTGACATCCGTTTGTTGGCGACCGCCACGATACACCTTGCACAGTTCAGGTACAAGCCATTGCGGATTGGTGAGCCATACCACCTTGTCCGCACTATACGTATAGGACTTAGGATTGTTCGTGAAAGTGACACGAAAGGCAGTAGCACCCAACTTGCTGATGGATGCAATCTGCAATGTCTTCAACTCTCCGTTCAGGAGAATAAGTGATTTTGTGAGGTCTTGCATCATACGCTATCCTTATTCTG
>JAEDNQ010000169.1 GCA_016302435.1 Bacteroidaceae bacterium
GGCTATAGAAACTGTAGAGGCTATAGGAGCTATAGAAGCTACATCTTGCCATTCTCAGCATAGCTGTAGTAGTCATCTTCAGAGACTATCACATGGTCGAGCATGCGTATGTTGACAGCCTTTGCAGCTCCTTTCACCTTGGCAGTGAGGTCGTCGTCGGCCCGGCTGGGCTTCATGTTGCCGCTGGGGTGATTGTGGACAAGGATGAAGCATGTGGCATCGTGTATGATAGCTTGCTTGAGGAGCATGCGCACGTCGACGGCTGTCTCTGTAAGTCCTCCAGAACTGAGTTTGATGCAGTTGATGAGTCGAGTGTTGTTGTTGAGCAAGAGCACCCAGCTCTCCTCGTGTTCGAGGTCCTGCACCATGGGGCGCATATACAGGTGGACATCTTCTCCTGTGCGAAACTGCTGCACATCCTTGCTGCTCTCCATCATGCGTCGTTTGCCAATCTCGGAGGCAGCCAGGATGGTCAGGGCTTTGGCTTCGCCTATGCCGTTGAAGCGCATGAGGTCTTGGAGTGTGAGCCGGTTGAGGTTGCGTAGTGTGCCTCCGCAGCTGTCGAGGACTTCTCTCATGAGGTCTACGGCCGACATCTTGGCTGTGCCATTGCCTATGAGGATGGCAAGGAGCTCGGCATTGGTGAGGGCTTCGGGACCTTTGGCCATGAGTTTCTCCCTTGGGCGGTCTTCCTCTGCCCATTCCTTTATAGGGGTGAAGGCCTGCTGATCGTCGGCTGGCATGGCGCTGCCTCCTGTCTCATCTACAGGGTCTTCCTTTGCCTTTGAGCCTGAAGCGGAGAAGGAAGGACGCTTGCCCTTGGAGCGCTTGGAGGAGGAGGCTTTAGCTTTGTCGGCGTATATGTCATCCGTGTTGAACGGTTGGAAGTTCTTGCTGATCATAAGTGTGCTAATCGTAGAAGTTTTTCTCGAAGGCGGTAAATTCGTCCTTGCCTTGCACGCATCTGAGCCACCATGCCTTGAGGAAGCCTGTGCCGTAGCCTATGAGCTGGACGAAAGCGGCGGTGACGCTGTAGAATCCGATGACGAGGCTCTTGTTGCGGATGCTGGAGTCGGTGAATATCATCACGATGAACAGCAGTATGGGCAGGAGGCAGAGGATGTATGCTGGTATGCACCCTCCATTGGGAAGCCACAGGGCTGTGAGGGTATCGTTCCAGTAGTCCATCTGTCGGAAGAAGACGGCGGCGAGGATGAGGACGGCGAGTCCGACGGTGAAGATCATGGGGAGGGCATGCACGAGCTTGAGCGTGCCTGGGTGGCGCTTCTCAAGGTTGATGCGCGCTATGCCCGAGTTGAAGACCTGCTTGAAGAACTTGTCCATGTCGGTGCGCCGTTTGTGCCAGACCCATGCTTCGGGGAAGAGGCGTGTGGTGTAGCCAGCCTCCACTATGCGGTAGCTGAAGTCAATGTCTTCGCCGAAGCGCATCTTGCTGAAGCCCCTGAGCTTGAGATAGACATCGCGCTTCACTCCCATATTGAAGGAGCGAGGATAGAACTTGTCCATAGCGCCTTTCTTCTTTCCTCCCCTTATGCCTCCAGTGGTGAAGAAGGATGTCATGCTGTAGGAGATGGCCTTCTGCACGGGAGTGAAGGAGTCGTGTGCGGCATCTGGTCCGCCAAAGGCATCGCAGGGACTGTCGAGGAGTTCCTTGTCCACGGCGGCGAGGTAGCCTTCGGGCAAGACGCAGTCGCTGTCGAGTATGAGCACATATTCGCCCTTGGAATGTTCGACGCCATAGTTGCGTGCAGGTCCAGGGCCTCCGTTTTTCTTGGTCATGTACTTCACATCGAGTCGGTCGGCATATTTGTCGACGACATCCTTGCATGGTCGCGTCGACCCGTCTTCGACGACGATGACCTCAAAGTCTTTAACCGTCTGACGGGTGAGGCTTTCGAGGAGCTCGTCGGCTTCATCCGGGCGGTTGTATACGGGTATGATGACTGAGTATTTCATTGTTGTCATTTTGCTGTTCGAGGGTGATTCTTCTGCTACCCCAAGGATTCTTTTGCTGTTCGAGGGGGGATTCTTCTGCTATTCGAAGTAGAATGTCAAGACTATCATCTTGCTCTTTCCCTTGTCCACTGACTGTGTGAAGATGAGCTGAGTGTCGTCTGTCATGTCACTTCGGTCCTTGTTGATGATGTTCGACAGTCCATACATGAATTTGACCTCTGGTATGAACTTGAAGAATGGCAGGTAGAGGTCACATCCGAGTCCGAGTTCGAGGTAGCAGTCAGCTGATTTGAGCAGGAGCTGCTTCTGTTTCTTGACTGTGAGGTCGAGCACTGGTGTGATACCTGTGACGATGTATGGTCGGTAGTTGTTGAATCGTTCTGCCGCATACTTGATGTTGAGCGGCACGGCGAAGTATGTTGACTTGATGGTCTGAAACTGCTTGTCGCCGTTCAGTTCGTTGCGGAACTGCACGTTCTTTGTGCCGAAGTGCATGGAGGGTATGATGCGGAAGGCGAGATGTTTGGTGAGATAGAACTCTCCGAGGATGCCGACGGAGAAGCCGGGTTCGTAGCCGGGTGTCTCTGCATACCACTGGTTGCCTGCCTCATCCACATATCCGTTCTGCTGCAGCTCCAAGTCTTGCAGGTTGGCTCCAGCCAAAAAACCGTAATGGAACTTCCTCTGGTCAATATACGGGCGGTTCATCACCTTCCGCGTCTGGGCATGGGCTGGTGGCATGGCAAAAGCGAAAAGTGTCATGGCTACTGTCACGAGCACTGTGATAATATGTTCTTGTAAGGTCTTCATCACCTTTATTAACGAGAAAAGTATTCTTTTATTTTGTTGGATGCGGAGTTTGACGTAACTTTGTGGCAGAATACAGCCTACAGCTCTGCCTCTCCAGCCCTCTGGGCATAGGAGCGGGCGCGGCAAGGCTGCATATTTCGTGCAAAGTTAGTGAAAACCTACCACAGTGCAAAATGTTAGTTCTATTTTTAACCAAGAGAGCGCCATCAATGCACTAAATACGGGACAAAACAAACAAATAAGACTGAAAAAATTATGAAACTTACTGTTATCGGCGCTGGCAACATGGGCGGCGCGCTCATCAAGGGATGGGCAAAGAGTGGAAAAATCGAGAGCATCACCATTGCAGACAAGAACGAGGCTCTTCTGGCCGAATTTAAGTCTGAATATCCTGCCATCAACATCACCACAGACAATGTGGAGGCGGTAAAGGGAGCCGACATCATCGTGCTTGTCGTGAAGCCATGGCTGATGAAGCTGGTGCTGGCGGAGGTGAAGCATGTGCTCGACCTTGACAGGCAGATAATCGTGTCAGATGCCGCCAACTTCACTACAGGCATGCTGGCAGAACAGCTGGGCATTGATGGTCAGTTCTTCTATGTCATACCTAACATCGCTGCCGAGTTTGGCGCCAGCATGAGCTTCATAGCCAAGGGTGCAGGTGCTACAGATGAGAGCCTGAAGATGGTAGACGAGCTCTATGCCCTCGACGGCGACACGCTCGTTGTGCAGGAGAACCTTGTGGGTCCAGGCATGATGATGGCGTCATGCGGCATAGCATACGTCATGCGCTACATCCGCGCCCAAATGGAGGGCGGCTGCGAGATGGGCTTCTACCCTGCACAGGCAAAGCAGATAGCTCTTCAGACAATGCAGGGAGCTGTGTCTCTGCTCAAGGCCACAGGATGGCATCCTGAGGAGGCCATCGACAAGGTGACGACACCTGGGGGTGTGACCATCAAGGGGCTCAACGAACTCGACCATGCCGGCTTCAACTCTGCCGTCATCCGTTCGCTGAAGGCAGGACTGAAATAAAAATGAGGTGACAGTGTCCATGCTTTCTGCATGTGTGAACAAGACTGAAAGGCTGGACTGAACTAAACATGAGGTGACAGTGTCCATGCTTTCGGCCCATGTTTACAAGGTCGAAGGCAGGACTGCAATAGACAGACAAAAACATAGTCATAGTGGCTAAAACAGGCTAAATCGGCCTTCCAAGCACACGCAAGGAGACTGATTTAGCTTGTTTTGTCAAAAAAAAGCAAGAAGACTGCTCTTGTTTCAACTTTTTTTACTAACTTTGCACCGCATTTGACACAAGTGTGCTCTTCAATGCATGCCCCGATGGCGGAATTGGTAGACGCGTTGGTCTCAAACACCAATGAAGCAATTCGTGCCGGTTCGAGCCCGGCTCGGGGTACAAATCACAAAAGGCTTCGCTTTTGACCGATTGTCAAAGCGAAGCCTTTTGTGTTTTAGGCGGTTTAGGTGGAATTTTTATAGAAAACCGCACCTATACACAAGCATCTCTCCCCTACTTCACCACTTTCCTCACCGTGTCTCCACGTTTGATGACATACACACCGGGGG
>JAEDNQ010000170.1 GCA_016302435.1 Bacteroidaceae bacterium
TCAACAGACAGGCAAGAAAAACGACATATATGAAAGACCCTAAAGCGTTTTTGAAAATACCACGCCAGGAAGCGGGCTACAGACCTATCCATGACCGCATAGCAGACTACGGCGAGGTAGAACAGACCCTCAACAGCCACGACCGCAAGCTCCAGGCTTCACGATGCATGGGATGCGGCGTGCCATTCTGCCACTGGGCATGCCCCGTAGGCAACAAGCAGCCAGAGTTTCAGGAGGCACTGGCTGAAGGCAGATGGGAAGAGGCATACAAGATACTAACAGAGACCAACGACTTCCCTGAGTTCACAGGACGCATCTGCCCTGCACTCTGCGAGAAGAGCTGCGTGCTCAAACTGAGCTGCGACGCTCCTACCACCATCCGCGAGAACGAGGCAGCCATAGCTGAGGCAGCCTTCAGAGAGGGATATGTCAAGGTGCGCCAGATAGAGCGCAATGGCAAGAAAGTGGCTGTCATCGGTGCAGGTCCATCGGGCCTTGCAGCTGCCAACCAGCTCAACGGCATGGGATTTGCCGTCACTGTCTTCGACAAAAATGAAGCCCCGGGCGGACTGCTCCGCTACGGCATCCCCAACTTCAAGCTCAACAAGACTGTCATCGACCGCCGCATAGACGTGATGAAGGCTGAAGGAGTCATCTTCAACATGAACGCCGATATAGACGTGACCTCACTGCCAGAAGGCTTTGACGCATACTGCATCTGCACCGGAACTCCAGTGGCACGCGACCTCACCGTCCCCGGACGCGACCTCAAGGGCATCCACCTCGCCCTCGACATACTGTCACAGCAAAACCGCATCCTGGCAGGCATGACCTTCGCCAAAGAAGACCTCGTCAACGCCAAGGGCAAGAAGGTGCTCGTCATCGGTGGTGGCGACACAGGATCAGACTGTATCGGAACATGCAACCGCCAGGGAGCAGCCAGCGTGACACAGATAGAAATCATGCCACAGCCACCTGTAGGCCACAATCCTGCCACCCCTTGGCCACAATGGCCCATTGTCCTCAAGACCACGTCAAGCCACGAGGAAGGATGCTCCCGCCGCTGGTGTCTCACCACCAACAAGTTCATCGGCAAGAAAGGTGTAGTGACAGGAGCCGAGATAGAAGAGGTAGAATGGTTGCCCAATCCAGAGGGCGGCCGTCCGATAATGAAGCCCACAGGCAAAGTTGAGACCATCGACTGCGACCTCGTGCTCCTTGCCATGGGATTCCTCAAGCCCCAGCAGCCACAGTTTGCCGACAACGTCTTCGTAGCAGGCGACGCAGCCTCAGGAGCATCGCTCGTAGTGCGTGCCATAGCCAGCGGACGCAAGGCAGCCCAGGACATCAAGCAGTATCTCTTGCAAAAGTAGATAAAGGGGTGTTCAATAATATAGAACACCCCTAAAAGCCACAACAGCAGACACAAACAGAAAAACAACATCAAGACATTATTATATGTGCGGAATAGTAGGAATATTTCAGATAAAAGAGCAGACTAAAGAACTTAGGAAGAAAGCTCTCAAGATGTCACAGAAGATAAGACATCGCGGACCAGACTGGAGCGGCATATACGTGGGCAAGACAGCCATCCTCGCCCACGAGCGTCTGTCCATCGTAGACCCACAGAGCGGCGGACAGCCACTCTACTCGCCAGACAAGAAGCAGGCTCTGGCTGTAAACGGTGAGATATACAACCATCGCGACATACGCGAGAAGTATGCAGGCAAATACGAGTTTCAGACAGGCAGCGACTGCGAGGTCATCCTCGCCCTCTACCGCGACAAGGGCATCGACTTCCTCGAAGACCTCAACGGCATCTTCGCCTTCGCCCTCTACGACGAGGAGAAGGACGAATACCTTATAGCACGCGACCCGATAGGCGTCATACCATTATATATAGGTAAAGACAATGAGGGACGTGTCTACGTGGCAAGTGAACTCAAGGCTCTCGAAGGATTCTGCGACGAATACGAGCCCTTCCTGCCAGGCCATTACTACTGGAGCAGGGAAGGCAAGATGACTCGCTGGTACAAGCGCGACTGGACAAGCTACGATGCCGTCAAAGACAATCCAGCCTCAGTGCAGGATGTCCACGACGCTCTGGAGGCTGCCGTTCAGCGCCAGCTCATGAGCGACGTGCCCTACGGAGTGCTCCTGAGCGGCGGACTCGACTCTTCTGTCATCTCTGCCATCGCAAAGAAATATTCCGCCATGCGTGTGGAGACAGACAATACAGCGGCAGCATGGTGGCCACAGCTCCACAGCTTCGCCGTAGGCCTCAAGGGAGCACCCGACCTGGCCAAAGCCAAGGAAGTGGCTGACCATATCGGCACTGTCCACCACGAAATCAACTATACCGTACAGGAAGGTCTCGACGCCATCCGCGATGTAATATACTACATAGAGACCTACGATGTCACCACTGTCCGCGCCTCCACACCGATGTACCTCCTCGCTCGCGTCATCAAGTCCATGGGCATAAAGATGGTGCTCAGCGGTGAGGGTGCAGATGAAGTCTTCGGCGGCTACCTCTACTTCCACAAAGCTCCAACGCCACGCGACTTCCACGAGGAGACAGTGCGCAAGCTCAGCAAACTCCACCTCTACGACTGCCTCCGCGCCAACAAGTCCCTCTCAGCCTGGGGTGTGGAAGGTAGAGTGCCCTTCCTCGACAAGGAGTTTCTCGATGTGGCCATGAGGCTCAACCCAGCCGCTAAGATGTGCCCTGGCAACACTATTGAGAAGAAGATCGTGCGCGAAGCCTTCGCCGACATGCTCCCCGAGAGCGTGGCATGGCGACAGAAAGAACAGTTCAGCGATGGCGTTGGCTACAGCTGGATAGACAGCCTCAAGGAGATGACCTCACAGGCTGTCACTGACGAGCAGATGGCTCACGCTGCCGAACGCTTCCCCATCAACCCTCCTATGAACAAGGAAGAATACTTCTACCGCTCCATCTTCGAAGAGCACTTCCCAAGCCGCAGCGCCGCCCTCAGCGTACCAAGCGTACCCAGCGTGGCATGCTCTACAGCAGAGGCTTTGGCATGGGACGCATCGTTCAAGAACCAAAATGACCCCAGCGGAAGGGCTGTAAAAGGCGTTCACGAGAATGCTTATTGATATACTTACGGATTGTAACTATTCAAATGGAAATAGTTTCAATCCGTAAGTTATTTCATACAATATACACATAAATTGATATTCATTTTCAAAAAAACAGCACTTTTGTCTATAACCATTTGCCCATGTTAGCAAAATGTTATAACTTTGCATCGAAATTAAAACAAAATGATAGTTTAAACAACAAAATAACGTTCAATATGTCAACATTGATAAAGTTTACGAAGATGCACGGTCTCGGCAATGACTATATATATATCAACACGATGCAGTATCCGATAGCCGACCCTTCCGCCCTCTCCATCCTATGGAGCAAGTACCACACAGGCATAGGTTCCGACGGACTTGTCCTCATAGGCAAGAGCGAGACAGCAGACTTCTCAATGCGCATATTCAATGCCGACGGTTCGGAAGCCATGATGTGCGGCAATGCCAGCCGCTGCATAGGCAAATACGTCTACGACAACCGCTTGACCACCAAGAAGGTCATCACCTTAGAGACACTCTCAGGCATCAAGACCATCACCGTGCAGACATCAGACGACGACCTCGTAACGAGTGCCACAGTAGACATGGGCGAACCCATACTGTCAAATACAAAACAGGTAGCCACACCAACAGGCGACCTGAGCTCGACAGCTCTCACAGCAGGCGAGGCAACATTCAGAGCCACCTATGTCTGCATGGGAAATCCACACGCAGTCATCTTCACCGAAGATATAGCCAGCATAGACCTCAGCCACTACGGACCTCTGCTCGAGTGCCACCCAGTCTTTCCGCAGAAAGCCAACATCGAGTTTGCCCAACTGCTCCCCAACGGCGACGTGCGCATGAGAGTGTGGGAAAGAGGCTCTGGCATCACACAAGCATGCGGCACAGGAGCCTGTGCCACGGCTGTAGCCACGATACTGAGGCGAGAAGCCCAGTCAGACCAGAACGCACGGACTGTCAACATACACATGGACGGAGGCTCACTCCAGATAGAGTGGCGCACTTCAGACCGCCACATACTCATGACCGGTCCTGCCGTCAAGGTCTTCGACGGAGAGATACTCATCGACTGACACTAAAGACCAAGCATCTCCCCACACAAAAAGCACAAGCCACACACACACAACCCTCTTACAAGCAACCCTCACACACACATGGGGTGTTCTATAAATTAGCTTGA
Source organism: Bacteroidaceae bacterium (assembly GCA_016302435.1). GTDB lineage: Bacteria > Bacteroidota > Bacteroidia > Bacteroidales > Bacteroidaceae > Minthosoma. The sequence goes on from JAEDNQ010000170.1 coordinate 4,295, forward strand.
GGCGATTTTGAGGCTATCATGCAGCAGAT
>JAEDNQ010000012.1 GCA_016302435.1 Bacteroidaceae bacterium
CGCGGTAGACATTGAAGGAGGTCTCTTCCGTGTCGGAAAGGAGTGAGCGCCACGAAACGAGGATGCCGCTTTTGGAGGGTACGGCAACGGGCGCACGATTGAGAACCTCTCTGACTTGCTGTGCCGAGGCTGGCAGGAGAGAGAGGGATAGCATGAATGCTGTGAGTATATGTTTGTGCATAAATATTGGTTAGTCAGTTGGATGGTAATTTTCTACAACCAATGGTTTATAGAATTTCAGCTGCCTTGGTCTTGAGCAACAGACCTGGCACTATTCTAATAAGAGCCTTTTCTCACGATATGTGAGTCTTATCTCCTCATGGCTTCTATGAGGTAGGGATTATATTGTTTTTCAAAACCTATGGTTGTCTGTGGCCCGTGTCCGCAATAGACCTTGGTGTCGTTGGGTAGGGCAGAGAGCACCTTGAGGCTCTTCATCATGTCGTCCATATTGCCTCCTTCGAGGTCGGTGCGTCCGCAGCTGCCGCGGAAGAGTGTGTCGCCAGAGAAGAGTACGCCTTGGCTCTCGCAGTAGAAGCATGCGCTACCGGGGGAATGGCCTGGTGTTGGGATGACTGTGAGGCTGTCCACTCCGAAGTGGAGCTTCTCTCCGTCCTGAAGGGGAGAGCCGAGCTGTGGGAAAGGAGGGTGGGCTATTTTCATGCCCATGACCGACTGTATCTGGAGGTCGATGTTGTCATAAAGGGTGTGGTCGGCTGCCAAGGCTCTGCTCTTCTCGTGGAAGTCGCGGTAGAAATATCCGTTGCCCCACACGTGGTCGAAGTGGAGATGGGTGTTGAGCAGATGGATGATGTCGAGGCTGTCTATGGCGAAATAGTTGCGAAGCTGCTCCCACTCGCTTTCTGACGAACAGCTGCAGTCGATGACGGTAGCATAGCCGTCTCCGCTTTGAACAACGTAGCAGTTGACACCAAGAGGATTGAACGTGAATGGTTGTATAGTCATGTGTTGGTTGATTATTTTTGGTTGGGGTAGGGGTATGTAATGAATCGATGTCCTATGTTTTTTGGTCCTCACTTGCTTGTTATGCCCACGTGCACAACCTTCTTTGTCTCGAAGTATTCCTCTTCGAAATAGTCGTTCAGCGGCCATACGGCAGCAATATTCTTCACAGCGGCTATCTCTCCGTCGAGTTCTCCTCCCTTGAGGGCGATGATTCCGTTTGGAAGAGCGTTGTGCTGTTCTTTGGCGATATTCTTGCGGGCTATCTTTATGAGGTCGACCATTGACATGACGGCTCGTGTGACGACGAAGTCATACTTGTCTTTTATCTCCTCAGCCCTGGCGTGTGAGAATCTTACATTCTGCAGTCCTATGGCCGTAGCCACCTCCTGAGCCACTCTGACTTTCTTGCCAATGCTGTCCACGAGGTGGAAGTTGGCTTCGGGAAAGAGGATGGCAAGGGGTATGCCAGGAAATCCGCCTCCTGTGCCGAGGTCCATGATGTTGGTGTCTGGGCGGAAGTTGATGAGTTTGGCTATGCCGAGGGAGTGAAGCACATGGTGCTCGTAGAGGTTGTGGATGTCTTTTCGTGAGATGACATTGATTTTTGAGTTCCAGTCATTGTACAAAACTTCAAGCTGAGCAAACTGCTCGGCCTGAAGTTCTGTGATGTTGGGAAAGTATTTGGTGATTATTTCCATGCTATATTAAATAAAGATGTGTGCAGCCTCTTATGCGTCTTCTACTGGTGCTGTTCGCGCAGGAGGTCGTTGACTGTCTTGACAGGGTTGAATGTGCCGAGAGGAACGTCGACGAAGATGGTGTTCCAGTCGCTCATGGCTCCATTCCAGAGTCCTGGGAGTTCGAGTGCCTTGAGTTCTTTGCCGTCCTTGCTCTTGTTGGATATGAATCCTGTCTTTGGGTCGACGTGCTTGGTGAGGTCGAACTTCTCTCCCTTGTAGTTCTTGATGGCGCAGACGAGGTCAACGGGGTTGAAGTGAGTGCCGTTCTTGAACATCTCCATGTACTCCTCATTGGCTGTGTCTATCTGGCTGCTCTCAAGTATCTGGAGGCTGATGGTGTTGTCGGGGTTGTAGGCGAGGAACGGGCCTCCGCCTGGTTCGCCAACGTTCTTCACCATACCGCACACGCGAATTGGTCTGTTGAGCTTATTGCGGAGATAGATGGCGAGTTCGGCATCTTCGAGGTCCTTAAGTTCTGGATTGCGGCAACAGAGTTCGTCGCGGAGGAATCGGATTATCTCTTCGAGCTGAGCGTGGGTATAAGTGCCGCTGTCGAGCAGTCGGAGATAGTCGAAGGCCTTCTGCTGCTTGCTGACGAGTATGCCGGCAATGAGCTTCTTGTATTCTGTTGTCTCTGGCTTGAGACGGTCTGGCACAACGTTGTCGATATTCTTGATGAAGATGATGTCGGCATCGAGGTCATTGAGATTTTCGATGAGGGCTCCGTGGCCTCCTGGGCGGAAGAGTATCTTCCCGTCCTTTCCTCTGAAGGGTGTGTTGTCGGGGTTGGCGGCTACGGTATCTGTGCTCGACTTCTGCTCGGAGAATGATACGGAATACTTCACACCGTAGACTGCCTCATACTTTGGCAGCACTTTCTCCACGAGTGCTTCGAAGAGCGGACGATGTTCGGGGCTGACGGTGAAGTGGACGTACACAGTGCCTGTCTTGCTTGCTGCATAGAGTGCTCCCTCCACAAGGTGCTCTTCTACAGGTGTGCGTGCTCCGTCTTCATACTTGTGGAACTTGAGGAGTCCCTTTGGCAGTTTGCCGTATGAGAGTCCTTCCTCACCGAGGAGAGTGGCGATGGCTGTCTTTGTTGAGTCGTCTCCTCCGTTCTTGGCTATTGCCTCCTTGAGGTCGCCTATGAAGGCAAACTTGTCGAGGTTGTCCTCAAACTTCTTTATGAAATCTGTCTTCTCCTCTGTGTCGAGGTATTCGAAGAGATTTTTGAACATGCGGCTGGCAGCTCCCGAGGCTGGCACGAACTTCAGCACCTTGCCGCTGCCGGCAAGATAGCTTTCCCAAGCGGCAAGATATGCCTTCTTCTCTTCTGGACTGGCTACAGTGATGCCATTGCCTGGCGAAGCTGCTCCTGCAAGTCGGAGCCATGGGAATCCTGTTTTGAAACACTGCAGTTGAGCGTTGAGCTTCTCTTCTGATATGCCTTTCTTGGCGAGAAAATCTTTGTCTTCTTGTGTAAGCATGGTTATTATGGTATTAAGTGATAAAAAGTGACCTTGTGTTTCCCTCAGGACATGCCCCGTAAGGGCAACCCGATGAAAACTTATGTCAAAGATACGTACATTATGCGAAACTTCCAAACATTTTGTGCTTAATCGGCTACTTTTTCATGAATTATTTATAATAATGAGCCTTATTGCAATAAAAATACACTAACTTTGCACTACAAATACAACATAAACCACAACACCCGAACGGGCATCGGCTTCCTTGAGTTGCCAACCTCCCGTTCACTTTATCACCCCACGAGCGTATGGAAGAAATAGCTACTATCAAGGAATACGAAAGAGAAGAACTGCTCTCCACCGTTAAGAAGCTCCAGTCGAAGTTAGGCGATGTGCTCAATCCCGATGATTTCCACAAGGTGAAAGAAATCCTGCTCAGAGCTGTAGAGACAGGTTCGCTTCGCCGTGACCAGTTTGGACTCAACCCCATACTCTTCGACTTGCAGACGGCCCTCATCACCGTTGAGGAAATAGGACTCAACCGCGCCTCTGTACTCAGCATCATGCTCCAGGGATGCGTGCGTGTCGAAGCCGTAGGCATAGTCGACATAGAGAGTGACTTCGGACAGGAAGTGGCGCACATCATCAGAGGACTGCTAAGGGTCAACGAACTCTATGCCAAAAATCCGTCCATAGAGACCGAAAACTTCCGTGACCTGCTCCTCTCCTTTGCTGAAGACATGCGTGTCATCTTCATCATCATAGCCGACCGCGTCAACCTCATGCGTCAGATCAAAGACCGCGGCACCGATGAAGAGCGCATCAGAGTGGCTACCGAGGCTGCTCATCTCTATGCGCCCTTGGCACATAAGCTCGGACTCTATCTGATAAAGCGCGAACTCGAAGACCTCTCGCTCAAATATCTTGAGTCGGATGTCTACTACATGATAAAAGAGAAGCTCAGTGCCACGAGAGAAGCTCGCGACCGCTACATAGAAAACTTCATCCGCCCCATAGAGGAACATCTCTCTGCCGCTGGACTCCACTTCCACATCAAGGGACGCACCAAGTCTATACACTCCATCTGGCAGAAGATGAAAAAGCAGAAGTGTAAGTTTGAGGGCATCTACGACCTCTTTGCCATCCGTGTCATCCTCGACTCAGCACCGGACAAGGAGAAGCAGGACTGCTGGCAGGTGTTCAGCATCGTCACAGACATGTACCGTCCCAATCCGAAACGCCTCCGCGACTGGCTCTCCGTGCCTAAGAGCAACGGCTACGAGTCACTCCACATCACGGTCATGGGACCAGAGGGCAAATGGGTAGAAATACAGATACGCACGGAGCGCATGGACGAGATAGCCGAACGTGGTCTCGCTGCCCACTGGCGCTATAAGGGGGTGAAGGATAGCGGCACAAAACTCGAAGAGTGGCTTAAAGACATACGTCTTGCCCTTGAGACACAGACAGAAAGTGATGAGAACCTCGTCGACCGCTTCAAGGTAGACCTCTACAGTGACGAGGTCTTTGTCTTCACACCCAAGGGCGACCTCTTCAAACTGCCCAAGGGAGCCACCATCCTCGACTTTGCCTTCATGGTGCATACCAGCGTGGGCTCACACTGCATAGGAGGCAAGGTCAACGGCAAGAATGTGCACATACGCACCAAGCTGCAGAGCGGTGACCAGGTGGAGATACTCACTTCAACCAAGCAGTTGCCCAAGCGCGACTGGCTCAACATTGCCGTAACCACCAAGGCTCGCACCAAGATACGCCAGTCTCTCGCCGAACAGGAGATGAAAGTCTCCACCTTCGCCAAGGAGGCTCTCGAACGAAAGTTCAAGAACCGCAAGATAGAGCCCGAGGAGTCGGTCATGATGCGTCTCGTGAAGAAGCTTGGCTACAAGCATGTTCTGGAGTTCTACAAGGCTATAGCTGAGGACATACTCGATGTCAACAACGTCATAGAGCAATACTTAGAGATAGTAGAGCGTGACAACAATCCCACAGCTTTCTCAGCCGAACAGCGTAGTGCCGACGGATTCAGCAAGACAGGTTCTGACGACATGGTAAGAGAGAGTCAAGATGTGCTCGTCTTAGACAACAATCTGAAGGGGGTGGAGTATAGCCTTGCAAAATGCTGCAATCCCATCTATGGCGACGATGTCTTCGGATTCGTCACTGTCAACAGAGGCATCAAGGTTCACCGTTCCGACTGCCCCAACGCACAGCTTCTCCGCGAGCGCCTTGGCTACCGTGTGCTCAAAGCGCGCTGGGCAGGCAAGGGCAGCAAGCAATATCCCGTCACTCTCTACGTGGTGGGGCACGACGACATAGGCATAGTAAATAACATAACGTCCATCATCAACAAGGAAAAGAACATCATGCTTCGCAGCATCTCCATCAGCTCGTCTGAAGACGGCCTCTTCTCCGGTTCGCTCATTGTGTCCATCAGCGACCAGAATCAGCTCACCATGCTCATCAAGAAGATAAGTACCGTCAAGGGAGTGAAGAAGGTGACACGATAATTCTCAAAAATTACTCATCAAGAATCTCCTCACATGAAAGTTTCCCTCATACTTGTAGGCAAGACCGTGAACAAGCATTTCGTCGACCTCATCGACGAATATGCCTCCCGTGTCAAGCACTATATTGGATTTGACATCATCACCATTCCCGAACTCCGAAACACCAAGAATCTGTCATCCGACCAGCAGAAGCAGCAGGAAGGCGAACTCATCCTCCGCCAGTTGCAGCAAGGAGACAGGGTAGTGTTGCTTGACGAGCACGGCAAGGAGATGCGTAGTGTGGAGTTCTCATCATATATGGAGAACAAGATGAACACTGTCAGCAAGCGCCTTGTCTTCATCATTGGCGGTCCCTACGGATTTTCCCCCGATGTCTACCGACGAGCCGACGAACAGCTTTCTCTCTCCAAAATGACATTTTCCCATCAGATGATAAGGCTCATCTTCGTAGAACAACTCTACCGAGCCATGACCATCATGCGTGGAGAACCTTACCATCACGAGTAGTTCAGCGAGCTCGATATCCTCTCTATTGCTCTCATATCTGCTCCGTCCGGCATTTCGGGCTTCCCAAGCCCGAAATCCCTCCATCTTCCGGTACTCTTATCACGGTTATGTTAAATAGCAAAACAAGGTAAAGCATCACCCAAACCGTCAGCAAGCATTCCGACTTCCCCTCACCATCATCTCTCTTGCCGATAGATTTCCTTCATGCGCCCAGAAAATCTCAGTAGGCAACTTCAGCCGCAGGCATCAGAATCTTTTCAGTTCCTTGTACAGTCTTTGTATGGGCAGTCCCATCACATTGAAGTACGAGCCTTCGATGCGTGTGACTCCTACAAATCCTATCCACTCCTGTATGCCGTATGATCCAGCTTTGTCGTACGGTCGGTACTTGTCCACATAATACTCAATTTCTTCTTCGGTAAGATTATCGAAGAAAACTTTTGATACCGATGCGAACTGTTTCATTTTGTCTCGTGAACAAATGGTCACGCCCGTTATGACTTCATGAGCATGACCTGACAGTTCTGTGAGCATGTTTATGGCCTCTTCACGCGATGAAGGTTTGCCAAGCACCTTGTCGTTGTCATAGACAATTGTGTCGGCTGTGATGATGAGTTCGTCTTCAGCCATGGTGCGCCTGTATGCTTCCGCCTTCTTGCCAGATATGAAGACAGGAATATCTTCTCCTCGCAGACTGGCAGGATAGCTCTCATCAATATCTTTGATGATACGTACGGAGAAATCTATGCCAAGACCAGCAAGTAGTTCTTTGCGGCGAGGAGAATTGCTGGCGAGTATGACCTTGTAGCCTTCTACCAACCGAAGGCTGTGTTGTTGTGCATCCATAGATTTTGTGTCTTAAGTATTTGTTCTAAAATGTCGCGCGCACATCCTTTTCCTCCCTCCTTGTGGGATATGTATGTGCAGACGTCTTTTATTTCTGGTGCTGCATCTGACGGACAGCATGGCAGTCCGCATTTTGTCAACACCTCGTAGTCGGGTATGTCATCGCCCACGTAAGCTATCTCTTCGTCAGATAGCTTATATTTTTCTTTCAACTCGTTGTAAAGTATAATCTTAACCTTCACTCCGAGATGCACTTCCGTTATGCCAAGGCCATGATAGCGTTTGGCCACAGCCTCTGTTTTTCCGCCACTTATGATGGCGAGCAGCAGACCGCATTTGACTGCATGCTGCATTGCATAACCATCTTTTATGTTGACAGTCCGCATTGGTTCGCCATTGGGGTGCTGAGTGATGGTCTCGCACGAGAGGACGCCATCTACATCGAAGAAGATGGCTCGAATCTTTGAAAGGTCGTAGTTTATCATGTCTTTAGTTATACGTGTATCCCTATTTTTCGGAGGCTGAATGGATGCTTTGGCTGATGAGACGATATATCTCTTGCCATTGTGGTTGGGAAGAAAGTAGAGTTATCTGTTTATCAATGACGTTGTTGTCCCATCTCACGGCAGGGCCTGTCTGTGCCTCTGCTGGAGACAAATGATATAGTTTGCTGGCCGTCTCGCTGATGAGCGGAAGCATAACCTCAAACGGGATGTTTCCATGTTCCTTCAACAGTTTAGCACCAATGGCATAGCAGTGGTTGGCGAAGTTGCAGCAGAAGACGGCGGCCAGATGGAGGTATCGGCGGTCGTTGCTGCCCATATCGTATATGCTGTCAGTGATGGAGGCAGCGAACTGGTGCAGAAGTGCCAAATCGTCGGCTGACTGGGCTTCGAGGAAGCAGGGTATGGTGGAGAAGTCGACTTTCTTCTGACGGGAGAATGTCTGCATAGGATAGAACACCCCTCGTCGGCACGAGGGCAGAATGTCCATCGGCATGCTGCCTGCCGTATGGACGATAAGCCTATCCCCTACTCTTTTGCTCAGCTCTGCTGCCACCTGTTCGAGCACGGCATCCTTAACGGAGACGATGTAGATGTCCGACTCTGTGTTGACGGTAGACAAATCTGTCGTGTAAGGCGCGTTGACCATATTTGCAAGTACTGATGCTGATGCTTCCGTGCGGCTATACACCTCTGCTATCTCATGGCAGGCATCATAGGCGGCTTGGCAAAGATTGGTGGCCAGATTTCCTGCTCCGATGAATGTTATCTTCATTGCAATAGATTTTTCTAACCCACCTTTATTCACCCGCAGGGAAAGGACCTACATGCACATTCTCCCACTTCAGGTTGTCCTCGTCCTGTGGCTTGCGTTCGACAGCCGGATGTCCTATGCCGATGACGCATTCGGCTGTGAGGTTTTCAGGGTAACGGAGAAGGAAGCGGAGCACATTGTCAGAAGACTCCCCGTTCGCCATAAAGCGGTTGCGTATCTGGCACCAGCAAGAGCCAAGACCTAAGTCCGCAGCCTGATACTGCATGGTGAGAGCTGCGAGGGACGCATCCTCACACCACACGTCAGAAGCCTCCCTGTCGCCGAGCACCACAATGGCTACAGCCGCACCTGCCAAAAACTGGCTTCCCATAGAACGGCAGAGTGATATCTTCTCTAAAAGAGACTTATCGTCTATAACTATAAAATGCCATCCTCTCACACTCTTGCCCGTTGGGGACATGAGGGCGGCGCGGAGTATTGTCTGCAGATCTTCTCCCTTTATTTCTTCATCAGTGAACTTTCTAACGCTTCGGCGTCTTTGTACTAAATCCTTGAAATTTTCCATAATTATTGACGGGTATTTGGTTATTTTTGTGTAAAGTTATAAAACTTTCCGCTAATAATGGAAATCTTTGGTAGATAATTCTTATCTTTGCAATGATATTTTTAATAAAAATGACAGATTAGGCCTCTAAAGCTTGTCTGACGAACAATTACAAAAGCAAAAATACAAAGGTACTGAAATAAGAGGACATGAAGACGAAGAATATTATCTTGATGGGAGCCGCAACTGTCACAATGATTGCTGCTGTTGCAGGTTACAATACAGTCAATAGCGGATTTGAAGTGTCTGAGCCTACTTCCCTATATGTTGATGCTGATGACAACATCGACTCGCTGAAGAGAAAGTTGACGGAAACATGCCATCCGGACAATAGCTTTATATTAGACATCAACCTCAGGCTTTTCAATCTTGACAGACACATGCGTACTGGCCACTATGTCATCCAACCTGGGATGAGCATGATGAAAGCCGTTCGCAATGTGCGCAACCACAGTCAGACACCTGTCAGACTTGTTGTGCCCTCTGTGCGCACAGTGGCAGACATGGCTCAGCGACTATCCAAACAAGTGATGGCAGATTCAGCCGCCATCATGCAGGCTCTCACCGACGAAACAGTGGTAAAAGATCTCGGATATACAAATGAGACCCTACCCTGCCTCTTTATCCCCAACACGTACGAGGTCTACTGGGACGTCAAGGTCAACGACCTCTTGAGCAGGCTGAAGAAGGAAAACGAAGTCTTCTGGAATGAAGAAAGAAGACACAAGCTCGCTGAGGTAAGCTCTTATGCCGGAGAGGAGATGACCATAGAGAAGGTGGTCACGCTCGCCTCCATCGTCGACAGCGAGACGGCCAACAACAGCGAGAAACCTGCCATAGCGGCTCTCTACATGAACAGGCTTCGCATAGGCATGCCACTTCAGAGCGACCCCACCGTAAAGTTTGCCCTTCAGGACTTCGCCCTAAGGCGCATCCTGCACAAGCACCTCGAAGTGGATTCGCCCTATAACACATATAAGAACAAAGGCCTCCCTCCCGGACCAATATGTGTGCCAAGCATAGCAGGCATAGACGCTGTGCTCAACCATGCCAACCATGAATATATATATATGTGTGCCAAGGAAGATTTCTCTGGCACACACAACTTCGCCGTCGGCTATGCAGAACACCAGAGAAATGCAGCCCGATATGCTGCAGCCCTCAATAAGCGCAACATACATTGAAAAACTTAACGACTAACTGATCAATGAAAACTTATTACAAACTCTTTATCCCCATCGCCCTGCTGAGTACATCCACCATGCAGGCACAACGTCACAACAGAGAGTACACTCCATCGCCCGTAAAAGGCAAAGCATGGAATGCTCCTGGCAATATCAACCCCTTTATCCCCGGCTACTTTGCCGACCCTACGATAAGGAAATTCGGCGATACATACTATATCTACGCCACCACCGACGGCACAGGCAACGGATATGGCCCAGCTCAGGTCTGGGCAAGCAAGGACTTTGTCAACTGGAAGAATTTCGTGATGAACTGGCCCACGACAGAAGTGGTGTGGGCACCCGATGTTGTCAAGCAGCCCAACGGCAAGTACCGCTACTACTACTGCGAACCATGCAACATCAACATAGGTGAGAGCGACTCCCCCATTGGTCCCTGGAAGAATATTCTTGGCAAGGAAGATGCAGTCATGGTGCCAGACAGATACGTTCACAATGTCATCACGCTCGACCCCATGCTCTTTGAGGACGACGACAAGAGCCAGTACCTCTACTTCACAACGTGGGGCATATACAAAGGTTTCGGATGTGGTGTGGCTAAACTGAAAGACGGTGACTTCGACATCTCTGCCCTATCCGATAACATCAAGCACGACGCTCGCCGATGGAACGAGAACTCTCCCTTCCCTATAGCTGCCGATGAGTTCTTCAGCGAGAAGAGGCTCATACCTAATACAGAACTTAAGGACATCTTCGAGGCTCCCTTCATCTTCAAGCGAGGAGGACTCTACTACTTCACCTACTCCTCAGGAAGCTGCCACACTGACACCTACAGAGTGCAGTATGCAGTCTCCAAAACAGGACCTATGGGACCCTTCGAATATAAGGGCGAGATACTGACCACCAATGAGGACGAGACCGTTCACGGCCCTGGCCACCACTCTGTCCTGGAGAAGGACGGACGCTACTACATCGTCTACCATCGCCACAACAACCCGAAGTCAATACACGGCTTCAACCGTCAGGTGTGCATAGACGAGATGATCTTCGACAAGGAGGGCAACATCCTTGCAGTCACACCCACTCACGATGCCATTGGTGTAGAACTGGGAAAATCTTCCAAAGCTAACAATCTCGCTTTTGGTACTAAGGTGACATGCTCTTCCTTCTACGACGAATGGTTCAAACCAGAGTATGCTGTAGACGACAACAACGCTACTCTCTGGAAGGCGCGCCACACAAATTGGGACGGCCGCCGTGGTGAAAGAAATGAAGAATGGATTCAATTAGACCTTGGAAAAGTTCAGAAGTTCAATGAGATATGGACCCAGTTTGAATATGCCACATTCTTCTACCAGTATAAGTTGGAAACTTCCGTCGATGGTCAATCATGGCAGCTCTATGCCGACCGCACCTCGAACACCATGCAGGGTTCTCCAATGATAGACCAGAAGGTCGTCAAGGCTCGTTTCGTCAAACTGACCATCACCGACACCCAGAAGAACGGACACATGCCAGCCGTGTGGAACATCAAGGTGTGGAAGAAAGCACCAGAACTTCCGGAGATGAACGTTGAGTCTTACGACGGTTACCCTGGTATGCACAAGCAGGATGTCACTGCCGAATCCCGGAGCGGCAGGGGCAGCAGAATATTCATTAGCGCAGACATGATAGCTCGCGACGCCACACAACCCTTCGACATGGAGAAGTACGTCGCAAGAGATATGAGCAGGCTGAGAAACGTGTCTCCCAATGCTCGACGCAGAGCTGAGGGCGCACAACATGACAACGGACAAGAAGGACATCAAAGCGAGTCCATTACTTTCTCTGCCAACAAACCGTTGCGTGTCCGTGTCAAGGACGGCAAGTGGGGCATCTTCTTCAATGGCACCCAAACGCTCACCAGCGACCGCAGCCTTCCTGAGGTCTTCAGATACAACTCACCTTACACCATCTCCGCTTGGGTGCTGAGCACAAAGGTCGGACCCGTGTCCACTGTCGCTTCTCTTTCCTCTTCGAGAGCAGACCTTGCCACTACAGAGTTCCGCCTCGGCACGGACCCCAACACAGGACTTATCAACCACAATGGCTCCTTCGAGAGCAGCGGTGCTCCTAAAGAAATAAAAGAAGGAGAAGGCAAATGGCAGTTCTGGGTCATCACCTACGACGGCTGGATGGAACGTGTCTACTGCAATGGCAGACTCGTCAAGGAAAAGAACAACTTCATCATGATTCGTCCTGAAGGCAAGGTGACAATAGGTGCTGACGGCACGGGCACAAACAACTTCATGGGCTATATCAACAGCCTGTCCATCTCGCCAAACTCAATGAGCGAAGAGGACATCATGAGGGTATACGAACGAACCAACAAGTTCGACCGCCAGTCTCTTGGTGATGACGACTTTGAGGAAATAGACCCAGACAGCAAATTCGTCATGCCCGACGACATGAGCCCATCTTTCGAAAAGACAGAGGAATTCACCATGTCTGCCACCAGTGCCCTCTTCAATGATGCCCCCCTTTCAAACGGAGGTGAGATATACAAGGATGTAAAGGGTGACTTCGTCGTCATGGCAACAATCGACGACATGGAAGGACTTGCCGCTCGCAGTGTCACAGGCTTCAACGAAGGCGGCATACTCATTCGCGATGGAGAAACCTTCTACCAGCTCGGAGCCTTCCCTCTCTACAACTGCGGCAACATGCTCACATCTCTCTCCAAGCGCGGACGCCCCCAGTTCCCCAACTACAAGGGATATGACTTCGACCCCATCATCCAGTTTGAACGCAAAGGCGACAAGCTCTTCGCTCGAACAAGCAAGGATGGCAAGGTCTGGGCCAATATGCCTGGGTCACCTCTCCAGCTCCACAGTGAGTCGATAGGTATAGGAGCATATCAAACTACATATACTGAAAAGTCCTCATGGGTGAAACTGAAGGAATACCGCATCTACGAAAAGCGCACTGAGCCAGCTCCGACAAGCAAGACAAAGAAGTCGAAAGCAGGAAAAGGCAGCAGGTAACCCCCAACCTTAAAGGTAATAAACCAAACAGTAATTCATTCATAAACTAACCAAATAATTTATGTACATCAGCAAAACAACAAAAGCAGGACTCATATTCTTCGCTTCCATGGCCATCGCCATGCCTTCTTTGGCACAGCGTACGGAGACCATTCTCCGCGACGGATGGAAGTTTTCGAGAGCCGAGGGACTTGATGCCCTTGCACCCTCTCAGATTCAGTACGACGACTCCAAATGGCAACAAGTCAGCGTGCCCCACGACTGGGCTATCAGCGGTCCTTTCGACAAGGAGATAGACAAGCAGACCGTCGCCATCGAGCAAAATGGTGAGAAAGAAGCAACCGAAAAGACAGGACGCAGCGGATCTCTCCCATGGATAGGCAGCGGATGGTACCGAACATCCTTCACCGTGAAAGAAGGATGTGAGAGAGCCATCATCAACTTCGATGCAGCCATGGCAGAACCTGTAGTGTACGTCAATGGCCACAAAGCAGGAGAATGGAAGAACGGCTATTCAAGCTTCAATGTAGATGTCACTCCGTTCGTCAACAAGGACGGAAAACCCAACACACTCTCTGTCCACCTCACCAATGTGGAGGAGAGCAGCCGCTGGTATCCCGGAGCAGGCATCATACGTCCCGTCAAACTCATCCAGACTCCCAAGACTTGCCTATCAGAATGGGGACTGTCAGCAACCACTATTCTGCTTGACGACACCTATGCCACCGAACGTCTGTCCGCCGAGGTTGAAGGAATGGAGAAGGGCAAGGAGTATGCTGTAGCTTTTGAAATCAAATCAGACAAGTCCATATCGAAGATAAAAAAACAGGTCAATGCCGACGGAACAGCATCAGTGGTGTCAACGATAGTCAACATCAAACCCTGGACACCCGAAACACCACATCTCTATCCGCTCACCATCTCGCTCTACCGCATCGACAACGGCAAAGAAATCCTCCTCGACCGCCAGCAGAAGAAGATAGGATTCAAGACCGTGTCATGCACAGCTGATGGCGGATTTCAGCTCAATGGAGTCACACGCAAAATCAAAGGAGTCTGCCTTCACCACGACCTCGGCATGATAGGTGCTGCCGTCAACAAGGCCGCGCTCATCCGACAGGTGGAACTGCTCAAGACCATGGGATGCGATGCCATACGCACATCCCACAACACTCCAAGCCAGATGCAGATGGAGGTCTATGACTCTCTCGGCATGATGGTCATGGCTGAGAGCTTCGACATGTGGATATATCCTAAATGCAAAAATGGCTATTCGCGCTTCTTCAAGGAGTGGAGCGACCGCGACATAGAGAACCTCGTCAAGTCAAACCGCTACCACGCGAGCCTCGTCATGTGGAGCGTGGGCAATGAGATACCAGAACAGGGCTCAGGAGAAGGCCCGAAGATTCTTCGCCATCTTCAAGACCTCGTCCACAAGTACGACCCCTCTCTGCCTGTCACCAGCGGCATGGACCGTGGAGATGCTCCTGTAAAGAGCGGATTTGCCCATGTCATCGACGTTCCTGGCATGAACTACCGCACACATATCTATAAAGACGTGTATAACAAACTCGGCCACGGCTTCCTGCTTGGCAGCGAGACAGCCTCCACCGTCTCCTCACGTGGCGTGTACAAGTTCCCCGTCAAGCGCTATAACGGCAAAGCCTATGATGACGGTCAATGCTCAAGTTATGACTTGGAAGCCTGCTGGTGGTCAAACATACCTGAGGACGACTGGCTGTTGCAGGACGACATGCCTTGGGTCATTGGAGAGTTCGTGTGGACAGGATTCGACTACTTGGGCGAACCTACACCCTACGACGAGTACTGGCCCAGCCGCTCCTCCTACTTCGGCATCTTCGACCTCGCAGGTCTGCCCAAAGACCGCTACTACCTCTACCGCTCACGCTGGAACACAGAAGATAACACCATCCACCTCCTCCCCCACTGGACATTCCCCGGACGAGAAGGCGAAGTGACACCGGTATACTGCTACACCAACTACCCCACAGCCGAACTCTTCGTCAACGGAAAGTCACAGGGACGCATCACAAAGAAACTCAACCAGCCTGCCGTCTACGAAAAAGGCGGACGCATCACTGACGAAAACAATCCTTGCATCGACCGCTACCGACTCCGATGGAACAATGTCAAATACGAGCCAGGAGAACTAAAGGTCATCGTATACGACAAGGACGGCAAGGAGGTTGGCACAAAGACAGTCCGCACAGCAGGCAAAGCTTCCAGCATACATCTCACTGGAGACTTGGGAGCAGAAGTCAAAAAACTGAAGGCAGACGGCGACGACCTCACTTTCATCACGGTCAACATCCTTGACAAGGACGGCAATCTCGTGCCCGACGCAGCCAACCAAATCAATGTCAACGTATCAGGAGCCGCTACCTTCCGAGGCATCTGCAACGGAGACGCCACAAGCCTCGAAGTGTTCACAAAGCCAACGATGAAGGCCTTCCATGGTCAGCTCGCCTTCTGCATTCAGAGCAACGGCAAGAAGGGTGAAGCCACAGTGAAGGTCAGCGGCAAAGGTTTGAAGTCAGCCACCATCAAGGTTGAGGCAGAATAAATATGCACGAGACATAATCACCAATAGCCCACAGCCCAGGGCGGCGCTTCGCTCAGCCCTGGGTTTCGTGTGCATCCCTAAACATACCCCCCTTCATCCATGCAGATAACAAAAGAACTTCTCGACAACTACTACTCCCACACCTTCGACATCGAACGCTTCAAGGCAGGCGACCCATGCGGCACCGTCTACGAGCTCATGAAACATACCGACGACCAGCTCGACATAGAGATAGGAGCACTCCTTGTCGCCATGATATCCTGGGGCAGCCGCAAAGTCATCATACCTACCGCCCTCCACATGCTTCGCGACGAGATGCATTGGCATCCTGCCAGCTTCATAATGAACAAAGAATACCTTCATGCCTACACCTCCGCCAAGAACGGATGCGTCTACCGAACACTCAACGTAGACACCTTCCGTCAGGTCTGCGACTCTCTGCGCCAAGCTCTCAACGGACACCCCACCATGGAATCCCTATTCGACGACATGCCCACCAAAGATGTCATCTCAACCATTTGCCAATGGCTCACCCCCGCACGCGTCGGCACCATGGACAAGAGCGCATGCAAGCGCGTATGCATGTTCGTACGTTGGATGACCCGAGCCACTCCCCCCGACCTCAACATCTGGCGTCACCGTTCACAAGCCGACCTCTATGCTGTCATGGACACCCATGTCATGCAGCTCACCTCATCCCTCCTCGCCAACAAGCGACCCACATGGCGAGCATGTGAGGAACTGACATCCATATTCCGCTCCTGGGACCCTCATGACCCACTCAAATACGACATAGCTCTAATGACAATGGCCGACAATTCATAATCAATACAGCCATCGCCCTCATTGCAATCGCTCCCGTTGTCATTGCCCATTTTGTCATTGCCACCTCCTCCCTGCATTCTTCCCCATCCATTTCTGAGACCGCAAGGCCCATTTCATTGCCCCATTCACATATTCCCCCACTCTTTCCTTTGTCAACACAAAAAAAGTTCGTAACTTCGCACTCATTATTGAAATCAACAACAGTGTCCCGCGTGAACTCAACATTCAATATTGATACCATGCCATCAGAAGACAGACAACCATCACACACACAAGGGACCTTAACAACAGACATTTATACCATGCCATCAGCAGACAAACAACCATCATACACACGAGAAGCCATCGAACTGACCTTGGTAGCAGTAGAATACTGCACATTTCTCGAACGGTCCAATCAGAAGGAACGCTCGGAGATAGTCGACACCATGACAAAACTCCTCCCCCTTCTCTATCTCAAGGCAACCCTTCTTCCTTCCTTCGCCTCATTAGAAGAAGAAACATATCTGGAAGACTTCGTAACGGAAGACGAATACGACTTCATACGCTCATCCGTCAGCCGAGTCATGGCCGACAAAGACGACTATCTTGATGTCTTTGTAGAAGACATGAAATACAGCGACACACCAATCCTGGCCACAGTAAGCGAAAACCTCGCCGACATCTACCAAGCACTCAAAAACTTCGTCATGCGCTACAAACACGCCTCTGACGACAGCGCACGAATGGAAGCAGCCATCGAGGTCAAGGAAGACTTCAAATACAACTGGGGTCAGAAGGTCGCCAACGTCCTCAGAGCCCTCCACGAGGTGCTATACTCAGCTCTCTCCCAAGATGACGACCTCACCATGTAGCCCTCTCCTACCCTCCACCTCCCCTTGTCCATTCCCCCCGCTCCCCCGTTCGGTCTTTCGGACTTCCCAAGTCCGCATCCCCCCAGCCCCCCTTCCTACTCCTCCTAAAACAATGAAGACAATATACGACATATACGACAAATCCAAGATACCAACTCTCCCGCGAGCCCTCTTCTCTGGTCGCATCATAGTGGTATTCACCCAAGCTGACTGCGAGAAAGCCGTCAGCTACCTCCTCAAACAAAAGATACTCGGCATAGACACCGAGACGCGCCCCAGCTTCAAGCGAGGCGTTATGCACCAGGTAGCCCTTCTCCAAGTGTCCACCTACGACACGTGCTTCCTGTTCCGTCTCAACATGACAGACATCAACCCACCCATCCGCCGCTTGCTCGAAGACACCACAGTAGCCAAAGTCGGCCTATCGCTTCAAGACGACATAAGGATGCTCGCCAAAAGAGCAGAATTCACACCAGGATGGTACATAGAGCTCCAACACGAGATACTTGCTCTGGGCATCAAAGACATGAGCCTACAGAAGATCTACGCAAACCTCTTTGGAGAAAAGATATGCAAAAATCAGCAACTCTCCAACTGGGAAGCAGACACGCTCTCCGAAGCTCAACAGCGCTATGCCGCTACCGACGCCTGGGCCTGCCTCCGCATCTACGAAGAGATTCTCCGCCTCAAACGCGAAGATGACTACATCCTCGAAATGGCTGAGACATCCTCTGCCCTCACAGCCCTACAAGCATAACTCATTCCCCCCTCATCACAATCCTACATCAAGCATGTTATAATAGACAGTCCTTGATACCCCCTCCCTCCCTTCACACCCACCCATCAAACAGCACCACATCTTATGAAACACATATATCTCAAAAGAGGCAAAGACGAGTCACTCCGACGCTTCCACCCCTGGGTCTTCTCAGGCGCCATACAGAGCATGAGCGACGAACCCGAAGAAGGCGAAATAGTCAAAGTCTTCACCAACGAAAACGAATACATAGCCACAGGACATTTCCAGATAGGAAGCATCATGGTCAGAGTCCTCTCCTTCTCCGACGAAACCATCGACCAGCCCTTCTACGAACACAGACTTGCCGTAGCCCTCGACGTGCGACGCAGCATAGGCATCATCAACGACGACAACAACACCTACCGTCTCGTGCACGGCGAAGGCGACAACCTTCCAGGCCTTGTCATCGACATCTACGGACCCACAGCCGTCATGCAGGCACACTCCGTAGGCATGCACCAAGACCGCATGGTCATAGCCAAAGCCCTCAAGCAAGTCATGGGAGACACCATCCGCAACATATTCTATAAGTCAGAGACAACCCTGCCCTACAAAGCCGAACTGGAACAGGAAAATGCCTTCCTCCTCGGAGGCGACACCAACGACATCGCCATAGAAAACGGCATGCAGTTCCACGTCGACTGGCTCAAGGGACAGAAGACTGGATTCTTCATCGACCAGCGAGAGAACCGCAGCCTCCTCCAGAAATACGCCAAAGGCCGCAACGTCCTCAACATGTTCTGCTACACAGGCGGCTTCTCCTTCTACGCCATGAGAGGAGGAGCCTCACTCGTCCACTCCGTCGACTCCTCCCAGAAGGCCATTGACCTCACCAATGCCAACATCTCCATCAACTTCCCCGACGACAAGCGCCACACCGCCTATGCAGAAGACGCCTTCAAGTTCCTCGACAAGATGCAGACACCCTACGACCTCATCATACTCGACCCTCCAGCCTTCGCCAAACACAAGGACGCCCTGCGCAATGCCCTCAAAGGCTACACCCGACTCAACAGGAAAGCCTTCGAAAAGATACAGCCAGGCGGCATCCTCTTCACCTTCAGCTGCTCCCAAGCCGTCAACAAAGACCAGTTCCGCACAGCCGTCTTCACAGCTGCAGCATCAGCAGGACGCAAAGTCCGCATACTCCATCAGCTACACCAACCAGCAGACCATCCCATCAACATCTACCACCCCGAAGGCGAATACCTCAAAGGATTAGTGCTTTATGTAGAATGATGAGGCTGTAAGCAAAAAATGATTTGCACAATCGGTGTGAACGATTATAATCCCCACACTACTACCTTACCCGATTCCATCATGAAAATGTCAAAGAACATCATCATACCCGAGGGGCTCAGCGACGTGCTATTGCATGCTTGCTGCGCCCCTTGTTCATCAGCCATCGTCGAGTGGATGCTATCCCACGACATCCGCCCCGTCATCTTCTATTTCAACCCCAACATCTACCCCGAAACCGAATACCTCATCCGAAAAGCCGAGAGCAAGCGACACGCCCAACAGTTAGGACTCCAGTGGATAGACGACGACTACGACCACAAGCTCTGGCTGCAGGAAGTCTGCGGTTTAGAAGACGAACCCGAACGCGGAGCCCGCTGCCTCCAGTGTTTCCGCTATCGGATGCATGCCACAGCCCTCAAAGCCCGGCAGCTCGGCATACGCCATTTCACCACAACCCTTGCCTCCTCCCGATGGAAAAGCCAGCAACAGATAGATGACGCCGGACACTATGCCGAATCCATAGTCCCAGACACAACCTACTGGGCCCAGAACTGGCGCAAGGGCGGACTCTACGAACGCCGCAACCAACTCCTTAAGGAGTTCAACTTCTACAATCAGCAATACTGCGGATGCGAGTTCAGCATCCGCCCTGCTACATTCCCCTCACCTTCCGCCTGTACTCCTCCCATCTGCCCCTGATGCTGCTCACATATCCCTGAGTCTCACTGCCACGGAAGTAGCCGTGCTTGACCTCAGGCTGATTATAATATTCCGACTCAGACATCCTGAGCACAAGGACCTCGACATTGCCAAACCAGCGGTCGGGGTCTTTGCCATATTTACGGGCCAAGGCTCGCGCGTCGTCCACATGCCCAGGGCCAGCGTTGTAGGCAGCAAGGATAAAATTTATGCGCTCATCAGCCGAGGCAATGGAGCTGTAGTGCCTGTCGAGACTTCTGATATACCTCACAGCACCTCTCACATTGCTCTCAGCCTCGAAGACCTCGTCCTCGCCCACACCCATGTCCCTCGCCGTTCCAGGCATGAGCTGCATCAGACCCATAGCTCCCATATAAGAGACAGCACCCTCGTCGAAGGCAGACTCCTGATAGGCCTGGGCAGCCAGCAGCCTCCAGTCCCAGCGGCACGAGGAGGCATAACGCTTGAAGACAGCGTCATGCACAGAAATCTGACCACGGGCAGCATTGAGCACAGGGGCAGCAACCTTGCGGCGCGGAGCATACGTGCGACCGCTTGTCGACCTGGCCTTCACAGTAGCATAACCATAGAAGTCATCGCCATGCTCACCCATCCATCGAGCAAGTGAAGCCTGAAGCTCAGGCGCATCGCTTCTGACTACCCATGCCGCCTGCCCCGACGGTTTCCACTTCTCGTCGCCCTGACCACGAGCCATACTGTCCAAATAGGCAGAGATAACATCGCCGCCCACGGGCGCGAGCTTCTCCCTCAGACTGTCAGGCAACGAGATGGCACACGCTATCATGTCCCCCTCACCGCTGAGCAACTTCCCCACCATGTCCTTCACACTCGTCGCCACCTCCACTCTCACACCCACCCCTATGCTCTTGGCATATTCGCAGGCTATCATATACTGGCTACCGAAATATTCGCCACGAAACTCAAAGAAGGTAGACGGACCATAGGTCGTCAGAACAATGAGCTCCCCACCGTCCTCTATCTCCCCCAAGTCAAAGTGAGGCAATTCTCCTTCGTCAGCAGCCCCTCCACCTTCTCCTCTCACAAAAGCAGGCTGCTCAGCACCACCCTCCGCACGCTTATGCGTACATCCGATGATGCTGAGCAGCAACATTACAGTTATAAAACACCTGTTTCTCATTTGTTCTTGCGTTGCGAAGCTCGACTCTTCACCCTCTGGCGAATCTCAGCCTTGTGCTTGGCAGCACCCGACTTGTGCGCGCCCGTCTGGTAGCCCTTCTTGCGCGCCTTAGTCTTCACCTTGTCCGAGTCGTCTTTCTTCTCGCTCTTACCTTTACCGAAACTGATGCCATTCATGATGGCATACTGTATCTCATTGTCCGAAGCCATAGGCCAGCTCCTCCCCTTTTATCAATGGTGGAAGAGGCGGATGCCAGTGAATGCCATGGCAATGCCATACTTGTTGCAAGTCTCTATGACATTGTCATCACGCACAGATCCTCCTGCCTGAGCTATGTACTCCACGCCGCTCTTGTGAGCGCGCTCAATGTTGTCGCCAAAGGGGAAGAAAGCGTCGGAGCCAAGGCATACGCCTGTGTTCTGAGCGAGCCAAGCCTTCTTCTCCTCCTGAGTGAGAGGCTCGGGCTTCTCAGTGAAGAACATCTGCCATGTGCCCTCTCTCAACACGTCCTCATACTCCTCGCCGATATACACGTCGATAGTGTTGTCGCGGTCCGCACGCTTGATGTCGCTGCGGAATGGGAGGTTAAGCACCTTAGGGCACTGGCGCAGCCACCAGATGTCAGCCTTGTTGCCAGCGAGACGTGTGCAGTGTATGCGGCTCTGCTGACCAGCACCGATGCCTATGGCCTGTCCGTCCTTGACGTAGCAGACAGAGTTAGACTGAGTGTACTTGAGCGTGATGAGCGCAATCTTCAGGTCACGGCGAGCGTCGGCAGGGATATTCTTATTCTCAGTAGGGATATTGTCAAAGAGGTCGTCGCCCGTCAGGTCTATCTCGTTGCGTCCCTGTTCAAAGGTAACGCCAAAGACCTGCTTTGACTCTATCGGAGCAGGCACATAGTTAGGGTCAATCTTGATGACACAATATGTGCCCTTACGCTTTGCGCGCAAGATTTCCAATGCCTCGGGAGTATAGCCAGGAGCTATGATGCCGTCGCTGACCTCACGCTTGATGAGAGTGGCGGTAGCCTCGTCACATGTGTCAGAGAGAGCAATGAAGTCACCGAAAGACGACATGCGGTCAGCTCCACGCGCACGAGCATAAGCGGTAGCGATAGGAGTGAGAGGTATCTTCACGTCGTCAACGAAGTATATCTTCTTAAGCGTGTCACTCAGAGGAGCGCCAACAGCAGCTCCGGCAGGGCTGACATGCTTAAACGATGCAGCGGAAGGCATGCCTGTAGCAGCCTTGAGCTCCTTCACGAGCTGCCAGCTGTTGAGAGCATCGAGGAGGTTGATATAACCAGGGCGTCCGCAAAGTACTTCTATAGGCAGTTCGCCCTCCGCCATATAGACACGTGATGGCTTCTGATTGGGGTTGCAGCCATACTTCAGTTCAAGTTCTTTCATCAGTTATAAATTATTTGATGTTACTATAATTCTGCACCTTTCATTCTCGCCCTCCTCTCCTCAGCCAGAGCAACCAAGAGCCTATCAAGGCTCAGTTCACCCTTTCATCCGAAAAACGGCGAAAATATTTTGCGATGCAAAGGTACGAATTATTTATGAAACGGCAAACAAATGGAGAAAATATTTGCGCCGTGAGAATAAACAACGAAAAAAAGGAAGCCGAATGCCGACTTCCTTTTCTTAGAGCCTCTTGTCGGATTCGAACCAACGACCCCGAGATTACAAATCACGTGCTC
>JAEDNQ010000171.1 GCA_016302435.1 Bacteroidaceae bacterium
ATACACTACCAGAGGTGAAAAGTGAGATAATAGAACATCCACTTTTCACCTTTTTTCTTTTTTCCATTATTCTAATTTCATTTTTTTACGTTTCCCGAAAATAAAAGAAGAGTTAAAGACATAAAGATGCAGAACCATAAAACCATATATGCTAATTCATTATGGCGAAGTAGTCGACGATGCCGACGAGATGGCCATGATCTACCACGAGAAGCGAGTGTATCTTGTGCTTGCGGAACATCTGCTGTATCGTGGTGAGCTTGGCATCGGGGCTGATGGTCTTGGGATTTGTCGTCATGGCTTGACTGACAGTGACATTGATAAAGTTGGCTCGCGCACCTTCTACGGCACGGCGGATGTCGCCGTCGGTGATAATGCCAAGGATGTTGTCATCTGCCATGACGACACCGAGGCCGAGCTTGCCGCTGCTGATGGTCATGAGCGCATCGGAGAGGAGCATGGTGGGCGGCACGATGGGGAAATGGTCGGTGTACATGACATCTCGCACCTTGACGAGGAGCTTGCGACCGAGAGAGCCTGCAGGATGGAACTGCGCAAAGTCCTTTGCCTTGAAGTCACGTGCCTTCATGAGGGCTATGGCTACGGCATCGCCCATGGCCATGGCAGCTGTGGTGCTGGACGTGGGGGCAAGATTGAGGGGGCAGGCTTCTCGCGCCACCCTGCAGAGTATGTGGTAGTCGGAGTGCTGGGCGAGGAGCGAGTTTTCGTCGCTTGTCATCGACACGATGGTCACGTCCCTGCCTTCGAGGGAGGCGGTGATGCGCAGCAGTTCGTCGGTATTGCCTGAGTTGCTGAGCATGAACATGATGTCGCCGTCCATCACCATGCCCAGGTCGCCATGGAGGGCATCGAGAGGATTGAGGTAGAAGGCAGGTGTGCCTGTGGAGGCGAGGGTGGCTGCCATCTTGGCTCCCACGTGGCCTGACTTGCCCACGCCTGTGACGACGACATGGCCAGTGCATCGGAGGATGAGTTCGACGACGCTGTTGAAACGGTCGTCTAACTGTGGTATCATATCGAGCAGCGACTGAGCTTCATCTCTCAGACATCGCTCGGCTTCTATTTTCCAGTCCATGGGAACGATAGGGTGTAAGGGTTATGGTAGGAGGGGAAATCTGACACTTTCCACAATATGTTACTCTTCTGTAGCTACTGCCGACCTGCAGTCGAGCAAGGATGCCACGACATCGTCGAGGCTGTCGAGCTCCAGCATGTTGGGACCGTCGGAGAGGGCATTGTCGGGGTCGGGATGAACCTCGAAGAAATAGCCGTTGGCTCCGAAGGCCTTGGCAGCGAGAGCCATGGCAGGCACGAACTCCCTGTTACCGCCAGTCTTGCCTCCAGCTGCTCCTGGTCGCTGCACGGAGTGTGTGCAGTCCATGATGACGGTGTCGGTGAAGCGGTGCATGTCGGCAATGTTGCGGAAGTCGACGGCGAGGTTGTTGTAGCCATACATGTTGCCTCGCTCCGTGAGCCACACATTGTCGTTGCCGCTCTCACGTACTTTCTGCACGGGATATTCCATGTCGAGGCCGGAGAGGAACTGTGCCTTTTTGATATTGACGATGCGCCCTGTGCGCGCTGCTGCCACAAGGAGATCAGTCTGGCGGCACAGGAAAGCAGGTATCTGGAGCACGTCTGCCACCTCGCCAGCAGCCTGAGCCTGATAGCTCTCGTGGATGTCGGTAAGGATGCGAAGTCCGTATTTCTCCTTTATGTCACCGAGCATCTGCATGCCCTTTTCGAGTCCTGGGCCTCGGTAGGAGTGGATGCTTGTGCGGTTGGCCTTGTCGAAGGAGGCCTTGAAGATGATGTCCAAGTCGTATTTCTCATTGAGTCGCACGAGTTCCTCAGCTACCTGCTCAAGGCACTCCATTGACTCTATGACGCATGGACCTGCGATTATTGTTAGCATTGTAGGGGTGTTCTAAAATTAGTTTTCATGTTTATATCAGGGTGTCTCTTTGGCTCAAGCTAATTTATAGAGCACCCCTGTATTGAAAACGATTGTTCGATGAGTGATGATGTGTTGTCAGTTACAGCAGCAATCCTTGGTTAGCTGCATTGTCCCATTCGGGGCGATGTCACATTCTGCCGCGCTCAGAGAGTGGGCTTCAGAAGGGGTATTCACCGCCATTGCTCTCAGGTCCAAGGACGGGAGGAGTCGGTGAGGCGGCAGGCTTGGTGTCGGACTCTGTGGTCTCGTTGCGTCGGGGGGAGAGCATCTCCATGCTGTCGACGATGATGTCTATGGAGCGTCGGCTGATGCCCCGCTTGTCAGTCCAGTCGCGTGACTGTATCTTTCCCTCCACGTAGAGTTTGTCGCCCTTGCGGACATATTTCTCCACTATCTCAGCTGTCTTTCGCCAGAAGACAAGGTTGTGCCACTCAGTGCGTTCGGGCACCTGAGTGCCGTTCTGCAAGGTGTAGCCTTTCTCTGTTGTGCCGAGCCGGAGCTGTGCCACGCATGTGCCTTCGTCGAGGTATCTGACTTGTGGGTCTACACCCACATATCCTATGAGCATTACCTTATTCATATCGTACGTTTATATTTATTTGTGGTGAAAGCACTGCTCTCAACCTTTTGCGATGCGCGAGGGAGAGGGGCAGGCTTACATCCTCACTGTCTTGTTGAGCAGATAGTGGTCCAAGATGGTCATGGCAG
This sequence comes from Bacteroidaceae bacterium, assembly GCA_016302435.1. Taxonomy (GTDB): domain Bacteria; phylum Bacteroidota; class Bacteroidia; order Bacteroidales; family Bacteroidaceae; genus Minthosoma. Next base: position 2,687 of record JAEDNQ010000171.1, read on the forward strand.
CCATGGCCTCTACTACGGGCACGGCTCTGGGCAGGACGCAGGGGTCGTGGCGTCCCTTGACCTGAAGGACTGTGTCGTTGCCGTCCATGTCGACGGTGGGCTGTTCTCTGAGCTGTGTAGCCACGGGTTTGAAGAGCACACGGAAGTAGATGTCTTGTCCGTTGGATATGCCTCCCTGTATGCCTCCGGAGTGGTTGGTAAGGGTGTCGACTTTGCCGTCTCTCATGCAGAAGATGTCGTTCTGCTGGGAGCCTCTCTGCCCTACTCCGTCGAAGCCTTCGCCATATTCGAAGCCCTTGACGGCATTGATGCCGAGCATGGCGGCTCCGAGGTCGGCATGGAGTTTGGAGAAGGCAGGTTCGCCGAGCCCTGGGGGGCAGCCGTAGATGACGCATGTGATGATGCCTCCGATGGTGTCGCCCTCGCCCTTGACCTGCCAGATGAGCTGCTCCATGAGTGCGGCAGCCTCTGGGTCGGGACAGCGCACGGGGTTGTCTTCGATGCGGGAGAGGTCGAGTTTGCGGTAGTCGCGCTCTATGGCTATGTCGCCCACTTGTGAGGTGTAGGCTGTGATGTTGATGCCGAGCTGACGCAGGGCAAGTTTGGCGAGTGCGCCACCCACACAGCGTGAGATGGTCTCTCGGGCTGAGGAGCGTCCGCCACCGCGGTGATCTCTGAGGCCGTACTTTGTGGTGTAGGTATAATCGGCATGGGAGGGGCGGTAGACGCGGCGCACATTCTCGTAGTCGTGAGAGTGCTGGTTGGTGTTGCGCACGAGGAAGCCAATGGGGCATCCTGTGCTCTTTCCTTCAAAGACGCCGGAGAGTATCTCAACGATGTCGCCCTCCTGTCGGGAGGTGGTGATGCGGCTTTGCCCTGGCTTGCGCCTGTCGAGTTCGGCCTGTATGAAGTCGATGTCGATGTCGATGCCTGCTGGCATGCCGTCGACGACGCCTCCTACGCCTGCTCCGTGGCTCTCACCGAATGTGGTGAGGGTGAAGATATGTCCAAAGGTGTCTCTCATCGTCAGCATCCTCCACATCCTTCGCCGCAACCTCCATCGCAGCTGCCGCAGCCGCCGCCACATCCTCCGCAGCCACCGCCGCAGCCGCTCATGGCGTTGAGGAGGTCTGCCACCTCTTCATTGGAAGCATCTCTGTTCTCAATCACTTCGCCCACGAAGTGGAGGTCGACGCCTGCACGTGGGTGGTTGAGGTCGATGGTGACTTCTTCGTCCTTTATCTCGATGATAGTGGCATTGAATCGGCTGCCGTCTTCGCCCTGCATGGGGACGACGGCTCCCTCGTAGATGTAGCGGTCGTCTATCTTGCCGTTTGGCATGAAGATGGACTTGGGAACATCGAACATCATCTCTTCGTTGAACTCTCCGTAGGCATCCTTGCAGGGAATGATGAAGTCGAACTTCTCTCCCTTGCCTACGGCTGTCACTCCTGCCTCAAAGGCTGGGAGCACCACTCCGAGCTGACTGATGAACTGGAAGGGATGCTGTGCTGTGCACTCTTCCAACACTTCTGGATCTTCTTCGCCATCCTCGATGGCATACAGCTTATATGCTACTGTGATGTATTTATTGTCTACTGCCATTGTTTGAT
>JAEDNQ010000013.1 GCA_016302435.1 Bacteroidaceae bacterium
AAATCACACAAGATTGGGATACTGCAGCAACTCCACTCCCTAAACAGAAGCCTCTCAAAATAACTAAGCAAAAGCCTGACAAAGAACGCAAGAAGCGAAGCAAAAACGAGGAGCGAGAAAGGGAGAAGAGGAACAACAGGTGATATTGGTCCAATGATGAAAGGCTATCACAATATTCTACATGAACATTCTGGCTATCATTAACAATCACATCCCAACAGCCCCAACGGCTCTTGCAATCCACATGTTTAACTATTATGCAAAGAAACAAGAAAATAGCACAAGACATTAGTCTTATCGTCACAACCTACAACCGTCCAGTCTTTTTAGAGCTTGTCTTAAAAAGCATTCTGGACCAGAAGGTTCTTCCTTGCGAGGTCATCATCGCCGACGATGGTTCGGGAGCGGAGACGAAAAAACTGATTGACTTATACAAGGCCAACTTCCCTGTACCGCTCATCCACTCGTGGATACCAGATGAAGGATTCCGCCTTGCCAAGTCACGCAATGTGGCTATTGCCAAATCCAAAGGCGATTATATCATCATCATTGACGGCGACATCGTCATATCGCGACATTTCGTCCAGGATCACCAACAGGCTCGACGTCACGGCTATTTCATCAATGGCAGCAGAGCTCGCCTCTCTCGCTTTGCCACCGAACAGCGTTGCACGACTCTCAACTGCCATTTCACGCCCTTCACCATTGGGCTCAAACGCCCACTGACAATGCTGCGCTTCCCCATCATGCGCCATATAATCGAAGGCGCCAAAGGCACACGGAAAATACGTGGTTGCCACATGTCCTTCTGGAAGAGCGACCTTATTGCCGTCAACGGTTTTGAAGAAGAGATAAAAGGATGGGGATGCGAAGATACAGAACTCGTTGTACGACTCTACAACAACGGCATCCAGCGACTCAACATCACCGGCATGGCACCATGTGTCCACCTCTATCACCCTTGTGAAGCTAACAGTAGTGTCACACGCAAGAAAAACGGGAAAATAGAGGATGAAGCTCTGAGTACGAACAAGAAGCGAGCACGAATCGGCATAGACCAATACCTGTAGGCTGTTGCTGCAACATGCATACTAAATCAAAAACAGAAAAAACATGAATAAGATTTTGACAGTAATAGTTCCAATGTACAACATGGAACAATACATAGAAGAGTGTCTGCAATCACTTGTCGTTGACAATGCGGAGGAACTGCTTGAGGTCATAGTTGTCAACGATGGCAGCACGGACACTTCGTCTCGCTTAGCACATTCATTTAATGACAAACAGCCTAATGTGTTTAAGGTGATAGACAAAGCTAATGGGCACTATGGTTCATGCATCAACACAGGTCTCGCTTCAGCATCAGGAAAATATGTTAAAGTGCTCGATGCAGATGATTATTTCAATTCACCAGATTTCAACGACTATCTGAAGCTTCTCACCACATGCGATGCCGACATGGTCATCACAGATTGGGCAAAGACAACCATAAAGGGAAAGCCATACAGATTCCGCAGATACCCAGAATTCTATGGTAAGACATTCAAGATAGAGGAACTCAGTCCTATCGGCAAATTCAGAAGCATACTAATGCACGCTATCACCTATCGTACAGAGATGCTGCACAAGATGGGGTACCATCAGCCAGAGGGAGTGTGTTATACGGATGATGTCTGGCGTTTCACACCTCTCACAGCAGTGAAGACCGTGACCTTTTATCCGAAATCTATTTATTGTTACCGCACAGGGCGCGAGGGTCAATCAATGGATCATTCCGTCATGATGCGCAACGCAAAACACTATCTGGTGGTAGCCAACCACAAACTTGACATCTGGGAGCAAGTCAAAGACAAAGTTTCGCCAGAGGTATATGCGCAAATGGAAAATCAACTCATCTACAACGAAGGCTACACTCTCAAATTTGGGCTGGTATACAATTCAATACCAAACGCTACACTAATCCAGCTTGATGAAAGGATCAAAAAACTCTGTCCTGAGATATACGACGATGTTGCACATTGTTCAAAGTTCACATTCTCTTCCTACAACTATATAGCCGAGTGGCGAAAGAACAGGTCTGAATACCGTTTTCCTAAGAGTTGGAAATTTTTGATTAACATCAACGACTTTATTCTTGTGATGACCGAGAAATACAAATATCTGTTCCACTAAATAGATGGCACATACCTAAACAGTGCTCCGATTCGAGTTCCCTCACCTTTTCCTTTATACCACAGAGAAAGGCAACCATGTTTCATCAATACAACAAAGATCATGGACGACAAAGAACAAGAAAAGCTGCTGAGACGTTACTACCAGTATCTGAAACTGGAGAAAAACTTCTCTCCAAACACCATCGAGGCGTACATGCGCGACCTTGACAAATACCTCATCTTCATCAAGGACGAGGGACATGACATGCTGACAGTGGAACTGCGCGACTTACATAGCTTCTCCGCACTGATGATAGACATAGGCATATCGCCGGTCTCCCTGTCGCGCATATTGTCAGGCGTGCGCAGCTTCTACCACTTCCTCGTGCTTAGCGACATACTGGAGGTCAATCCCACCGAGATGCTGGAGTTCCCAAAGAAACCACAGCACCTGCCAGACGTGCTCACAGTTGACGAAATCGACACCATAGAATCGGTCATCGACCTCAGCCAACCTGAGGGACAGCGCAACAAAGCCATCATAGAGACTCTCTTCAGCTGCGGACTCCGTGTCAGCGAACTCATCAACCTCAAGATTTCCAACATGTATCTGTCAGACGAATTCATAAAGGTTGAAGGCAAAGGCTCCAAACAGCGCCTTGTACCTATATCGTCCAAGGCCATACATGAGATAGACCTCTACTTTAAAGACCGCAACCTTCTGCCTATTCCACCAGAATACCAAGACTACGTCTTTGTCTCACATCGACGCAAAAAACCACTCACCCGCATCATGGTCTTCATCATGATAAAAGACCTCGTGGAAAAGGCGGGCATAAAAAAGACCGTATCACCACACACCTTCCGCCACTCCTTCGCCACTTCCCTGCTTGAAGGCGGAGCCAATCTGCGCGCCATACAGGCCATGCTCGGCCACGAATCCATATCCACAACACAGATATACACCCACATAGACACTACTCACCTCCGCGAAGAGATACTCCACCATCACCCGCGAAACATCAAAAACTAACTTATACTATCAATCTTATGAAAATCATTTCTTTCTGCGCACACATGCGCACAGCGCTCACAGCAGCAGCAATCCTTACAGCCTCACTTGCAGGCGCTCAGCAACTTCAGTCACGCATCGTCGAAAACGGAGGCAAAGGTCCCCACAAAAGCATCATGACAGAGGTAGCCAACCTCAAGGCTCACACTGTCTTCATGCCACAAGATCTCTCTGCCTTCTCCAAGGACAATCCCCTCCCTGTGCTCGTATGGGGCAACGGAGCATGCACCAACTCGCCTTGGGAACACTATAAGTTCCTCAACGAAATAGCCTCCCACGGCTACCTCGTCATCGCCACAGGCTACATACCCATGGACGATACCCCATACGAAGGCGACCGCTCCACCACAGAGCAGCAGATAGAGTCCATCGACTGGGCCTTCGCACAGAACAAAGACAAGAAGAGCCCTCTGTACCGCAAGATAGACACTAAACATGTAGCAGCAGCTGGCATGTCCTGCGGCGGCCTCCAAACGCTCTACAACTGCGGCGACAAGCGCATCACCACACTGATGGTATGCAACAGCGGCCTCTTCTCCAATCCTTCCACAGCCATGCCAGGCATGCCAATGCCTCAAAAAGACAAGCTGAAAGACATCCACTGTCCTGTAATATACATCCTCGGAGGCAAAACAGACATAGCATACGAGAACGGCATGGACGACTTCCATCGCATCAATCACGTCCCTGCCTTTGCTGCCAACTACCCTGTCGGCCACGGAGGCACATACCGCGAGGCTCATGGAGGCGAATTTACGATACCTGCCCTCGCATGGCTCGACTGGCAGCTCAAGGGCGACAAAATAGCAGCCCAAATGTTTGAAGGCAACCCCTGTGGACTCTCTCAGAGAGAGAAGTGGACAGTGGAGAAAAATGCACTGATAAAATAGCCCCAATATCATCAAAAAAACACATAAAAACCGCTGATTTAATGAAGGTACTTTCATAGCCCTTTGAAGATACCTTCGTAGCCCTTTGAAGATACCTTCATAACCTCATGAAGGTATCTTCATTTTTGAGGGCATTTTAGACGGTCACAAAAAATATTTGACATCCCACACAATAAATTCGTCCGAAATCAGTTATTATTATTGATGAACAAAAGAATAATCGTCATAATGAGTATGCTCTTGACAGCTTGGACAGCAGTCAAGGCACAGTGGGATGTGCAGTTTTCCGACTACACAGCCCTAAAGACGTATTACAATCCCGCTGCTGCTGGCACAGAAGGCCTGCTCGATGTCAAAGGACTGTACTCCATGCAGATGGTGGGCTATGACGATGCTCCGGCGACAATGTATATTGATGCCTCCATGCCTATCTATTTTCTGAGCCCGAGACACGGTGCGGGACTTAGCTTCATGAGTGACAACATCGGCATGTTCACCACAACGAAAATAACTCTTCAGTACTCCTATAACATGAAGATAGGCAATAAAGGACGACTGGCCATAGGACTTGCTGGAGGACTGCTGAGCGAGAAGATAGACCCCAGCGGAGTGGACCTCGAAGACAACAACGACCCAGCCTTCCCCACATCCCAACAGGACGGAAACAGCTTCGACCTCGGAGCAGGCTTCTACTACTACCATCCCAAAATATGGGCAGGCATCTCCGCCCAGCATCTGCTCTCTCCGACAATCCAAATAGGCGAGACAAACGAAGTTTCCATCTCCACAGCATATTATTTGATGGGCGGATGCAATATTAAACTAAAAAATTCGTTAATAACATTACAGCCCTCCTTTCTCATACAGACAGACATGGACTCGTGGAGAGAAGACGTGCAGTGCAAGGCAGTATACGAACACGATGGAAAAAAGTTCTATGGTGGACTCGGATATAGTCCCAGCACGTCAGTGACCTTCCTCGTCGGCGGCATGTTCCACGGCATCTGCCTCGGCTACAACTACCAGATGTACACCGAAGGAGTAGGAGCGGTCAACGGAAGCCACGAACTGGTCGTAAGCTACCAGTCCAATCTCGACCTCTTCAAGAAAGGACGCAACAGACACAAGAGCGTCAGATGGCTATAAAGAAGACACATTCAGAATAATAGACAACAAAAACATCAGAAACATACACATATATAAATATAATGAAAAAGATAATATTTGCAATATGCACACTCACAGCAGCACTGGCTGTAGCCTCATGCTTCTCCGCAAAAGGAGGCGCAACAGCTGCAGGCGGAGAAGTGACAGGCGTCAGCGGCACATCCATGGCAGAACCAGCTCCCTTCGGCATGGTGCTGGTTAAGAGAGGCAGCCTCAAGATGGGATCTGACAAGAGTGACAGCCTCTGGGGCAAGGATTTGCCCACAAGGGACATCAGCGTAGATGCCTTCTGGATGGACGAGAAGGAAGTGACAAACTCCATGTACAGGCAGTTTGTCTATTGGGTGCGTGACTCCATTATCCGCGAACGACTCGCCGATCCCGCCTACGGTGGCGACGAGACATACAAGATTGAAGAAGACCGATACGGAGAACCCGTCACACCCCACCTCAACTGGAACAAGGCACTGCCGCGCAACCCTGACGAAGACCAACTCAGAGCCATCGAGAGCGTATACACGACACACCCTGTGACAGGAGAGAAGATGCTCGACGTGAAACAGCTCAACTACCGCTACGAGGTCTTCGACTACGTGATGGCAGCAAAGCGCAAATATCGACTCAACCCAGAGGAGCGATACCTCAACACCGATGTGCAGGTAGACTCTGAGGAACAAGTGATGATAAGCAAAGACACTGCCTACGTCGACGATGAGGGCATCATTCACCGAGAGACCATCACACGTCCTCTGAGCAGTCCTTGGGACTTCGTCAACACATACATTGTCAATGTCTACCCCGACACCACTTGCTGGATTAACGACTTCCAGAACGCAGAAAACGAAGTCTACATGCGCCTATACTTCACCCATTCCAACTTCAACGACTATCCTGTAGTAGGTGTCAACTGGGAACAGGCCAACGCCTTCTGCAACTGGCGCACAGACTACCTCATCAAGGGACTCGGAGCTCAGGCCAAGTTCGTGCAGCGCTACCGCCTGCCGACAGAAGCCGAATGGGAGTTCGCAGCCAGAGGCAAAGAAGGCAACGAACTGCCTTGGAACCAGGAAGGAGTGGCCAGTGACAAAGGATGCTACTACGCCAACTTCAAGCCGGACAGAGGCAACTACACCAAGGACGGCAACCTCATAACCTCCAAGACAGGCATTTACTCAGCCAACTCCAACGGACTCTACGACATGGCAGGCAACGTGGCAGAGTGGACAAGCACCGTATACACGGAGGCAGGAGTGCTCTCCATGAGCGACATGAACCCAACCCTCACCTACAACGCAGCCAAAGAAGACCCCTACGCACTGAAGAAGAAGAGTGTAAGAGGCGGTTCGTGGAAAGACCCTGAGAGCTTCATAAAAAGCGCATGGCGCACCTACGAATACCAAAACGTCGGTCGCTCCTTCATAGGATTCCGATGCGTGCGCTCACAGGTGGGCACAGCATCAAGAGCGAAAAGATAAGGGAACAACGGATCCCAAACCCAAATACCTTTCCACATAACACAGTATCAAAAACAACATCTTTACACATAACACCATGGCAACAAAGTATAATGGCATACAGAAATGGCTCAGGACAAAAAGAGGACAGACATTCCTGAACTACGCATATAGCTGGGGCGCTGCCGTCGTTATCGCTGGCGCACTCTTCAAACTCACCCACATAGCAGGTGCAGACATCATGCTCTTTCTCGGAATGGGCACAGAAGTCATAGTCTTCATCCTTGCAGGATTCGAGCCACAAGAAAGCCTTGACGCACAAGAACTGGCAGAGGAAGCAGCAGAAGACGCTGCCATCCGAGCACAAGTTGGCGCTTCCATTTCAGAAGACACAGCTGCCGCACTTGCAGCAGCAGCATCGAGAGTGCCTGCAGGAGCAGGAACCGTCATCATTGGCGGCAACATAGCATCCAGCTCCACAGATTCCAACTATGCCAATGCCTCTCAACCAACCAGCCAATATCAGGCAGCCCCACAGGGAGCAAACATCGACCCTGGACAACTTGCAGCCAACATACAGTCCGCTCCAGTATTCTCATCGGCACAGTATCTTGGCATGGCACCAGAGATGCAAGAAGCCACACGAGCATACGTAGAGCAGCTCACAGAGCTCACCGACATACTCCAGAAGGTAGCAGAACAAAGCGCACGACTCACACGAGACTCAGAGGAAATGGAGAACATGAACCGTACACTCACTGGCATCAACCGCTTCTACGAGATGCAGCTCAAGAGCGTAGGCACACAGTCTGCCACCATTGACGAAGTCAACGACCAGACAAAACGTCTTGCGGCACAACTCCAAGAACTCAACGAGGTATACCTGAAGATGGTAGAAGCCCTCAAGATGAAAATCAGTTAAAAAGAATAGATGCTATAGAAGCTATAGATGCTATTAAAGCTATAAAAAAGCTATAAAACCTCCACCCAGAAGCTACACCCACCATGATAAGAAAAAAACTTACCCCACGTCAGAAGATGATCAACCTGATGTACGTTGTGCTCATGGCCATGCTGGCGCTCAACGTATCGTCAGACGTGCTCATTGGCTTCTCTCTTGTGGACGAAGGACTCAACCGCACAAAGGAAAACTCCGCAGCGCAGAACGATGCCATATACAAGGAACTCGAAGCGGCCATGAGTCAAAATCCGGAGAAGACACGACAGTGGTACGAAAAAGCACAGCAGGTGCGCAAGATGTCTGACTCGCTATACACATTTGCAGAAGACCTCAAGTGGGAGATAGCCCGACAGGCTGACGGCGCAGACGCTGACCTCAACGACATCAAGGGAAGAGACAATCTCGAGGCTGCCACTCACGTGATGCTCGCCCCTGGCATAGGCAAAGGAGACCAACTCAAGAAAGCCATAGAAACCTACAGAGACGGCATAACAGCCATGATAACCAATGAGCAGCAGAAAAAGATCATACAGTCTAACCTGACGACCGAAGTGCCACAAAAAGCCAAACTAATGGGCAAGAACTGGCAAGAATACCTCTTCGAGAACACACCTGTGGCAGCTGCCATCACTCTTCTCACAAAACTGCAGACGGATGTCCGACATGCTGAGGGAGAGATGCTCCACCAGCTTGTGGCCAACATAGACGTCAAGGACGTGAGAGTGAACCAAATCAACGCATACGTCATACCGAACTCTCAGACGGTTGTCAGAGGCGGCAAATTCTCCGCACAAATCATCATGGCAGCAGTCGACAGCACACAGCGACCTGAGATATATGTGGGCAACACGCTCCTCAAGTCTGACAACGGGCGATACGAAACCATCTGCAACTCCACGGGAGACTTCACGCTGAAAGGATACCTCGTCATGAAAAACGGCGACGGAGAGACCATAAGGAGAGAGTTTGAACAGCCCTACACCGTGGTTGAACCCTCAGCTACAGTCAGTGCCACAATGATGAACATGCTCTACGCCGGATATCAAAACCCCATCAGCGTCAGTGTGCCCGGAGTCCCGAGCAACCGTATCTCTCTCTCCATGACCAACGGAAGCCTGACGAAAAAAGATGGCGGCAACTACGTGGCAGTCCCTTCTAAGGTGGGGGAAGACGTCACCTTTACCGTCACAGCCCTCAACGAAGGCAGACAACAGGAAATGGGCAAATTCACTTTCCACGTGCGCAAACTCCCCGACCCAACAGGATATCTGCAGTACACCGACTCAAAGGGCAACACCACACGCTTCAAGGGCGGAAGGATAACCAAGCAGGCTGTCATAGCTGCAGGAGGAATAGGGGCCGCCATAGACGATGGCTTGCTCGACATAGCCTTCAAGGTAGTGGGCTTTGAGACGCTCTTCATCGACAACATGGGCAACACAGTGCCAGAAGTGAGCAACTCTGCCACATTCACCCCTAACCAGCTGTCCAAGATACGCTCACTCTCACGTGGCAAACTATTCAACATCAGACGCATCAGAGTAGTTGGTCCCGACGGCATAGAACGAACACTCACGTCGCCAGTAGAAGTCATCATCAACTAACTGCCGTATATACACAGATGTACATACAATAATGATTATAAACACATGAACATGAAACATATACTATTCATTCTCATATCCCTGTGCTTCATGGGTACCGCAACAGCACAACCAAAGAAAAGCCGTGTGCAGACAACCCGGAGCGCATCCGCCAAAAAGGCGCAAGATGCCACACCTTCACGAGCCAGCCTCATGTTCCCGACATCCGTGGATGTGCCTGAGACACCAACGTGGAGACGTGACATCTACCGCACCCTCGACCTCACCAAAGATGAGAATGCTCCCCTCTACTTCCCAGTCGAACCTCAGGGTGACAATATCAACCTTTTCACCCTCCTCTTCCAGCTGCTCAACACTGGCAAGATACCTGCTTATGAATACAAGCTCGACGGAGTGGAAGACTTCCAGCAGAGCAATCGCATGCACTTCAAAGACATGCTCGAACGCTACCATATCTTCTACGAAGTCAACGGCAACAGCATCAAAGTGGAGCCAAGCGACATCCCGTCAGCAGAGGTGCTCAGCTTCAACGTCAAAGAAAGCAGCTACTACGACCAGCACACAGCCACCTTCCAAAGCCGTGTTGTAGCCATCTGCCCAGTGCTCCACCGCACTGACGACTTCGACACGAGAGTGAACAAATATCCCATGTTCTGGGTGAAATATGACGACATCAAGACATACCTCAGCGGCAGAGAGATTATGACCAGCAATCTCAACAATGCAGCCCGCATGTCAATGGAGGACTTCTTCGCCACCAACCACTACAAGGGCGAAATCTACATGACCACCAACATGCAGAACCGTTCGCTCCAGCAGTACTGCGCCACCGACTCACTCCTCAAGAAAGAACAGAAGCGCATAGAAAAAGAGATGACCGACTTCGAGGCCCACATCTGGGCAACACCTGTCGACTCAGCCGAGATAGCCAAGCGCGACTCCATAGCTGCATTGGCCGATAAGGGAAAGAAGTCACGCAGGATGGCATCCTCTGACAGCAAGTCGTCATCAGCATCACGCACAAGCCGACGCAGCAGCTCTTCCTCAGAAAAGGCAAGCAAATCGAGCAGCAAGTCATCTGGCGGTTCGAGCAGCTCAGGTCCAAGAGTGTCTGTGCGCCGACAGAGACATTAAAGCGACATCAGCATAGCAAACAAGCACTGAATGAATAAAAATAGCCCATCGTCAACAGACTTTGGGCTATTTCATTTTGCCAATATAGGAAATTGTCGTACTTTTGTACCAATTTTCGTGGATGTGCTCCATGGCATGGGTACTGCATGTCACGCAGATGTTGTATTTCTGTATGTGCCCACCAGCCTTGCATGTCCTTTTATTATTAATTTTAACTTATATTTTTCATCGTGAAAGTATTAAAGTTTGGCGGAACATCCGTAGGTTCCGTAGAGAGCATTCTCAACTTGAAAAAGATTGTAGAGGCATGCGACGAGCCTGTAGTAGTTGTCGTGTCAGCCCTTGGAGGCATCACAGATAAGCTCATCAACACCTCCAAGCTTGCTGTCGCTGGCGACTCGTCCTACCTCACAGCATACGAAGAGATGGTAGAGCGTCATCATCAGATGATAGACTCCATCATAGCAGACAAGAAGAAGAAAGAAGAACTGCTCGCCATCGTCGACGAACTGCTCGGACAGCTCAAGAGCATCTATCAGGGTGTATACCTCATAGGCGACTTGAGTGAAAAGACGAGCAATGCCATCGTGTCATACGGCGAACGCATATCAAGCAATATTGTTGCCACACTTGTCACAAATGCCAAGTGGTACAACTCGCTCGAATTTATAAAGACGAAGAAGAAGCAAGGCAAAAACCTCTTCTCCAACTCCATCAGCACACCACTCATTCGCAACGCCTTCAACGACTTCATCCAGGGCACAGCGTCCAACAGCGTATGCCTTGTGCCAGGATTCATATCCACTGACAGCGCAACAGGCGAGGTGACCAATCTCGGCAGAGGTGGCAGCGACTATACAGCAGCCATCCTGGCAGCAGCCCTCGACGCTAAAGTGCTGGAGATATGGACAGACGTGTCAGGCTTCATGACAGCCGACCCAAGAGTCATCAACAATGCCTACCCCATCGACAAACTCTCATATATCGAGGCCACAGAGCTCTGCAACTTCGGAGCCAAGGTTGTCTATCCCCCAACCATCTATCCCGTCTGCATCAAAAACATACCCATCCTCATCAAAAACACCTTCCGACCAGAGGACAAAGGCACCATCATCACCAATGACAGCGGCATAGAAGACAACGGCAGGGCCATCAAGGGCATATCGTCTATCAACAACACATCGCTCATCACTGTCAGTGGACTTTCCATGGTAGGCGTCATCGGAGTCAACAAGCGCATCTTCACCACCCTCGCTGCCAACGGCGTGAGTGTCTTTATGGTCAGCCAGGCCAGCTCAGAGAACAGCACCTCCATCGGTGTGCGAGACGAAGACGCCGACCGCGCATGCGAAGTGCTCAATGAAGAGTTCGCCAAGGAGATAGAGATGGGAGCCATGTACAAGATGACACTCGAGCGCGAGCTCGCCACCATAGCCATAGTGGGTGAGAACATGAAGCACACCCCTGGCATCGCCGGCAAGCTCTTCGGCACACTCGGCCGCAACGGTATCAGTGTCATAGCCTGCGCACAGGGAGCCAGCGAAACCAACATATCCTTCGTCGTGGAGCGCAAACTCCTCCGCAAGTCACTCAACGTCATCCACGACAGCTTTTTTCTGTCAGAATATCAGGTTCTGAACGTCTTCCTCTGCGGCATTGGCACCGTAGGAGGCAGCCTCCTCGAACAGATAGCAGGACAACGACAGAAACTCATGAAGGAGCGCAACCTCCAAATCAATATCGTAGGCATAGCCTCTGGCCACAATGCCCTCTTCGACCGCAACGGCATAGACCTCACAGCCTTTGAAGAAGACGGAGCATTCAGCATCGCCCGCCTCCGCCAGGGAGTGAAAGAAGCTCCTGCCAGCGACCTCACCCGCCTGAAAGAAGAAGTCATCGGCATGAACATCTTCAACAGCGTCTTCGTCGACTGCACAGCCAGCACCGACGTGGCAGGCCTCTATGAAGACTTCCTCAGCAACAACATATCTGTCGTTGCCGCCAACAAGGTCGCTGCCTCAAGCGACTACGACAACTACGCCAAGCTCAAGGCCACAGCGCGCAAGAGAGGCGTGAAATACCTCTTCGAGACCAACGTCGGCGCAGGTCTGCCCATCATCAACACCATCAACGACCTCATCAACTCAGGAGACAAGATACTCAAGCTCGAAGCCGTGCTCTCAGGCACACTCAACTTCATCTTCAACACCATCTCAGAAGACATACCATTCAGCGAGACAGTCAGACGCGCTAAAGAAGAAGGGTATGCAGAGCCCGACCCACGCATCGACCTTTCGGGCAAGGATGTCATCCGCAAACTCGTCATACTCTCACGTGAGGCAGGCTACAAGTTCAATCAAGAAGACGTGGAGAAGCACCTCTTCATCCCACAGTCATACTTCGACGGTTCGCTCGACGACTTCTGGAAGAATTTGCCTAACCTCGACGCCGACTTTGAAGAAAAGCGAAAGAAGATAGAAGCAGAGCACAAGAGATGGCGCTTCGTGGCAAAACTTGAAGATGGCAAAGGTTCCGTCTCATTGCAGACTGTAGACGAGCACCACCCCTTCTACGACCTCGAAGGTTCAAACAACATCATCCTCATCACTACTGAACGCTACAACCAGTACCCTATGCTCATCCAAGGCTACGGAGCTGGAGCCTCAGTTACAGCAGCTGGTGTATTTGCCGACATCATGTCAATAGCCAATATCTAACAGGCGCAGGGCATAATGATAGAAAGGTAGATGGCATGAATAATATCAGCCCTACCATTACTACACATTCCTACAACAACACACAAGATGAAACATATCATAATACTCGGCGACGGCATGGCCGACTGGCACACCCCCCAACTCGACGGCAAGACACTCCTACAGCATGCCCACACACCCTACATGGACATGCTCGCCGCCAAAGGCCGAACAGGCATGCTAAAGACCGTGCAAGACGGATTCCACCCAGGCTCAGAGGTGGCAAACTCCAGCATACTCGGCTACGACCAAAACGAAGTGTATGAAGGTCGAGGCCCACTCGAAGCAGCCAGCATAGGAGTAGAGCTCGCAGCTGACGACATGGCCATCCGCTGCAACATCATCTGCATCGAAGGCGACCACATAAAAAACCACTCATGCGGACGACTTGAGACAGAAGAGGGCGACACACTCATCAAATATCTTCAGCAACACCTCGCCGAGGACAAGGAGATAGTGGAGCGATACGGCCACATCGTCCATTTCTACACAGGAGTGCAATACCGCCACCTGCTCGTCATCAACGGAGGCAGCAAACACATCAAGTGCACACCGCCCCATGACGTACCGCTCCATCCCTGGCGTCCCATCCTCGTCAAGCCTGACACAGAGGCAGAAGCCAAAGACACCAACAAGACAAGACTCTCCGCCACCGAGACAGCAGAGCTCCTCAACATACTCATCGTCAAGTCACAGTCCCTCCTCGCCACCCATCCGCTCAACAAGCAGCGCATATCTGAGGGCAAGGACCCAGCCAACTCCATCTGGCCATGGGCAGGTGGCTACCGACCACACATGACACCGCTCACAACCACCTTCCCGCAGATAAAACATGGAGCCGTCATCACGGCCGTAGACCTCATCCGAGGTATAGGTTCACTGGCAGGCCTGAGGGTCATCAACGTGGAAGGCGCCACAGGACTCTACGATACAAACTACGAAGGCAAGGCACAAGCCGCCATCGACGCACTCCGCACCGATGACTTCGTATACCTCCACATTGAAGCTTCCGATGAAGCTGGCCACGACGGTGACCTCAACCTGAAGCTACAGACCATCGAGAATCTCGACAGCCGAGCCATAGCCAAGATATATGAAGAGGTTAAAAACTGGGGAGTGGCAGATACCCCCACAGCCGACATGGAACCTGTAGCCATAGCCGTACTGCCAGACCATCCCACCCCTGTAGCCCACCGCACCCACACGGCAGAGCCTATACCCTTCCTCATATACGCCCCAGGCATCAGTGCCGACAGCGTTCAGACTTTCGACGAAGACTCATGCCAGCAAGGATGCTACGGACTCCTCGAAAAAGACGGCTTCATCAAAGCCTTCATGGAGATTAAATAAGACAAAGACTTCATAGGACTTTTAGAATCACTAGAAACTCTAGAAGCCTTAGAAGCTCTAGAAGCCCTAGAAACTCTAGAAAACAAAAAAACACAACAACATGAAATACTACAGCACCAATCAACAAGCTCCCATAGCCACCCTCGAAAAGGCAGTAGTCAAAGGCTTGGCAGAAGACAAAGGTCTCTACATGCCCGAGCACATCAAGCCACTGCCCAAAGAGTTTTTCGACAACATAGAAAACCTCTCCTTTCAGGAGATAGCATACACCGTAGCTGACGCGTTCTTCGGTGAAGACGTGCCAGCCGAGGACCTCAAGCGCATTGTCTACGACACCCTGTCCTTCGATGTGCCAGCAGTCAAAGTCACAGACAGCATCTACTCTCTCGAACTCTTCCACGGTCCCACACTGGCCTTCAAAGATGTAGGCGCACGCTTCATGGCTCGCCTCCTCCAGTATTTCCTCAAGAAAGAAGGCAAAGGAGAAGTCAATGTCCTCGTGGCGACCTCTGGCGACACGGGGTCTGCCGTTGCCAACGGCTTCCTTGGTGTCGACGGCATACACGTCTACGTCCTCTACCCAAAAGGTAAAGTAAGCCCTATACAAGAGTGCCAGTTCACCACACTCGGCCAAAACATCACAGCCGTAGAGGTCGACGGAGTCTTCGACGACTGCCAGGCACTCGTCAAGAGCGCATTCATGGATGCAGATCTCAACGCCCACATGCGCCTGACCTCAGCCAACTCCATCAACGTGGCACGTTTCCTCCCACAGTCATTCTACTATTTCTATGCCTACGCACAGATGAAGAAACTCGGTCTGGCAGACCAGCTCGTAGTATGCGTGCCCTCTGGCAACTTCGGCAATATCTGCTCTGCTCTCTTCGGCAAGAAGATGGGCCTGCCCATCAAACGCTTCATAGCCGCAAACAACGCCAACGACATATTCTTCAAATACCTGCAGACAGGCAAATACGAGCCCAAGGCATCAGTGCAGACAATAGCCAATGCCATGGACGTAGGCGACCCCAGCAATTTCGCCCGCATATACGACCTCTATGGCAAAGACCATGCTGCCATCTGCGCCGACATCAGCGGGGCCACATACGCCGACTCACAGATAGCAGACACCATCCGCCAAGTAGAGGCCACCACAGGATATGTATGCGACCCCCACGGAGCCTGCGGATTCAGAGCGCTGCAAGAAGGTCTCGAGCCCGGAGAGACAGGCATCTTCCTTGAGACAGCCCACCCAGCCAAGTTCAAGGACACTGTGGACAGCATCCTCGGCAAGAGCATCGACATTCCTGCCAAGCTCCAAGCCTTCATGCAAGGCACAAAACAAAGCACACCGATGACAAGACACTTTGCAGACTTCAAGCAATACCTGCTCGCAGAGTAACAACACACACAAGCACAGGAAAGGACACATACAGCCCTACCTGTGCTTTGCTATAGAAACGATAGTAACGTTAGAAACGATAATAACGATAATAACGTTAGAAACGATAATGACGTTAATAACGATAATGACGTTAATAACGATAATAACGTCAGTAACGATAATAACGTCAGTAACGATAACCCCCACAGCAGCCATCCACCTCAAAAATCTCAGAACATCGTGAAACCCAGCAGACTACAGAAAAGAATATACTTATCCCGACTGACATTGAAAATCATTCTGGTACTCATTTCCACAGTACTGGTAGTATATTTCATGCCCAGAGGCGATGAATTTGGCTATAAGTACGAGCTCAACAAGCCATGGAACTATGGCCTGCTGATAGCCAACTCCAAGTTTCCGATACTCAAGAACGACTCACTGCTGCACAAAGAGCAAGTCATCACTGAGCGTAACTTCCAGCCATACTACTACTACGACACAAAGGTGAGAGAAGCCATGCAGCAGCGACTGCACTCAAGCGAAGAGGAAGCTTGGCACGGAGAGAATGCGCAGGAATACGTCAAGCATATCTCCTCCCTGCTTGACACCATCTATACCAGAGGTGTGATGTCCATCGACGACTACACGCAGCTCACCGACGAGAAGCATCACAAGCGAATACGCATCATCAAAGGCAATATAGCCACGTCTGTATCACTGAACAACGTGTTCACCCTGCGCACAGCCTACCGTTACATCATGACCTCAGACACAGACAGGTATTCGCGCATAGTGCTGCAAAAATTCAACATCAACGAATACATTCAGGAAAATCTCCATGCCGACGACATGAAGTCTAAGGAAGAGCTCGAAGACCAGCTCAGCGGCATCTCAGGCTACAGCGGCTTTGTGCAGGCAGGAGAAAAAATCGTAGACCGAGGCGAAACGGTGACAGAAGACATATACGACAAGCTGCGCTCCTACGAGCAAGACTTCGAGCGACACAACACCAGCGACACCACCATCCCCTACAAGACCATAGGACAGACCGTCTTCGTCTTCATAATCTTTGTGCTGACAACCGTCTACCTCACGCTGTATCGAGATGACTACTTCGACAACATACGCAATGCCACCCTCATATACACACTCCCCGTGCTGTTCTGCATCCTCGCATCCTTCATGGTGTCGCACAAGATTTTCAACATCTACATGATACCACTGTGCTTCGTGGCCATCATCATTCGCGTCTTCATGGACTCTCGCACAGCCTTCATGATCCACTGCGCCATGGTCATGATGGTGTCCATCACCCTCTCCAGCGGCTATGAGTTCATCGTGCTGCAGTTAGTGGCAGGCATGGCAGCCATACACTCGCTTCGAGCCCTGACGGAACGTTCACAGATACTTCGCACAGCCTTCCTTCTTTTCATCGTCTACTCACTATTCTACACAGGCTACTCCCTCTACCACGAAGACGGCGTGAAGATGGACTACAACATGTACTTCTACTTCGGGGTCAACAGCGTGCTGACCATATTCGTCTACCCCCTGCTCTGGATGCTCGAAAAACTCTTCGGCTTCACCAGCGATGTCACCCTCATAGAACTCAGCAACGTCAGCAACCCACTGCTGCAACGCATGACCGAAGTAGCGCCAGGCACCTTCCAACACTCCATGCAGGTAGCCAACCTGTGTGCCGAAGTAGCCAAAAAGATAGGAGGCAATGCACAGCTTGTCAGGACAGGAGCCCTCTACCACGACATAGGAAAGATGGAACGTCCCGTATTCTTCACCGAGAACCAAAACGGCATATCCCCCCACAAGCACCTCACAGCCCTCAAAAGCGCTCAAGTCATCATAGCACATGTCAACAATGGCATCAACCTGGCAGAGAAGAACCACATACCCGAAGCCATAAAACGCTTCATCCTAACCCACCACGGCCACTCAAAAGCCAAATACTTCTATATAACCTACCGCAACGAACATCCCGATGAGGAGATAGACGAAACGGCTTTCACATACCCAGGGCCAAACCCCAGTTCGAAGGAAGAGGCCATACTGATGATGTGCGATGCCGTCGAGGCAGCATCACGTTCACTGCCCGAATACACAGAGGACAGCATCAACGCCCTCGTAGACAAAATCATCGACGGACAGATGGTCGACGGATGCTATAGCGAATGCTCCATCACCTTCAAAGACATAGCCATCGCCAAGTCCATACTGAAGGAAAAACTGAAGACCATCTACCATACACGCATCTCCTACCCTGAACTCAACGAGGCTAACAATACGCCCGGCAAGGAAGACTCCAGCAAGGAAGAATCTAACAAGAAAGACTCCAGCAAGGAAGACTCCAGCAAGGAAGAATCTAACAAGGAAGACTCCAGCAAGGAAGAATCTAACAAGGAAGACTCCAGCAAGGTAGACTCTGACAAGAATCAGTCCAAATAAGATAACAGAAGGTATTAAGATTTGTTTATTAAAGAAATGAAGAACAGGAAATGGAACACATT
Organism: Bacteroidaceae bacterium; assembly: GCA_016302435.1. Classification (GTDB taxonomy): domain Bacteria; phylum Bacteroidota; class Bacteroidia; order Bacteroidales; family Bacteroidaceae; genus Minthosoma. The sequence continues at coordinate 18,451 of JAEDNQ010000013.1, forward strand.
CTTCCTCACGCTGATAGTCTTCAGCATGTTGACAGCCATGTTCTATCTGCCGCGCACTACCATCAACGGCACAGACCTCAGGCGCGTCAACATCATGAGTGACATACAGCAACGCAACAAGGAAGGAAAAGTCATAGCAGAAGTGCGAGCCGACTCCATCGAAGGATTTGTAGAGCAGAAGATTGATTCGGCTGCCATCGAGGTGAAAAAGGTGGTATACGTCGACTCCGTGCCAGACGGCATGGTAGCCATTGAAGACTTTGCCGACACAGCAGGCATCCACAGAGAGATGGACCACTTCTACTCAGCTCTCAACGAGGCCAGCCATCGCAATGTCAACATAGCCTACTTCGGCGACTCATATATCGAAGGAGACATCCTCACCATGGACCTGCGCGCCATGCTGCAGAAACGCTACGGAGGCAAGGGAGCAGGATTCATAGAGATAAACTGTGTCTCCGCCGACTTCCGCCGCACAGTGTCCACCAAGTGCCATGGATGGAGATCCTACCATGCCAACGAAAGGGGCAAGGGCTTTAATGCCACATCACAGGGCATAGCAGGCAGCTACTTCATACCCTACGACTCGGCCTCATTCGAAGTGACATGCCAAAAGAGCAACTACCCTGCCCTGCTCGACTCAGCCGACGTGGCCACAGTCTTCTTCACCCCTGGCGCAGGCCTCAACATCCGCTGCACAGCCAACAGAGACAAGGCTGAGACACTCTTCACCAACGGAGAGGCACAGCAGACTCCTACATACGAGGAGACAGTTGAAGTGGTCGACTCCGATTCTACCGTAAGCTACAAGACAGTGACCCATGCCATCCTTCCTGAGCAACAGGGAGCAGGCAACATCATGTCACGCACATTGTCCAAACGCATGCACAGCCTCACCATGACCGTCAAGGGCGGAGCAGGCTCACGCTTCTACGGAGTAGCGCTCGACGGCCACCACGGCATCGTCCTCGACAACTTCAGCATGCGCGGCAGCGGCGGACAACATCTTGGCAAGATACCGCAGGCCACACTCCGCAGCTTCGCCTCCCTACGTCCCTATGACCTCATCATCATCCACTTCGGACTCAACGTAGCCAGTGCCAAACAGAAAGACTACGGCACATACGCCCGCCAGATGGGAGAAGTCATTAACCACCTCAAGGCAGCCCACCCCAAGGCCAGCATCCTCGTCGTCAGCATGAGCGACAGAGACATGAGAGGGTCCGACGGAGAACTGCACACTATGGACGGTGTGAGAGAACTCATCTCCTACGAACGCAAGATGGCAAGCGACCACCGCGTAGCCTTCTGGAATCTCTATGAAGCTATGGGCGGCGACGGCAGCATAGCCCGCATGGCAGAAAAGAAACAAGCCAATCTGGACTACACACACATCAACTTCGTCGGCGGACGCCACATAGCAGGTCTCCTCTTCGATGTGCTCATGAACGGAAAGACAAATTATGACAACAGGACGCAATAACACACTCATACATCTCATAGCAACACTTCTCACCCACCTCCTTCTGACTCTCGCCACACCAGCCAGAGCACAATCCATAGGCACACCCTTTCCCTCTAACTTCCGCAATACGCAGACCAACAAGATAGAGGGAGAGATTCACATGTCCAAGTTTTTCTTGAAGATAAAGCAAGGCAAGACTGTCAAGGTGATGCAGATAGGCGACTCGCACGTGAGGGGCAACATATATCCAAACACTACAGGCAAAACGCTGAAAAATTTCTTTCCCCATCTCGAATATACACACTACGGCATCAACGGAGCCTGGGCAAAACGCTTCTACGAGCAGGACATGATAGCCCGTGTGGCAGCCCAGAAGCCAGACCTCGTCATCATATCCTTCGGCACCAACGAAGCCCACGGCTCTGCCATCAACGAGAGCGTGCACTCACAGTCCATGCTCACTCTCACCGACCGCATCCGAGAGAAATGTCCCGGAGTGGAGTTCCTCTTCACCACGCCTCCAGGCAGCTTCATCTCCCGACGCACCACCGTCAGGTCAAGAGGCAGACGACGCACCTACACCACATCGCGCACCCCAAATGCCAACACAGGCCGAGTGGCACGCAGCATAGTGAAATTCTGCCAGTCACATAAGATGGCCGTCTGGGACATCTACACCATAGGTGGCGGCGACAAGTCAGCATGCACCAACTGGCTCAACTCAGGCCTGATGAACACAGACGCCATCCATTTCCTCGCCTCCGGCTACGCTCTCCAAGGCAAGATGCTGGGCGAAGCCATCCACAAGGCTTACACAGAGACAGCCGTATCAGGAAGCCAGACACGCATGATGCACGAGCCCACTCCTCGCGAACAGCAACCATACAAGTCCGTTCAAGGGTTCTGAGCCCCACTTCCCATACTTCAGATACCACACTTACTCTTCCCCACATATACATCCAAGGAATCCAATCCACCCTTTAAGCACCCCCCCATCAACACCCATGTTTGACATAGAATTCTCAAGAGTATTAGAGCAACTGCAGTACATGCCAGACTCGCCCATGATTTTCTCCTCTGGCATATTCCTCTTTCTCTTTCTCGGTTTCACACTGATATACAACATGCTCGGCAAGGCCGACACACTGCGCATCCTCTTCGTCACCCTCTTCTCCTACTATTTCTACTACAAGAGCAGCGGCATGTTCTTCTGGCTCTTAGCCCTCGTCACCGTGTGCGACTACTACATAGCTCGCGCCATAGGCGGGCTGAAGGAGAAAGGCGGTCTGGCAAAGACCTTGGTAGCCCTATCCCTCATCATCGACCTCGGCCTGCTGGTGTTCTTCAAGTACACCAACTTCCTTGGCGAGACCATCTGCACAGCCCTTGCAGCCAACGGCATCCACGTGCCAGCATCCATCTCGGGCAGCTTTCTTCAGGGAGTGGCATGGCAGCCACGCGACATATTCCTTCCTGTCGGCATATCATTCTTCACCTTCCAGTCGCTGAGCTACACCATCGATGTCTACCGCGGCAACATACGCCCCCTCTCCCGTCTCCTCGACTATGCCTTCTACGTCAGCTTCTTCCCACAGCTTGTAGCAGGTCCTATAGTCAGAGCCCGCGACTTCATTCCCCAGATACGCCGTCCCCTCATGGTGACCTCCGACATGTTCGGCAAGGGTGTCTTCTGCATCATTGCAGGCCTCTTCAAGAAAGCCGTCATCAGCGACTACATCAGTGTCAACTTCGTAGAGCGCATCTTCGACCAGCCCGACCTCTACAGCGGACTTGAGAACCTGCTTGCCGTCTATGGCTACACGCTGCAGATATACTGCGACTTCTCAGGCTACTCCGACATGGCGATAGGCATAGCCCTGCTGCTCGGATTTGAATTTCCCAAGAACTTCGACAACCCCTACAAGTCCTCGTCCATCACAGAGTTCTGGCGCCGATGGCACATCAGCCTATCCTCATGGCTCAAAGACTACCTCTACATCAGCCTTGGAGGCAACCGCCACGGCAAACTTCGCCAGTACTTCAATCTGCTCATGACGATGCTCCTTGGCGGACTTTGGCACGGAGCCTCCCTCAACTTCATCCTCTGGGGCGGACTGCACGGACTCTTCCTCTGTGTCGACAAGATATGGAAGTCCATCTGCCCCGTCCTCAGCCCCATCAGCTATCTGCCCCGCAAGGGCGAAACACCCACACCACGCCCCTGGCACACCTACCCCATTATCTTCCTCGGCGGCCTCCTCACCTTCCATCTCGTAGCAGCATGCTGGGTACTCTTCCGCGCTCCATCCTTCGACATCGCCCAACAGGTATTCGACCAGATACTCCACAAGTTTCAGCCACAGATATTCCTGCAGTGGTGCACATCCTACAAAGCCGTCGGCAGCCTCATGCTTCTGGGCTACCTGCTCCATTTCCTCCCCTCCTCACTCTTCGACAGGCTCCACCGCCTCATCACAAAACTTCCCCTCATACTTCAAGCCCTGCTCATCGTCATCGTCATCTACATCGTCATCCAGATCAAGTCAAGCGATGTCCAGCCATTCATCTATTTCCAGTTCTGATGCGCTCCTCATGATTGGAAACGTAAAAAAGCAATCCTCATGGTGTATGAGAATTGCTTTTGTTTTTTCCCATTGACCTTATCGTTACAGGGGGGGGCTATAATTTCCACCTACAGCCAGAGAAGCAGAGCTGTCCCACTACAGATACACTGATGGCGGTGGACTCAGCTATTTATGAGCTGGAGTTCACCGCCATCGG